>NZ_BSTC01000001.1:600868-940270 GCF_030269305.1 Kineosporia sp. NBRC 101731
CCACGGCCCTGACCTATGCCTCCGCCGGTGTCGACACCGAGGCCGGCGACCGCGCGGTCGAATTGATGAAGGCTTCCGTCAAGCGCACCCAGGGCCCCGAGGTCCTGGGCGGCCTGGGCGGCTTCGCCGGGCTGTACGACGCGAGTTTTCTCACGTCGTACCGGCGGCCGCTGCTGGCGACGAGTACCGACGGGGTCGGTACCAAGATCGGCATCGCGCGGGCGCTCGACATCCACGACACGATCGGCATCGACCTGGTCGGCATGGTCGTGGACGACATCGTGGTGTGCGGTGCCCGCCCACTGTTCATGACCGACTACATCGCGGTCGGCAAGGTCGTGCCCGAGCGCATCGCCGCGATCGTCAGCGGCATCGCCAAGGGCTGCGAGCTGGCCGGCACCGCACTGGTGGGCGGTGAGACGGCCGAGCACCCCGGTCTGATGGCGGCCGACGAGTACGACGTCGCCGGGGCCGCCACCGGTGTGGTGGAGGCCGACGACGTGCTCTCACCCGAACGGGTCCGGGCCGGCGACGTGGTCATCGGTCTGGCGTCGTCCGGGATGCACTCCAACGGCTACTCGCTGGTGCGCAGCGTGCTGAAACTGGCCGGCTGGTCGCTCGAGCGAGACGTGCCCGAACTGGGCCGCACCATCGGCGAGGAGCTCCTGGAGCCCACCCGCATCTACACCGCAGACGTCCTGGCGGCCGCACAGGCCCTGGGAGGCCAGCTGCACGCCGTGTCACACGTGACCGGGGGCGGACTGGCCGCCAACCTCGCCCGGGTCCTGCCGGCCGGTACCAGCGCCGTGCTGGACCGCTCCACCTGGAGCCCGCAGCCCGTGTTCGACCTGCTGATGAAACTCGGATCGGTGCCCCTGGCCGACGCCGAGGGCACGTTCAACCTGGGTGTCGGCATGGTGCTCGTGGTGGATCCGGCCGCCGCCGACCGCACGCTGGAGCTCTTCGCCGGCCGCGGTCTGCCCGCCTGGGTACTCGGCCAGGTCGGAAACCACGACGGATCAGCCGCTGAGGGCACCGTCCAGGGCACCAAGGGTGTCGACGGTGGGGCCGTGCGTCTGGTCGGGAACTACCGGGCCTGAGGGCCGGCGTGGCGACATGGACCGCACTCTGACAGGGCGAGACATGACAAGAGGTGAACCCGGCACGTTCTGCTGCCGGGTTCACCTCAAGCTCCGTGCGGACACGCGACCTCGTTGTGGCGTGTCGTCATGCTGTTCGTTCTTGCTCGTCGCCGGGCCTGATCAGCCTTGCGGAGGAGGAGGACGATGATCGCCCGGAGTCGCCCTGACAGACTCGGCCCCGGTACCCCTGCGGATACCGGGGACCGAGTCTTCAGTCAATGGTGACGACCGTTTGATGCCCAATCGGCGTACTCGTCGTACTCATCGTCGTCTCGACCGGCATCCGTGTCCTCCACAGGCATGCTCGGGCTCGGCCGACGATCATGAGTGCCGAGTTCCTGCTGCAAGGCGTCATAGTCGGTGCTGGGGCTGTAGTACTTCAGCTCCCTAGCGACCTTCGTCTGCTTGGCCTTCTGACGGCCGCGCCCCATGGCGTCGACCCCCTTAAACGTCGACCCGGCGCAGGCGCACATGGCGCGGCCCCGGAGTGGTCATCAGTCTCTCGTGACGCCAAACGCTACATCGTCTGGTGCGGTTCCGGCATCCCGGTTGGAACGACTGACCCAACCAGGGGGTAGTCGTAACCCGTTTGCCGACCGCGGTGCTGCGTGTTCCATCCTACGTGCAACCTGCGTACGACGCTCACCCCGCCGCTCCGGGAGTCACTTCTCGCGGTCGCTCATGCCTCTGCGTGCAGTGTCCGGTCTCACATGACGGTCACGTGAAGCGACGAATCGGTGCGCGTGGTTTGATAGCTATGTCCTAATCGTGGGCAACACGCCCGTGAAGGTTGTCGCGATCGCCGGGGGGTCGGCTCGTGGTCACGAGGGGTTCACCCGGGGTGAGGGTCACTGTGAGAAATGACGTCACCCGGAAGCCGCACCGTGACGCTTCGTCCCCATCAGGGTCTGAGAATATGGATCTGGGCGCTTCGGGGGTGCTCCACACAGTGATGGCTGCTTTAGTGGGGCACACGCCGACCTCGAGGGGGTTTGATGTGTTCCGGGTGATACCGCATGGCCCGGTTGAGGGGCATACATCCGGTGTTCAGCGGACACATCGGCTATCGAGGGAGTGCTCACGAGAGCGAACGTTAGAACCGACCCGCGAGGCGTGTCGGATGGGCCACATTCGTGGTTCGATCACTGTAAGGTGCCATGCCGTGACCGTACGTACACAACCAACGTCATGCTTCCTCCTGATGGGGGATCATCCGTCTGGATTGTTCCCGCGACGTGTCCTAACAAGGCACGATGTCGGAAGCCGGGGTATCCGCCCCGTTCATGGAGGCTGACATGACCACCCGATCGCCCGACGCCGAGCCGCTGCTGACACCGGCTGAGGTTGCCGCGCTATTCCGTGTCGATCCGAAGACCGTCACCCGGTGGGCTAAGGCCGGCAAGCTCTCTTCGATCCGAACGCTCGGTGGCCATCGCCGCTACCGCGAGTCGGAAGTTCGGGCTTTGCTTGCTGGAATCCCACAGCAGAGGCTCGACGAGGACTGAGATCCTGACGACCCGAAATCCGTGACCGCCGGGGCCCACTGTGGCCTCGGCGGTTTTCGGCTTCTCGGGGGCCACTAGTGGAAACACCTACCCGTAGGAAGTTTTGGGACGCGGGTGGTCCGGTCGCAGACCGGGCTCGTGGTGTCCGGATTCATGATCCGGATACCCACGGGTGTTCTTCCCGGCCGTCAGGTACGGCTCTGGCGCCCGAAAGTACTAGAGGCCGTCAGTAACACCAAAAGGTGTCACTGACGGCCTCTAGTAGCTTTCCGGAGCCTTGTCGACGTCTTGTGTGCTGATGTCAGAAGATCGTCGGCACATGGGCCGGGTCGGTGAGATCAGCGAGAGCAACAACGATTGAACTGGCGCTTGCCGAAGTTGTCTTCGTCGTACTTCCGGTGGAAGTGGTACTCCCGGTGGAATCCGACGCCGGCGTGTTGGCGGCCGGGGCGCTGGGTTCCTCCGCCGGTGTGCTCGGTTCGTCCGTCGATGTCGATGTGGACGGCACCGGGCTCGTGGTGGTGGGCGACTTCGTCGGGGACTTGGTGGGCGACTTGGTCGGCGACTTCGTGGGTGACTTCGTCGGGGACTTGGTGGGCGACGTGGTCTTGCTCGTCGACTTCGTGGTCGAGGGCTTGGACGTCGACGAGGTCGACCTGGTCGACGACGGTTTGGTCGTCGACCCCGGGTTTGAGGCATCGCCGTTGTTCACGGCCGGGCGTGTGGTGGTCGTCACCACCCGGTTGCCCTGGGCGTCCGTAGTCGTGGTCACCACGACCTCGGACGGGGTGTCGTCGTCCGTCGCCGTACCCGACCGGGACGATGGGGAGCCGGTGGGCGTGGTCGCCGGCACGTCCGTGGCGTCGAGTGCATCGTCCGTGGGGTCGCCGTCGGCCGCTGCGGGCAACTGGGTGCCGTCGGCGATGCTGGTCGCCGAGTCACGGGCCGGAGCGGTGGGCTGATGGAGCGGGCCACCGGTGACCGCCCAGGACGGCACGGCAATGACAACGGCTGCCGCAACGCCACCGACAATGGGGCGGCGTAGCAACAAGGGGCGTGGTGCCCGGTGTCTACCGACGTACCTCATGGCTCGCTCTCGTCTGCCGGATCTGCTGACCCCGTACGTTCCTGACCGGCCGGTCAGTGGTGTGCCCACCGGCGTCCGATTCGATACCTGAGGTGCACTATGCTCTATATCGAGCTATGCCCCGTCTGTGTTACTGACCGGACGTTAACAGGCCTATCGCCTCAGGGGCGATCCCGATGTGGACACTCGGGCATCCTGCCCCCGGCGCATCCTTCGGTACCGATCGCAGGCTTCCTGTCCTCGGCGATCAGTTCTAGCTTGCTGCAGCCGAGGCGTTCGTGGCAGCTGTTCGGGAGATTGATAAGGCCTGGATAGCCCTTATTTGAGCCAACGGGCCACATGGATGGCTTCGCTCACAGCGGGAACAGCTCGTTCTGGTTTCGCCGGCCACCCAGACCGGCCACCCGGACCGGCCGCCAGACCGGCCACCCAGAGCCGGCCACCGAGGGCCGAGGCGATGAGAGCGCACACATCCGTACCCGGACATGCGTGAGGCCGGCCTCGGGGAAACCCGTGGCCGGCCGAGGACGAACGTGTCCTAGTTGTGCAGGATGCAGCGAGCGTTAACGACCTCGACGCACTCGCCGTAGCGGTCGCTGAGGTGTCGCTCGATCGAGGCGACGGTGGCGCTGCCGCTGACGTCGACCTGGGTGCTGCGGGTGAACCGGCTGGACGGAATCGTGACCTTGAGCTCGAACCGGCCCCGCTCCAGGACGGTGCCTGGGGTAACAGGGATGAACTGCGCGAGCGCAGCGGTGCTGGCGTTCTCAAACATGGGAAACAGCGATCCTGAACGTAGTGCCCTTCGTGGTAGACGCGGGCACTTCACCGTGCTCCGCACCCATACCACAACGTGACAGTTGAGGTGGTTATGCCGTCGACGAGACACAGATTACTCCAGACAGAGGACCAAAGACTCCACTACTACTGACTGTGAGTCACGGCCTGCCCCGGGTAATAAATCCCGGAAAACTCTCGGCGTTGCGGGCCTCAAGCGGAAGGAATCCGACCTGATGGCCTCTTACGGTGCTGCCACGGACACCGGTGGGGAGTCCGTCATGCGATCCCACGGAGGCTGAGATGTCGATCACCGAGACCATCGGGAATGGCACCGATCGGGAAACGACCGAGCTGCTGGAGACCCTGGCCGAGCGCCGGCAGTTCTTCCGGCACACGGTGCAGAACCTCTCGCACGAGCAGGTCACGGCACGCCACACCGTCAGCGCCCTCACCCTGGCCGGGCTCGTGAAGCACGTCAGCGCGATGGAGGAGCAGTGGGTGGGCTTCATCGTCGAAGGGCCGTCCCGGATGGCGCTGCCCGAGAACTGGCAGGACGATCCCGGCTTCTGGGAGAACGGCTGGAAGCTGCTCGAAGGGGAGACCCTGGAGAGCGCGCTGGCCCACTACGAGAAGGTCGCCGCCCACACCGAAGAGGTGGTGCGCGGCCTGCCCGACCTCGACCTCTCCCACCCTCTGCCCGAGGCCCCGTGGTTCGCGCCCGGCGCCTCCTGGTCGGCCCGGAGGGTGCTGCTGCACCTGATCGCTGAGACGGCCCAGCACGCCGGACACGCCGACATCATCCGAGAGACCATCGACGGCCAGAGGACCATGGGGTAAAACCCCAGGTCAGACGGGTCCTAGTACCTCTGTCGCATAGCCACTGGAACTCGTCCTCCCCGTCAATGGGTACCAGCGGAAAGAATGGCCACCCAGGAGGACGACATGAAGAAGATGCTGATCATCAGTGGCGCTGCGGCAGCGGCGATCATCCCGGCCGCGCTCGGGCTCGCCGCCAACCCCTCGCTGAGCGCCCAGCGCCCGGTGGACTCCAGCAACGTGCAACTGGTGGAGAGCTCGACACCGCGCACGACCGCCACCTCCAGCCCCTCGGCGTCGGCGGACGACCACGGCCGGCGCCATGGTGGTCGTGGTGCCGACGACAACCGGCGGGCGGTCGGCGCCACCACCACTGCCACCACCACCACTGCCACCACCAGCGCCTCCACCAGCGCCTCCACCAAGAGTTCCAGCAAGGCGAGGAGCACGAGCCGGGCCACGTCCACCCACGACGCCGGCGACGACCACGGCAAGCACAGCACCCACAAGCGTCACAGTGGGGACGACGACGGCAGCCACCAGCACCGCGGCCGGGGCAGTGACGACAAGGGCAGTGACGACAAGGGCAGTGACGACAAGGGTGGACGTCACGGCGGTCACGGCAGCGACGACTAGTGCGGTGGTCGTCCCCTCCTGTTCGTGATCAAGCAGACCTTCCCCGGGCCGGTGGAGGCACCTCCGACCGCAGACCGGGACACCGCATGATCACGAAAGTGAAGACGCCCGACTCCCGGGGTCGCCGCACCAGGCCACCTCGGCGATGAAGGACGCACAGGGCACCCGGGCGGCCGGATCGCCGGTGTGGGGCAAGGGGCCTGCCGGTGGCGGGCCGGATCGTGTGCATCCATGGCGGTCAGGGCGCAAAGAAGGCACACGATCTCACCGAGTGAGCATGTTGAGCCAGGAGTGACGATGCGGGCATGACCGATGCCGGGCCGGGCCGGGGCACCGAGCCGGCCGGTGAGGGTTCAGCTTCTGAGGACCTGGTGAGTTCGGGGCCGCCGACCGGGGGTTCTTCGCCGGAACCCGGCCCCTGGGTGAGCGTCACCGAGGCCGGCGCGGGTCACCCCTCCGAGTCGCCGCTCCACTGGGGCCGGCTGGTCGGAGGGGTGGTCGTGCTGGCCCTGCTGGTGTTCGTCGGGGTCGCGGCGGCCAGCGCGATCACGGCCCGTCGCGCGGCCGAGCGGGAGGCGGTGAACGACGCGCTGGCCATCACCGATGTGCTGGGCGAGTCGGTGATGCAGCCCGCGATCAGCGCCGACCTGTTCGACGCCGACACCGCGACCCGGCAGGCGGCGCTCGCCCAGCTGGACACCACGGTGCGCGAGCGGCTGCTCAGCGACACCATCGTGCGCGTCAAGCTCTGGAAGCCCGACGGCACAATCGTCTACGCCGACGAGCCCCAGCTGATCGGCATGCGGTTCGCGCTCGACGACGAGGAGACGCAGGCGCTGGACGACCAGGTCACCAAGGCCGAGATCAGCGACCTGAGTGCACCGGAGAACCAGTTCGAGCGCGCCAACAACCGCAAGCTGCTCGAGGTCTACCGGCCGGTCTGGGCCGCCGACGGCCAGACCCTGCTGTTCGAGACCTACTCCGCCTACGACGCCGTGACCGCCCGGACCGGTGACCTGACCCGTGGCTTCGGCGGCATCACCCTCACCAGCCTGCTGCTCATGCTGGTTGCCCAGGCCCCGCTGACCTGGGCCCTGGTGGCCCGGGTGCGGCGTTCACAGCGCGACCGGGAGGCCTACCTGGCCCGGGCCGTGCAGGCCTCGGACGACGAGCGCCGCCGGATCGCCGCCACCTTGCACGACGGCGCGGTGCAGGAACTGGTGGGCAGTGCGTTCCTGGTGGCGGGAGCGGCCGACCGGGCCCGGGCCGCGCACGACGACACGACGGCGGGGCAGCTGGATCTGGCGGCGGGATCGGTACGTTCGAGCATCGGTGGGCTCCGCTCGCTGCTGGTCGACATCTACCCGCCGAGCCTGCGCAACGCCGGGCTCCGGTCGGCGCTCACCGATCTCACCGCACCGTTGCGGGCCCAGGGCGTGGCCGTGGAGGTCGAGGTGCCGGACGAGCTGCAACTACCTCCCGAGAAGGAGGAGCTGGTGTTCCGAGTGGCCCAGGAATGCCTGCGCAACACCATGAAACATGCGGACGCGGAGAGTGTGCGGGTCACGCTGGACGATCTCGAGGGAAGAACGGTGCTGGACATGATGGACGACGGGGTCGGGTTCGATCTCGACACGGTGATGAAGCGACCGCAGGAGGGTCACTTCGGGGTCCGGCTGATCGCCGACCAGGCCGCCGCCGGCGGGGCCGAGCTCCTGGTGAGCACCGCTCCGGGGGCCGGAACCCAATGGCGACTGGAGATCTCGCGGTGACCGATGACGTCCTCAAGGTGCGGGTTCTGCTCGTCGACGACCACGCCCTGGTGCGGGCCGGGCTGAGCGCACTGCTCGACGCCCACCCCCAGATCACCGTGGTGGGTGAGGCCTCGGACGGTGAGCAGGCCGTCGAGCTCGCCCAGAACGCCGACCCCGACGTGGTGCTCATGGACCTGTCGATGCCGGGTATGGACGGAGTGACGGCTACCCGCAAACTCCTGGCGCTGCGCCCGGAGATCCAGGTGCTCGTGCTGACCTCGTTCTCCGACCGCAACCGGGTGCGGGACGCGCTCGCCGCCGGCGCGATCGGTTACCTGCTCAAGGATTCCGATCCGCAGGACGTGGTGTCGGGGGTGCTGGCCGCCGCGAAGCAGGGCTCCCCGATCGACCCCCGGGTGGCCCGCACCCTGCTGACCGAGGGCGCGGTCGGCCCGCCGCCACCGCTGTCACCGCGGGAGACCGACGTGCTGCTCCTGGTGGCCAAGGGCATGGCCAACAAACAGATCGGCCGTGCCCTCGGCATCAGTGAGCGCACGGTCAAGGTGCACCTGGGCAACGTGTTCCGCCGCATCGGGGTGCAGGACCGGACCAGCGCCGCGCTCTGGGCGAAGGAGAACCTACAGACCTGAGCGGTCGACGCCCAGGTGCTCGCAGGCCCAGTCCACGGCGGTGCGCACGAACGTCACCCGGTTCTTCGTGTCGAGCAGGTCGTGCCCCTCCCCCGAGAACTTCAGGAACCGGTGCGGCACGCCCTGTTCGGTCAGGGCCGCGACCACCTGCCCGGCCTCCTCCACCGGCACGTTGGTGTCGTCCGCGCCGTGCACCACCAGCAGGGGAGCGGTGAGCCGGCCGATCCGGTGGATCGGCGAGAACTCCCGCAGCACGGCGCTGTCCGTGACCGGGTGGCCGTACTTCGAGACCGCGGCCGTGGCGATCCACGGTTCGGTGTGCTCGTAGAACGTCTCCAGGTCGGCCATGCCGCAGACGTCGATACCGACGCTGAACAGGTCGGGGAACCAGGTCAGGCCGGCCAGCGTGAGGTACCCGCCGTACGACCGGCCCATCAGCCCGATCCGCCCCGGTGCGCAGACGCCCGAGGTGACCAGGTGTTCCACGGCGGCCGCGACGTCTTCGATCGACCCGAGCCGCCGCCCGACGTCGTCGGCCGTCTCGAACGTCCGCCCGTATCCCGACGATCCCCGCACGTTCGGCGCGAAGACCGCGATGCCCTCGGAGACCAGCGACTGGAAGAGCGAGTTGTAGACCGGGCGCTCCTGCGACTCCGGGCCACCGTGCAGGTGCACCATCGTCGGCCAGGGCCCCGGCGAGTCCGGGGCATCGGGCCGGTAGAGCCAGCCGCTGAGTCCGAGCCCGTCCCGGCCCGGGAAGCGGCGCAGGACCGGCCGGGACAGATCGGCGGTGTCCACCGTGGCGTAGCTGGAACCCCGGGAACCGCGCAGCTCACCGTCGGCCCGGCTGGTCAGGGGCAGCGTGGCCCCGGTGGTCAGGTCGATGGTCCAGGCGCCGCGCGGGTCGGACCAGTCCTCGGCCGTGAGCATCAGTGACTTACCGCCCGCGAAGAGCTGGCAGTCGTCCACCACATCGCGGGGAAGCGGCCCGATCTCGTCCTCGTGCAGGGAGACCAGATCGAGCAGGCTCACCGCGTTGGTGCCGCCGAACTCGTTCCACAGCAGCACGGCCGTGGTGCCGTCGGGTGAGAGCGTGACCCGTTGCAGCTCGGCATCTTCGCGTCGGGCCAGGAGCTCGGCCGCACCAGCCGTACCAGTCGCATCACTGAGTAGATCCAGATCCACCCGCACCAGCGCCGCCAGGTCGTGGTCGGCCTCGCTGCGGGCGTACAGGTACCGGCCGTCGGGCGAGAGACAGCCCTGATCGGCGAATCCGCCGCGCTCACCGGTGACCGAGGTGTCCACCGGACGCTCGTGGGAGCCGTCCAGGTCGCACACGGCCAGCGTGCGGTAGCTGCGGGGCCCGCGGCGCAGCAGTGCCCGGCCCGCGGCCACGTCGAGCAGCGAGATCAGTGGTCCGGAAGCGATCACGGTGCGCTCGCCGGCCAGGGGCGAGACGAGAACGGCGGAGGCGACCGCACCGACCGACTCGGTGACCATGAGACGTCCGTCGGGCGTCCACCCGTGCCGTGACCCCGCACCCAGCCACGCCGTCGCGCCCGGTCCGCCCGAGATCATCCGCAGGCCCGAGCCGTCGGGCCGCACCACCCAGATCTCGTCCCGGGAGCTGCCGGCCCCGGCCACCAGACAGGCCAGCCAGACCGCGTCGGGCGACCAGCTGATCGAGAGCACCCGGTCCAGGCTGATGCCCGGATTGACCGCCTGCCCGGTCTGTGAGTCCTTGATCCAGATCGCCGGCGCGCCACCCCGGTCGGAGATGAACGCGATCCGCGTCCCGTCCGGGTCGGGGGTGGGCGACCAGCTGCCGTAGACGTCCTCGGGGACCAGCTCGGACGACTGGTCGCCGGGCTGGACGTTCACAGACCGATCCGCTGCAGCCAGAGCTCGAGCAGGCCGAGCTGCCAGACCACGTTGGCGCCGATCGTGGTACGTGCCGTGTTGGGGTCGGCGAGCAGAGTGTTCACGACTTCCGGACGGTACAGGGCCCGGTCGGTCGCTGTCCTGGACAGCAGCGCGTCGCGCACCCGGTCGAGGATCTGGCCGTCCAGGTGCCGCACCCCGGGGACCGGGAAATAGCCCTTCGTACGGTCGATCACGGCATCCGGGACAACTCCTCGGGCGGCTTCTTTCAAGACCCCCTTGCCGCCGTGGGCGAGTTTCAGTTCCGGCGGGCAGAGGGCGGCGAGTTCGACCAGCTCGTGGTCGAGGAACGGCACGCGGGCCTCGAGGCCCCAGGCCATGGTCATGTTGTCGACGCGTTTCACCGGGTCGTCGACCAGCATCACCCGGCTGTCGATGCGCAGCGCGGCGTCCAGCGTAGTCTGCGCCCCCGGCGCGGCGAAGTGGTCGCGCACGTACGACAGGCTGGGGTCACCGGACACGTGCCACTGCGGGTTCAGCAGGCCGGCCACGAGGTGGCCGGGGCGGTCGAAGAACACATCGGCATAGGCCTGGGCGGCTTTCGAACGGGGGACGCCCGCCAGCGGCGGGTACCAGTCGTACCCGGCGAACACCTCGTCCGCCCCCTGGCCCGACTGCACCACCGTGATGCTCTTGGACACCTCTTCGGAGAGCAGGTAGAAGGCCACGCAGTCGTGACTGACCATCGGCTCGCTCATCGCCCCGATCGCCCCGTCCAGCCCGCTGGCCAGCCGGTCGTCCGGGATCATGATCTTGTGGTGGTCGGTGCCGAACTCCTTGGCCATCAGGTCGGAGTACTCGAACTCGTCACCGCTCTCACCGGCCACCGAGTTGAAACCGATGCTGAACGTGGCCAGCCCGCTCTGCCCGGCCTTCGCCAGCAGCGACACGATGAGGCTGGAGTCCAGCCCGCCCGACAGCAGGACGCCCACCGGCACGTCGGAGACCATGCGCCGGCGCACGGCCGCCTCCAGAGCGGCCAGGGTTCGCTCTCGCCATTCGCCGGGGGACAACGAGAGTTCCCGGGTGGCGGGGGGATTCCAGTAGACCGACTCGGTCGCCGAGCCGTCCGGCTCGATCACGCGCACGGTGGCGGGCGGCAATTTGCGGACGCCGGTCAGCATCGTCCGCGGGGCGGGCACCACGGAGTGCCACGAGAGGTAGTGGTGCAGGGCCACCGCGTCGATGCTCGTGTCCACATCGCCGGCCGCCAGCAGTGCGGGAAGGGTCGACGCGAACCGGATGCGCTGCGGGGTCTCGCTCAGGTAGAGCGGCTTGATACCCAGCCGGTCGCGGGCCATCACCAGGCGGCCGCTGTCGAGCTCGTGGATGACGAACGCGAACATGCCCAGGAAACGGTCCACACAGGCCGTGCCCCAGTGGTGGTAAGCCGCCAGGATCACCTCGGTGTCGGAGGTGGAACGGAACCGGTAGCCGTGCCCCTGGAGCTCGCGCCGCAGCTCGTGATGGTTGTAGATGCAGCCGTTGAACACCAGGGCCAGCCGCAGCTCCTCGTCGACCATCGGCTGCGACCCGGCCTCGGACAGGTCGATGATCTTCAGCCGATGGTGCAGGAACGCGACCGGCCCGTGTGACCAGGTGCCCTTCGAGTCCGGACCCCGGCGCTCCAGACACGGCGACATCCTCGCCACCGCGTCCCGGTCTCCTCGGGCGCCGTCCAGCCGGAACTCGCCACCCAAGCCACACATGCACGAACCTCCCGGACCACGTCACCGAATGCCGTTCTGAGTTGACACGGGCGACGGGGTGGTCCGCAACCCGGGAAGGTCAGGTCAGCAGCCAGGTGTCCTTCGACCCACCACCGCGTGAGCTGTTCACCACCATGCTGCCCGCCGGTGCCACCCGGCTCAGCGCGGTCGGCGCCACCAGCAGCTCCGGGGCGCCCGAGTTCAGCACGAAGGCCCGCAGATCGACGTGATGAGCCGTGAAACCGTCATCGGTGAAGCAGGGCATGCTCGACAGCTGCACCATCTCCTGGGCGATCCACCGGTGCGGCGCGGTGAGCAGCTGCTTGCGGTGTGCCTCGATCTCCTGCTCGCTCGCCATCGGGCCGATCAGCACCCCCTCGCCGCCGTATCCGTCCACCGGCTTGAGCACCAGTTCGCCGAGCCGGTTCAGCACCTGCTCGGCCTGGTCGGGGATGCCGCACAGATAGGTCGGCACACTGTTCAGCAGCGGCTTCTCGGAGAGGTAGTACTCGATCATCTGCGGCACGAACGTGTAGATGGCCTTGTCGTCGCCCACCCCGTTGCCGGGAGCGTTGGCCAGCACCACGCGGGCAGCACCGACGGCCGAGAGCAGGGACGGGCCGAGCGGACGGCCGTCGGCACCCGCCGAGTGCAGCAGGGCCTCCTCGTCCACCCGCAGGTAAAGCACGTCCACCCGCTTACGACCGCCCTCCCGCAGCAGGTAGACGGTGTCGTTCTCGATCAGCAGGTCGCCGATCACGGCCACCGGCACGCCCATCTCGTTGGCCAGCATGCGGTGCTCGAACCAGGCCGAACCCTCCGGGCCCTCGCTCAGCAGCACCACCTGCGGGCTGTCGGGGGCGCTCGGCAGGGCCGCGGCCTCCAGCGTCTCGCGCAGCAGGGCCGGTACCCGGTTCGGGTCGAGCATGCCCGCGGGCCGAGGCAGATCACCCATCACCGCGTCGGTCAGGCGCCGGTTCTGCACCGAGTAGCCCAGGCCGGAGGGCACCCGCAGATTGTCTTCCAGCAAGAACCACTCACCGGTGTGCGAGTCCTTCACCAGGTCCATACCGCTGATGTGGGCACGCACCTTCTGCCGGTGCACCAGCGCCCCGGTGCCCCGCAGCCCGGGCGCCGAGTCGATCACCCAGCTCGGCACCACGCCGTCCTTGACAATGGCGCGATCGCCGTAGACGTCGTGCAGGAAGGCGTCGAGTGCCGTCGCCCGCTGCCGCAGCCCGAGACCGAGGGCGGCCCATTCGTCGGCCTGCACCACGCGGGGCACCAGGTCGACCGGGAACAGCCGGGCACTGGCCCGGCCCGGCACGCCGAACGTCACGCCGTGGGAGCGCTGCTCCTCGTCGCGCCGCCGCTCGCGCTGCCGCATCCCGGCCGGGCCGAGATCTTCCAGCACGGCGAACAGGTCGGCGTAGGGGGCCGTCGGGCCGTCCTGACCGAGCGCCTCGTCGCCTTCGAGCTGATACAGGGGCAGGGCCGCCGGATGCCCGGCCTCGCCCGGCACGGTCGGTGCGGCCTGGTCCGGGTCGGTGCGGCGTACCAGCATGTCGACCACGTCGGCGAAGCGCTCGCGGCGTTCGTAGATCGCGCGCTGCTCGGCCGCCGAGCTGCCACGCACCAGGGCCCGTTCGGTCAGCTCGCTGACCAGCTCCCAGTCACCGGCCTCCTCCAGCTGCGGGCGCAGGTCTTCCAGCAGCGCCTGCACCGCCTGAGCGGCCGGCACCGGCCGTGACGAGCGCGGCAGGTCGAGCAGATCGCCCTCCAGACCGGACCGGGCGGCCCGCCAGATGGCGCTGCGCAGCAGGGGGGAGAGCCAGCGCCGGCTCGGCTCGCCCGCGGTGATCGCGGCGTGCTCCTGGCGCACCATCGCCCGGAACAGCCCGGCCAGCAGCACCACGGTGTCGAGGTCGGGGCAGGCGTCGGTGAGGCGCAGTTCGAGGGTGGGGAGGTGCGACGAGGGCCGCACGTCGAAGTAGATCATCCCGGCGTCGCTGATCGTGCCGGACTCGACCAGGTCGGCGATCAGCTGGTCGTGCTCCACCGCCGTCGCGACCTCACCGCTCAGCCCGGCGGTGGGCCAGCGCGACCACAGCAGAGACCGGTTGCTGGCGTAGCCGGAGTCTTCACCCATCCAGAACGGGGACGACGCCGACAGCGCGAGCAGCACCGGCAGCCGGGGCGTGACCCGTTGCGCGATCTGGACGGCCAGGTCGCGGTCGGTGACCTGCACGTGCACCTGGGCACCGCAGATCAGCTGCTCGCGCACCAGCGTCTGGTACTCGTCGAGCATGCGCTCGTAGCGCTGGTTCGGTGTCACCGACAGCTGCAGCGGGTCGACCAGCGGCACCGTGCCCGCGGCCACCACGCCCAGCCCCATCGGGGTGGCCACCTCGACCAGCTTGCGTCGCGTGTCGATCAGAGCCTGGCGCAGGTCGGCCAGGGTGTTGCAGACCGGGGTGTTGCTCTCCACGACACTGCGCTGCAACTCGTCGGAGTAGGTCTCGGCGGGTAGATGCTCCAGCAGCTTCGGGGCCTGAGCCACCAGCTCACGGGAGAGCAGATCCACTACGTGGAACTCTTCCTCGACACCGAGACTGGTCAATTCACCGGGACCGGTCACGTCTGGTCGCCACCTCGCCTGCCGTTCGAACCCGCCGTGACGGACGACGCGGCGGTGGGGCGGCTGAACGCCTCACGCGTCCGTCTCACCGTCATTGGAGGTTAGGCGAGAAGCATGACCTGCACATTTCGAGCGGGTTGCGCGGTCTACGACATCAGGGTCTTCAGGACCCCGGCCTCCTTCTCCGGATCGAGCCCGGGCTGCGGCCGGTCCGGACGCTGCGGAGCCTGGCCCCCGATGGACTGCAACCAGGCCCAGGTGTCACCGACCGTCTCGGCCACGGGACGGTTGTACAGCCCGGTGGCCAGGGCCTTTGCCGGATTGCCGAGGTGCAGGGCGGCGTGCTCCGGGCCCGGCGGGATCCACACCGGCAGCTCGGTCCAGGGTTCGATGCCCGCCTGATCGATCAGCTCCGGCGGGGCCCAGCGCAGCTCGGCGTCCGAGCCCGTGACCTCGACACAGGTGCGCAGGAATTCACCCATGGAGGTGTGCCCGGGCGGGCTGATCATGTCGAACGCCCCGGACAGTCCCTGCTCCGCCGCCCCGACCGTCCAGATCGCCAGGTCACGCGCGTCCACGTACTGCAGCGGCAGGTCGTCCGGCCCGGGCGCGAGCACGTCCCCTCCGCGTGCCACCCGCCCCAGCCACCAGGGCAGCCGGCCGATGTTCTCCCACGGCCCGAGGATCAGCCCGGCCCGCACGTGCACGTACCGATCGCCGAAACCTCGCTCCACCGCGATCTCCGAGCCCCGTTTCGCCTCGCCGTACGGCACCTCGGCACCGTCCCGCCCGGCCTCGGGGTCACCCGCCAGCAGCGGCGCGGACTCGTCCGCGCCGACCGGTGCCGGGAACTCGTACACCGAGCGGGTGGAAACGAAAAGATACCGTCCGACGCGGTTTTTCAGCGCCTCGACGCTGTCGCTGACCACGTAGGAGTCCGAGCTCCAGGTGTCGATCACGACGTCCCACTCGCCGGTCAGGGCATCGAGCCCGCCGGGCTGCCGTCGATCGCCGTGCCGGGCGGTCACCTGCGGTTGCTCCGGGGTCTTGGTGCCCCGGTTCAGCGTGGTCACCTCATGTCCGCGCCCGACCGCCTCGTCCACGAGGGCCCGCCCCACGAACTCCGTCCCACCCAGCACGAGAATCCTCATGCGCCCACCCTGCCGGTCCGAACCGGTGTGATCCAAGCGTTTCTGCGGTGAAGAGAATCAAATGGAGGACGAGGTCGGTGGGGGTTCGGGGAACGTTTGCATGATCACGAACGAAGTGAGGGGGGCCTTGCCGTGATCATGCAAACGTTCCCCGACGATCTTGAAACTCAGCTCGCCGAGCGCTCGCGATCCCCGGTCGGGCGTCCTTCGTCGTCCAATCCTCGACCCGCAGCCATCAGGGCTTCGGGGGTGAGGGTCTCGCCCTGGGCCAGGCGGGGCAGGGGTGGGACGGGGTCTTCGTGGTCGAGGTGGTCGATGGTGCGCAGCTGGTCCAGGGCCGCGCGGGCGGTGTCGCTGTGCCGCTGCTCCACGGCGCGGTCGGGCCGCACCACCAGCGTCGACTCCCGCATGACCTCCGGCGGCCGGTCGTCGCCGGGCAGACGCAGCCCGAGGTATGACGCCTTGCGCTGGTCGTAGCCATCAGCCAGGGCGAAACCCTGGTACTGCCAGTCCAGTTCGTCGGCGATCGCGGCGACCAGGCCGGCCTCCAGCACCGAGCGGTCGCGCAGGCGGGGCAGGTAGGGCAGCGAGGTGTAGAGCTCCCACAGCTCGCCCACACTCACGTGGCCGGTGCGCCAGCGGGAGGTGAGTGGCCCGTTCAGATCGCTGCGGATGGCGTGGTCGTCGCGGGAGGTGACGAGCTCGCCCTCGGCGCGCAGGGTGAGCGCGGCCCGTTCGGCCAGGGTGCCGCCCGCGCCCTCGGCGGTCAGGACCCGTAGCGTCAGCGGCTCGTCCTCCGACTGCTGGCCCGGAATCAGCAGCCAGAAGTAGGTCTCCGGCAGCAGGTGATCGATATCGTTCTCGGCTGCGTCCTTCCAGATCAGGGCCTCCCGGCCGGCCTCTTCGGGCAGGCCCAGGGCATGGGCCATGGCGGCCACGTGCGACCAGGCGAGGAACTCGCGGACGCCGGCCTCCAGCATCGGGTAGTGGTGGGCGTCGGCAGCCAGCGCGATCACCGCGTTGCGGTGCCGGCGGGGCTGGGCGCCTCGCGTGGAGGTGAGCCGGAGCGTCTGCTCGGCGGCCGCCGAGGTGAGCACCGGGTCGGCCAGCGATCCGTGCACTTCGGCGGGATCGTGCAGGTGGCGCGGATGGAGGATCGCGAGTTGCACCTCGGCCTCGTCCGGGAGCCCATTGGTCGTGTCGACCACGTGCACCGCCTCGAATCCGGTGTCGTCGGCCCCGGTCGTGCAGTGCTGCTCCAGACGGCGCACGATCTCCGCCTGCAGCCGTTCGATGCTCAGGCTGTCCGCGAACTCATGGGCCACGCGGTCGATCTCAGCCGTCGGGTCGTACCCGGACCTTCGCGTGAGGTGGGGCAACGGGCTCATCGTGTGCTCCTTTCCTGCCGCCGTGCCCGACCCATCGACGCGTTGCTCCCCGAGCTTGAGCCACCGCCGGGGTTACCGTGGAACACTGACCGTGCGTCATCGGGGAGGCCGGGTAGCCGGAAAGGGTGGATGTCGATGAGGGCCATCAGGATCACGCTGTCGACGTTCTTGCTGGGTCCGCTGCTGGTCGCCTGCGGGGGCGGAGGGGCCCAGGTGGGTTCGATCGGCTCGACCGAGAATCCGCCCGCCGAACAGGCCGCGGCCACCCGGCAGAGCGAGCGTGACCTCGCCGACCAGCGTGAGCGGGATCGTGAAGACGATCCCCGCACCGCGCAGGAGCAGCGTCGCGAGGAGGCCCGCGACGTGGCGAACAAGGTCAAGGAGGTCGCCGACGACGTCAAGAAGGGCATCACGCAGTCGCACTTCACCATGCCGCAGCTGGTGGGTCGCAACCTCCAGAACGCGCAGGACCTGCTGCAGAAACGGGGCAGCTACCTGCTCGATCAGGTCGATGCCACCAGTCAGCACCGCTTCCAGCTGCTCGACTCCGACTGGAAGGTCTGCCATCAGTCACCGCGGGCCGGATCGAGGGTGCTGAAGACCAAACTGGTGCGACTGGAGGCCGTGCGCCTCGACGAGAACTGCCCCTAGCGCTCCTGAACGGGCGAGGCCGTCCCACCTCGCGGAACGATGGCCGGGGAAAGTTTCTTGCCGTGATCGTGCAGAGTGTCCCCTGGAACGCTGGGGACACTCTGCACGATCACGAAAGGGATGGTGGGGTGGTGGACAGGCGGCCCCGGCCTTCGCGGTCGACCGTCACCGTGACCTCGTCCGGGCCGAAGCGCAGGCCGCTCACCCGCAGGGCCCCGAACGGGGAGTTCTCGGGAGGTAGGCACTCCAGCGTGCCGTTGTCGGCCGAGAGCCCGGCCAGGACCTGCACGAGCGGGCCGATCGCCGCCGCGGACCAGGCCTGGGGGCGGCAGGCGGCGGGATAGGGCACGAGGCTCCTTCCCTCGCCGCTGTGCAGTTCCGGGAGCCGGTAACCGAACTCCGCCGCTGTCCTCAGCAGCCCCTCGACCAGGCCGAACGCCGAAGCGCCGAGCCCACTGCGGTGCAACCCGTGAATCGCGATCGCCGTGTCGTGGGCCCAGACCGAGCCGCAGTGATAACTCAGCGGCCAGTACCCGCCCTCGGTGGAGGCCATGGTCCGCAGTCCGTAGCCACTGGACAGGGCTGGGCCGCTCAACAGCGCCGCGACCTGCTCGGATTCGGCCGCAGAGAGCAGGCCGGTGCCCAGGAGATGCCCGATGTTGCTGGTCAGCGAGTCGACGGGGCGCCCGGAGCCGTCCAGGGCGAGGGCCGGGAAACGCTCGCCGTCGGCGCCGGTCACCCAGAACGATTCGCGGAACCGCGCCGCCAGTCGTTGCGCCCGGTCTCTCCAGAACACGCCACCGGGCCGGCCGAAGTGGTCGAGCAGCTCGGCACCGTGCACGGCCGCCTCGTGCGCGTAACCCTGCACCTCGCACAGCGCCACCGGTCCGTCGGCGATCGTGCCGTCGGCGAAACGGACCGCGTCGGCAGAGTCCTTCCAGCCCTGGTTGGCCAGACCTGTGCCGGAGCCGGTGTACCGGACGAACTCGTCCCCGTGGTCGCCGAGCCACCCCAGGGCTCCCTCCAGTGCCGGAAGCAGCGACCGGACGGTGTCTTCGGGCATTCCCCAGCGCCAGGAGTCGTGCAGCAGGCAGATCCACAGAAGGGTGGCGTCGACCGTGCCGTAGTACAGCGGCGGCAGGCTCATCCCGCCCCCGACGCCGCCCTGGGCGTGCTGCGTGGCCGTCGCGCGCAGTTCGTGCAGGATCTTGCCCGGCTCCTCGCCGGTCGCCGCATCGGTCTTCGTGCCCTGCCGGGCCGCCAGCGCCCGGAGGGTGCCCTCGGCCAGGTCGGTGCCGAAGGGCAGTAGCAGGCGCGCGGCCCACAGGCTGTCCCGGCCGAAAAGAGTGAAGTACCAGGGAGATCCCGCCCCCAGAAACACAGCACCCGGATCGTCGGCCGGTGCCATGCGCAGGGCCTGCAGATCGCTCCAGGAGGTGCCGATCAGGGCCGGGAGGCGCCGGTCGTCGGCCCGGGCCTGCGGTTCTCGGTGCAGAGCAGGGACGTTTCGGTCACCGAGGCCGGTCACCGGCGCCGTGGGGGCCTCGAGGCTCAGCCGCCAGGTCAGGCCCACCGTGCCGCCGACGGGAACCTCGACCGTCCAGTGCAGCCGCACCGCCCGGCCGTCGTCGTCGATACGAGCCCCGGGAGCATCGAGATCGGCCACCACCTCGTCCGCTCCCCAGTGCACGTGCGACCCGTCCACCGACCGTTCCGGCGTGGACGGCGGTTGCGAGCCGGGCGACCGGATGGTCTCGACCCGCTGCCGGGCCGGTGTCACCACGAGCGTCACCGTCGCCGGGACCGGCCGCGGGCGGTGGGAGCTCAGCTCGACCCGTTCCTCGAGCCGACCCGCTCCGACCGTCCGCGTCCGGTCGACCCGCACCGCCGCGTCCGGACCGCCACCCCCGAGCCCCCGGGGTACCGCGACGAACCGGGCCACCCCGGCGCAGACCGGGCCCCCACCGATCGGGGTGGGTTCCTCCCCGTCGATGAGCAGCACGGCCGACGAGAGCACCTGGACGTCGCAGTGCAGCACGCCCTGCACCCCGCTCTCGCGGATCTGCCCGGAGGCCTCGCTCAGCACCGTGGTCGGAGCGCTCAGGGAGGTGACGAGGTCGTGCAGCCACGGGTGCTGGGACACGGGGTCAGGACTGGTCTCGGGCATCGGGACTCCCCTCGGGCACTACGGACGAGGTCCATCGTGCCCCAGGGCGGTGGCCACCGCCCTGGACCTGGACCGTCAGCGGGTCACTGCTCTCGACGTGCGGGCGCCGGTGGTGCTGCTTCCGGCGTAGACGGCGCGCCACTGGTGCTTGCCGAGCTTCTTCGAGACCTTGAAGGTGCCGTTCGCCGTGGTCTTCGTGGTGGTGGCGGTGACCCACCGGCCGCTCGCGGCCCGGTACTGGATCTTCACCGGCCGGCCGGCGAGGGCGGCCCAGGTCGGCTCGACCCGGTGGTCGTAGCGACCGCCCCCGAGGGACCAGCCGAACCTGATGGCCTTGAGCGACCCGGTGAACTTCCGCCCGCCCGAGATCTTCTGGGCCGACAGGGAGATGCGCGAGCCCCGCAGCACCGAGAACGTCGCCCGGCAGTTGGCGGCCCGGTAGGGGTCGGCCTCCCAGAGTCTCACCAGGGTCTCGACGTCACCGGCGATCCAGTTCGGCAGCTCGGAGGCATCCATCTCGCCCTGGGTCATGTCGCTGATGGCAAAGGCACCGGCGTCGAGGATCCGCAGACTCCAGTCGGGGAACGATCTCTCGACGTCGAAGATCACCGACTTCGGCTGCTCGTAGAGGGTCACGGACGACGGGATGATCTTGCACTCGGTCGCGGAGGACTCGGGTGCGGCCGTGGGTACGGCGGCTGCGGTGGCAGCTGACGCGGACGTTCCCGGGGCGAGCAGGGCCAGGGGAGCGAGCAGGGTGGCGGCCGCGAGGCCGACCGCAGATCTACGAAAAATTCTCATGGTCAGTCAATTCCACATCTGCGAGATCAGCCGGTGACGGTCTTCGAGGTGCGGGCGCCGGAGGTCGGCGTGCCTGCGTACACGGCCCGCCAGGTTCGCTTCCCAGACCTGACGGTGGTCTTGAAAGTGCCGTCCTTGCCGGTTTTCACGATCTTGTCGATGATCCACCGGGTACCTGACCGGTGCTCCAGCCGCACCGTCTGCCCGGAGTGGTTCACCCACGGTGGCGAGAGCCAGTACGGCTGGTCGGTCTCGTCGAAATCGACCTGGGTGAGACGGCCGCGGAGTTGACGTCCACCGGTGACCTTCTTGGCGGTCAGGGATATCTTCGAACCTCGGAGCAGCCTGAACGGGGCCCGGCAGACCTCGATCTCACGGAGATCGGCGCTCTGGAGGGAGACCTCCGCCAGGGTCAGCCCCGCGTCGCTGTTCGCGAGTTTCCCGGGATGGAACTCCATCAAAGGAGACCTGGTATCGGGAGCGATCTGGGCCGCGCCGGAAGAGGCATAGTCGATGCCGATGGCCCAGTAGGGGTATTCGGTCTCGACGTCGAACTCGACCACCTTGCTCCGGTCGTAGACGGTGATCGAGCCCGGGGTGATGGAGCACGTCGGGCCGGACGCCTCCGGGGCGGCGCTCGCGGCTGCGGCGGGCCCCAGGAGAGCCATCGTGGCAATGACGAAAGTGGTGGCCAGGCAAGCGAAAGCCCGGCGGGGAATCCTCATGTCGAGAAGGTAAACGCCACTGAACCGGCGGATGTCCAATATGACCGAACTGTAACCTTGGTCTCATCGGACCGATCCGGATGTTGCGGACCAGAAGATCGGCATGTCACTCAACACTGAAAAGTTTTACCGAACAGGCAAAAGCCCGGCGAGGCATGGCAAGGGGCCCCGCCGGGCCATCGGGCTCTACCGTCGTGTCAGCGGGTGACGGCCGCCGAGGTGCGGGCTCCGGTCGTGCTGCTGCCGCCGTAAACCGCACGCCACTGATGTTTCCCGATCTTCTTCGTCACCCGGTACGTGCCGTCGGACGCGGTCCTCGTCGTGGTGGCGGTGACCCAGGTGTTCTTCGTGGTCCGGTACTGGATCTTCACCAGCTGATCCCCCAGTGCCGACCAGGTGGGTTTGCTGGTTTGCCCGAGGTACGAAGGGTCATGGTGCCAGCCGAACGTGATGGCCTTGAGCGATCCGGTGAACTGCCGCCTGCCGGTGACGGTCTTCGCCGCCAGGGAGATCCGGGACCCGCGCAGAATCGTGAAGGTGGTCTTGCAGTTGGCCTTGTCGTACCCATCCGCCGAGGACAGCAGGGCGAAGGCGTCGACCTTTCCGGCGATCCAGCTGAACTGGGTGGAGGAGTCCAGTTCCCTGACCGGGTCGTCACTGGTCGGCGAGATTTCCGCATCGGGAACGTCCAGCATCCAGAACGGAAGGCGGCTATTGACCCTGAACTTCACTTTCTTGGGCTTGTCGTACAGGGTCACGGACGAGGGGGTGACCGTGCACGTGGTGCCAGCGGCCGCCGCGGGGGAGGCCGGGGCCAGCAGTGTGAGAGGGGTGAGGAGGGCAGCCGCGATCAGACCGGCGGCAGCCCGGCGGGGCAACTTCATCCTGGGGAGATCCATCATCTGTGAGGTCAGCCGGTGACGGTCGTGGAGGTGCGGGCGGCGGTGGTGGCACTACCCGCGAACACCGCCCGCCACTGCCGTTTCCCGAGCTTCGTGGTGAACTTGAAGGTGCCGTTCTTCCGGGTCTTCACCGTTGAGGCAGTGATCCACGTACTTCCGGACCGGTACTGGATGCTGACCTTCTGGCCGGCGAAGCTCGCCCAGGGGGCCTTGATCCAGGGGGCCTGGCTGTTCTCGTCGAAGTTGATCCTCTTCAGGGTGCCGGTGAGCCGGCGGCCGCCACTGACCGGAGCGGCGGACAGGGAGATCTTCGAGCCGCGCAGGAGGCGGAACGGTGCCGTGCAGGTCCTCGTCTCGCCGTCGCGGATCTGGTGGAGCTTGACCTTGAACTGCTTCAGGCCGGCGTCCGAGTTCTCGAAGTGGCGGGGATTGAAGATGGTGTTGCGGAAGTCGCTGTACGACGTGACGGCGGCCATCAGGTTGTTCTTCGGGTAGTCGAAGTCGATCCACCAGTAGCGGTAGGTGCTGTCGACGTCGAATTCCACCACCTGGGTCCGGTCACCGAGGGTGAGTGAGCTCGGGACGATGGAGCACGACACCGTGGCGGCGGCGTTCGCCGGGGTGGCCGGTCCCAGGAGTGCCATCGTGGCAACGGTGAAAGCAGTAGCCAGGCAGGCAAAAGCCCGGCGGGGCGTCTTCATGATCATGAAGTTAGCGTCCGCCGGGCCGGCCGGTGCGGGAAACTTCCCAAACGTTATCTTCGGGTCATCGGGTCATCGGGTCATCGGGTCACCGTGGACGAGGTGCGCGCCCCGGTGGTGCCGGTGCCTGCGTAGGTGGCTCGCCAGCGGTGCTTGCTCAGCTTCACCGTGGCCGAGAAAGTGCCTGTCTTGGAGGTTTTCACGGTCTTCGCGGTGACCCAGACGTCGTTGCCGTTGAGGTACTGCACGCGCACCTTCTGACCTGACAGCTTCTGCCACTTCGTTGCCCCGGTGCCGAAGTTCACCCGCTTCAGGGTGCCCGTGACCTTCCGGGACGACGACACCGTCTTCACCGATATCGCGAGATCGGTGCCGCGTTTCAGGCGGAAGGAGGCCGAGCAGCTGTCGATGGCCGTGCCGTTCTGGCGCTGCACCTTGACCGCGTACGCCCCGGCGTCGGCATTGGCGAACCGCGACGGGCTGAAGGTCGCGATCCGGTCGGCCTTGCCGTCCACCTTGTACACGGACAGGTTGATGTCGGCGATCGAGAGGGTCCAGTACTGCGCGGAGGGAACGTTGAACGTGACGTTCTTCGACCGCTGGTAGAGCGTCGTGCTACTGGGGGTGATCGTGCACGAGGCCGCGCTGGCGGGCTGGGCGGACAGCAGGATCACGAGGGGTACCGCGCACGCGGCCAGGCCCGCGACGGTCCGGCGCAGAAGGGTCGTCATACTGCATATGACGGGTGGTGGGCACCGCAGGGTTCACGAACGCCACCACCGACCGACCCACCGGGGCATGCGCCGTCGTGAGGCGCGTCCTCCATCCCGATGCTTAGCAGCTCAGCCGGTGACTTCGGACGAGTAGTCGGATCCGGAGATGTTGGTGCCCTGGAAGTAGGCGCGCCACGTGCGTTCACCGATCTGCTTCGTGAACGTGAACGTGCCGTTCTTCACCGGTACCCGGCCGCCGTACTGCCACTGGCCCCGGGCGTTCACGAACTGGATGTCGACCTCCTGGTTGGAGTAGGTCGTCCAGCGGGTCTTCGGGTTCTTGCCCCAGTTCACCCGCTCCAGGGTGCCGGTGACCTTGCGCCCGTACCTGATCTTCTGCACCTTGGTGATCTCGATCCGGGTGCCGCGCTTCAGGCGCCAGGTGCCGGTGCACGTGTCCGTGGTGCCGTCGCTGCGTTCCCGCTCCACGGTGCCCATGTGCCAGCGGGCGTCGGCGTTATCGAGCTTCTTCGGGTCGACCCGGGCCACGCTGGCGTCGCCGTCCACCGAGGTGTCGTAGATGTACAGGCCGATCTCGGGGAGATCGAAGGTGAAGTGCCGCGCCGAAGGAACATCGAAGTCGATGGTCTTGGGCCGGGTGAGGAAGGTGGTGCCCCGGGGTCGTACGTCGCACGACGGAACCGTCTGGGCGGACGCCGGGGTGGCGACGAGCGCGAGCGGGCCGACGAGAGCAGCGGCGGCCACGATGCCGGCCGCGGACTTCCGCAAGGTGAACATGAAAGCTGAGCCTATGAGCCGCGCACCGGTTCCGGATGTCCCCCGAACATGGGATTCGCGGCCGTCCCGGGGGTTTTCCGGGACGGCCGCGAAGTCTTGCGGATCGGCCGATCAGGCCGAGGGGATGCCCACCCGAACGTCGGGTGCGCCCAGACGCGCGGAGTCGGCGGTCTGGTCGTCGGGCTGCTTCTGCGACTCGATCTCCGCCGCGACCCGCTTGGTGTAGTGCTCGATCTCGCGGGCGGTCTGGCCGGCGTCCCATCCGAGGATCGGGGCCACCAGCGCGGCGACCTCCTGGGCGGCCTCGACCCCGCGGTCCCGCACCTCGATCGAGAGGCGGGTACGACGGGCGAGGATGTCGTCCAGGTGCTGAGCGCCCTCGTGCGAGGCCGCGTAGACGACCTCGGCCTTGAGGTACTCGTCGCCACCGGTCAGCGGTTCACCCAGCTCGGGCCGCTCCTCGATCAGGTCGAGCACCTGCGTGTAGAGGCTGCCGTACCGGTTGAGCAGGTGCTCCAGCACGTGCACCCGCAGGCCGGCCCGCTTGGCGATCGCCTGCCGGTTGTTCCAGGCCGCGAAGTAGCCGTCGGCCCCGATCAGCGGGATGCGCTCGGTGCAGGACGGTGCGACGACCCGGTCCAGACCGTGCACCGCGTTGTCGACGGCGTCCTTGGCCATCACCCGGTAGGTGGTGTACTTCCCACCGGCGATGACGGTCAGGCCCCGCACCGGACTGGCCACCGCGTGCTCCCGGGAGAGCGTGCTGGTGGACTCGCTCTCCCCGGCCAGCAGCGGCCGCAGCCCGGCGTAGACGCCCACCACGTCGTCCCGGGTCAGCGGGTCGGCCAGTAGGGCGTTCGCGTGGTCCAGCAGGTAGTCGATATCGGTCTGGCTGGCGGCGGGATGGGCCTTGTCGAGTTCCCAGTCCGTGTCCGTCGTGCCGATCACCCAGTGACTGCCCCGCGGGATGATGAAGAGCAGGCTCTTCTCGGTGCGGTGGATGATCCCGGTGGCGCTGTTGATCCGGTTGCGCGGGATCACCACGTGCACGCCCTTGGAGGCCCGGACGCGGAACGAGCCGCGTCCGCCGACCATCTCCTGGATCTCGTCGGTCCACACGCCGGCAGCGTTGATCACCTGCTGCGCGCGGATCTCGAACTCCTTGCCCGACTCCAGGTCACGGGCGACGACGCCGACGACCCGGTCGTCCTCACGCAGGAACCGCATCACCCGGGTGCTGTTCGCGATCGCCGCACCGTAATGGGCCGCCGTCCGGGCGATCATCATGGTGTGACGGGCATCGTCGACCTGGCCCTCGTAGAACGAGATGGCACCGGAGATCTCCGAGGCCTTGCCGGAGGGGAACGACTCCTTCGCCTTGGCCCGGCGCATGTACCGCATGTGGTGCGGCACACCCCGGCCCGAGCCCATGACGTCGTACACACCCATGCCCAGTGACACGTAGGCGTGATCGAACGCCTTGGTCAGCGGGTAGATGAATTCCACCGGGTGCACGAGGTGCGGCGCCAGGGTCTCCAGGTTCAGCGACCGCTCCTTCAGCGCCTCGAAGACGAGGGCGAAGTTGAACTGCTCCAGGTAGCGCAGGCCACCGTGGAACAGCTTGGTCGATCGGCTGGAGGTGCCCGCGGCGTAGTCCCGCATCTCGACCAGGCCGGTGCTCAGGCCGCGGGTCACGGCGTCCAGAGCCGCACCGGCCCCGACCACCCCGCCCCCGATCACCAGGACGTCGAGTTCCTCTGATGCCAGTCGGGCCAGTGCTGCCTCACGGCCGGCCGGGCTGAACGGTTCCTGCGTGGTACTCAATCTACGTCCACCCATCCCATCGTTCGGTCCACGGCCTTCTTCCAGCCCGTGTAACCGCTACTGCGCTGCTCGTCGGACCAGTCCGGCGTCCAGCGCTTCGACTCGTTCCAGTTCGCCCGCAGCTCGTCAGTGTTCTGCCAGAACCCGACGGCCAGGCCGGCCGCGTAAGCCGCACCCAGGGCGGTGGTCTCGGCGACCACGGGCCGGCTGACCGGCACGTTGAGGATGTTCGCCTGGAGCTGCATGCACAGCTCGTTGGCAGTCACCCCGCCATCGACCTTCAGCACCTCGACGTGCACCCCGGAGTCGGCCTCCATCGCCTCGGAGACATCCCGGCTCTGATAGCAGATCGATTCCAGGGTGGCACGGGCCAGGTGCGCGTTCGTGTTGTATCGCGACATGCCGACGATCGCCCCTCGGGCGTCACTGCGCCAGTACGGTGCGAAGAGCCCGGAGAAGGCCGGCACGAAGTACATGCCACCGGTGTCCTCCACCGTTCGGGCCAGCGTCTCGATCTCCGAGGCGCCGGAGATGATGCCGAGCTGGTCACGCAGCCACTGAACGGCCGAGCCGGTGACCGCGATCGACCCTTCGAGGGCGTAGACCGGGGCGTCGTCACCGAACTGGTAGCAGACCGTGCTCAGCAGGCCGTTCTTCGAACGGACCAGCTCGGTACCGGTGTTCAGCAGCAGGAAGTTGCCGGTGCCGTAGGTGTTCTTGGCCTCGCCCGGGGCGAAGCAGACCTGGCCGACCATGGCGGCCTGCTGGTCGCCGAGGATGCCCGAGATCGGGATGCCGTGGAAGCCGGAGGGGTCCACGACCTCGCCGTACCAGGACGGCTCGGAGGACGGGCGGATCTGCGGCAGCATCTGACGCGGGATGTTGAAGAACGACAGCAGCTCGTCGTCCCAGTCCAGCGTCTCGAGGTTCATCAGCATGGTGCGGCTGGCATTGGTCACGTCGGTGACGTGCTTGCCGCCGTTGATGCCACCGGTCAGGTTCCAGACCAGCCAGCTGTCGGTGTTGCCGAAGATCGCGTCGCCCTTCTCCGCGTCTTCACGCGCACCGGGGACGTTCTCGAGGATCCACTGGATCTTGCCGGCGGAGAAGTAGGTGGCCGGCGGGATGCCCGCCTTCTGCCGGATCACGTCGCCCTTGCCCTCGCGCTCCAGGGCGGAGGCGATGCGGTCGGTGCGGGTGTCCTGCCAGACGATCGCGTTGTAATAGGGCCGCCCGGTCTTCTTGTTCCAGACCACCGTGGTCTCGCGCTGGTTCGTGATGCCCAGCGCGGCCAGGTCGGAGGGCTGAAGCCCCAGGCCGTTGAGCGTGTTGGTCATGACCGACCGCGTGCGCTCCCAGATCTCCACCGGGCTGTGTTCCACCCAGCCGGCCTGCGGCATGATCTGGCTGTGCTCGAGCTGGTGTTTGCCGCGCTCGTTGCCCTCGTGGTCGAAGAGCATGAAGCGGGTACTGGTCGTGCCCTGGTCGATTGCACCGACGAGATCTGCCATGACTTAGAGCTCCTTTGCGCCAGCGCTGGCGGTTTCCGGGGTTTCGGCCTTGGGGAGGAAGATCTGGAGGCCGTACTTGTAGAGGGCTCCACCGATCAGGGCGCCGATGATCGGGCCGATGATCGGGATCCAGAAGAACAAGTCGCCGTTCTGATCCCGCATCGCTCCGCCGTAACCGGTGAAGAACGAGGCCAGACGCGGCCCGAAGTCACGGGCCGGGTTGATGGCGTAGCCGTCGAGCGTGCCCCAGGCCATACCGATGGCGACGATCAGCAGACCGACGACGACGGGGGCCAGGTTGCCCAGCGGGGCCGAGTTCCGGGCGTCGCCGATGGCGAACAACATGAAGACCAGGATCGCGGTACCGATGATCTGGTCACGCAGTGCGCCACCCTGGCCGATCGGCAGGGTGCCGTTACCCGGCAGCGTACTGAAGATGCCCTGGGTCTTGATCGTGTGCCCGGGGTCGACCATCGCGATCAGGTCGGTGTAGTTCCAGCGCACGATCAGCGCGGCGACGAAGGCGCCGGCGGTCTGGGCCAGGGAGTAAGGCAGAACCTTCTTCCAGGGGAAGCCCTGGTAGGCGGCGAGGGCGATGGTCACTGCGGGGTTGAGGTGGGCCCCGCTGATCCGGCCGGCCGCGTAAACACCCAGCATGACGCCGAAGCCCCAGGCCCAGGTGATGCTGTCGTGGTCACCGATGCCGCCGGCGACCACCTGGGCCACCACGCCGACACCGAAGAGAATCAGGATGGCGGTGCCGAAGAATTCGGCGGCCAGTTCACCGGTCAGGCCCGGGATGCGCCGGGTGGCGGAGGGCAGTTGCCCCTGGGGTGGTTCGGATGCGGTCGTCTGACCGTTTGCGCTTGCCGTCGTTGGCATGGCGTCACCCTCGATCTGATGATTGTTGCCCCGATGTTTCGGGGTCCTTCGACGCTATGAAAACGCTGGCCACAGCGACACGCCTTTCTGTCGACATTGTCGAACATCCGCCGACCGGTCTACGTTGGCCGCATGCCGGGCTCGATTCAGTCCATCGAGCGTGCCGCCGCGATCCTGCGTCTGCTCGCCGCGGCGCCGGGTCCCCTGCGCCTGACGGAGATCAGTTCATCCGTTCAGCTCTCGCGCGGAACGGCCCACGGCATTCTGCGCACGCTGACCGAGGTGGGGTTCGTCGACCAGGACCGGGTGACGGGCAAGTACCTGCTGGGTGCCGGGCTGGTGGCCCTCGGCGGTGGTCTGGTGGATCCGAACGAGCTGCGGGCGCGCAGCATGAACTGGGCCGACCCGCTGGCCGCGCGGACCGGTGAGGCGGTGCGGGTGGTGACGCCCGAGACCGGGGACGCCCGCGTGGTCCACTACGTGTTCCGCCCCGACCACTCAGCCCAGAAGGCCGACGTCGGGGCCGTGCTGCCCGGTCACGCCACCGCTCTGGGCAAGGTGCTGCTGGCCTTTCACCCCGTGGCGGTCCCGGACGTGCTCACCTTCTACACGGCACGCACCCTCATCACCCGCACCACCCTGACCGCCGAGCTGACCCGGATCCGGCGCCAGGGGTGGGCCGTCGAGCGGGGTGAGCACCAGATGGACATGGCCGGCATCGCCGCCCCGCTGACCGGGCTCGGGGGCCTGGTGGTGGGGGCCATCGGTATCCACGGCGCGGTAGATCGCCTTCTCGACCCGGCCGGTGTGCCCCGCCCCCGGCTGCTCGCCCTGGTGCAGGAATGTGCCCGTGCGGTCGGCCGCGAACTGACGACCTTGAGGACGCAGGTGTGAAGCCACGTTTCGTGATGGCCATCGACCAGGGCACGACGAGCACCCGCTCGATCCTGTTCGACCACAGCGGTCAGCTGGTCGCCGTGGCCCAGCTGGAGCATCACCAGTACTTCCCCCGGCCCGGCTGGCTGGAGCACGATGCGGAAGAGATCTGGCGCAACGTGGACAAGGTCGTCAACCGCGTTCTGGGCGACGTCGGCGCCACCGCCACGGATATCGCCGCCGTCGGCATCGCGAACCAGCGCGAGACCATCGTGATCTGGGAGCGGAAGACTGGAAAGCCCGTGCGCCGGGCCATCGTCTGGCAGGACACCCGCACCGACGCGATGGTGGAGGAGATGCTGCGCGCGCCGGGCGCGGAGCAGATCCCGCAACTGTCCGGCCTGCCGCTCTCCTCCTACTTCAGTGCGCCGAAGCTGCGCTGGATGCTGGACGAGACGCCGGGGCTGCGGGAGCGGGCACAGCGGGGCGAGGTGCTGTTCGGCACCATGGAGTCCTGGCTGATCTGGAACCTCACCGGAGGGGTGCACGTCACCGACGTGACCAATGCCAGTCGCACCATGCTGATGAACATCCGTACCCTGGAATGGGATTCACATCTGCTCGACTTCTTCGGCATCCCGGCCGCGATTCTGCCGGAGATCCGGGGTTCGCTGGAGACCTACGGCACCGGGCACGGCCCGTTGCAGGGTGTGCCGATCGCGGCGGCGCTGGGCGACCAGCAGGCGGCGTTGTTCGGGCAGACCTGTTTCTCTGCCGGTGAAGCGAAATGCACCTACGGCACAGGTAGTTTCCTGCTGCTCAACACCGGCACCGAACTGGTCGCCTCGACCCACGGCCTGCTCACCACGGTGGCTTACCAGATCGCGGGGGAGCCGGCCCACTATGCGCTGGAGGGCTCGATCGCGATCACCGGCTCGCTGGTGCAGTGGTTCCGCGACGGGCTGGGCCTGATCGGCAGTGCCGCCGAGATCGAGACCCTGGCCCGCACGGTCGACGACAACGGGGGCTGCTACATCGTCCCCGCGTTCTACGGTCTGTTCGCGCCGCACTGGAGACCCGAGGCCCGTGGGGTCATCGCCGGCCTGACCAGCTACATCACCAAGGGGCACCTGGCCCGGGCGGTGCTGGAGTCGACCGGCTGGCAGACCCGTGAGGTGCTCGACGCGATGAACGCCGACTCCTCGCTGCGGCTGAAAGCGCTGAAGGTCGACGGCGGTATGACCTCTGACAACCTGCTCATGCAGTTCGTCGCCGATGTGCTCGACGTGCCGGTGGTGCGTCCGATGGTGGCCGAGACCGTTTCCCTGGGAGCCGGTTACGCGGCCGGTCTGGCCGTGGGCTACTGGTCCGACCTGGAAGGTCTTCGCCGGAACTGGCACCTGGCCGCGGAATGGCTGCCGGAAATGGATCAAGAGCGCCGGGAGTCGGAATTCCGGAACTGGACATATGCCGTTCAACTCACCCTGGACTGGACCAGCAAAGTGGGCAATGCCACTACTCGTGTGAAGTCCCGATAAAGAGGATATTACGAGCTGCTGTGCGCCTGGTTTCAGGAAACATCAGGGACGGTCAGGGGTGATCTCAGGGTGATGCCTGAGGCGTTTCCGGCCTGCTGAATTGATACTGTTCCGGCGTTCTTGAGCAAGAAAATGCCTGCTGCCTCCGGGTTTCTCCAGGGGTTGGGCAGTAAGGTTAGGTCAGCCTGACTCCGATACTTCGAGTCGGCTGTATGCACCCTGAGCCAAGCAGTCAGCCAGACGTTCGCGGGAGCCGTCCGACCGGATTCCCGTGCGGCGAATATGGAGGCACGACCGGCTATGAGGCAATCATGACCATCATTACTTCGCGGTTCGAGCGGCGTGCGGGCAAGGGCGATACCGCCGATTCTGCCGCTTCCGCCGACTCTGTCGACCGGGAGAGCACACTCGGCGTCACCCGGCGTCTGAGTACCCGGCGCAGTGACCGGCACCGGGGCGAGCCCTGGCGCGACTGGGCCGCCATCGGCCTTCTCAACCACGCGCAGATGCTCGTCATCGCCCTGATCTCCCCGAGTTGGCCCTGGCTCCTGCTGGCTGCGCTGCCTCTCAGCCTGACCTTCGCCACCGGCACCCTGACCATCCTGCACGACGCCGGTCACCGCCGGTTCTCCCGCAAGACCTGGCCCAACGTCTTCGCCACCCAGACGGCCATCCCGCTGGGCTTCTTCGTACAGCACTGGACCCTGAAACACCGTGTGCACCACCGGTCGTCACAGGTGTATCCACTGGACGAGGCCACCCGTAACACCACGGTCCGGATGCATCCGGGCATCGAGCGCAAGCCGATCCACCGCTACCAGCACTTCTATGCGTGGTTCCTCTACGCGTTCGCCTGGGTGGGCGAGCTGGACAGCCAGATCACCTACGTGCGGAAGGGCAACATCATCGGCCTGGAGGTGCCGCCCTTCCGGGTGCGGCTGGGCCAGTGGCTGTTCGAGAAGGCCTTCTGGGCACTGGTGATCGCCCCGTACGTGATCCTGCTGGGGCCGGGCAAGTTCGCGCTGTACTTCATGGTGGCCATGAGCCTGGGTGCGGTCCAGGCCGCGATCGTGCTGGTGGTCGGGCACATCAACGAGGGGCTCTACGCGCCGAGTGAGCAGCCGGCGCCGAAGGACTGGTCCAAGCATCTGGTCGCCACCACGGCCTCGTTCAACACCGGCAGCCTGCCGATGCGCTGGCTGACCGGCGGTATGACCCATCACCTGGCCCATCACCTCAAGCCGGTGGCCCCGCGGCACCAGCTGCCGCAGTTGCACACCACCGTGGTGGCGAAGGTGGTGCAGGCTTCGGGTCTGCCGCACGTGGAGTACCCGACCCTGACCTCCGCCACGATCAGCCACTACCGCAGGCTGAAGGAACTGGGTCACAGCGACGGCGGTCCGCCCGTGGTCACCGGGCCCACCGCCACCTGAGAGAAAGCACGAGAGTCAACGGTGAACGCGCCAGCCATCCTGGTCGCCTTTCTTGATGCGATCGCCTTCGGTGCGTCGACCGCACTGATGCACCACAGCGCCTCCCGTGCCCCGGAAGGGCCGGGAGGCCTGCGGGGGCTGGCGCACCTGCTCCGGCATCTCGCCACCCAGCCGACATGGCTCGCCGGTATCGCGGCCAGCCTCGGCGGTCTGGGGCTGCACGCCGTCGCCCTCAAGCTCGGGTCTCTCGCGGTGGTGCAGCCGATCGTCGTCACCGGGTTGGTCTTCGCGTTCGTCTTCCGCGCGGTGCTCGACCGCCGGTGGCCGCAGCCCCGCATCATGATCTGGGTGGTCGTGGTGGCGGCCGGGATCGCGGTGTTCCTGGTCGGTGCGCGCAGCAGTGAGAGCTCATCCGACGTCAGCACGAGGTCGGCGCTGATCTTCGTCGCCGTGGCCGGTTTCGCCGCGGCCTTCACCTGGTGGCTGGCCACGAGAGTGCCCACCGCCCGGGCCGGGCTGCTCATGGGTATCGCCGGCGGCCTGATCTTCGGCCTGATCGCCTCGATGATCAAGATGGTCACGTCGTCGGCCGGCGTCTGGGAGGCTCTCACGACCTGGCCGATCTACGTGCTCGCGGGGCTCGGCGCCTCCGGGTTCCTCAGTAACCAGTACGCCTACAACCGGGCGCCCCTGTCGCACTCGCTACCGGTGCTCAACGTGGTGAACCCGGTCATCGCCGTCACCTTCGGCATTCTCGTCTTCAGCGAGTCACCCAGTTCCGACCCGGCCCTGCTGAGCCTCGAGGTGGCCGGGCTGATCATGGTGCTGACCGGCGTGGCGTTCCTGGCCCGCGAGGGCGACGAGCACCCCACGTCGTTACCGGACCTGCCCCGGGAAGCCCTCAGAACCCGTTCGTGATCACGAGGGTTTTTGGTCCAGCCGGCCGGCCGCCTCGTGGAGTTCGTCCAGCGCGTCCCGGGCGAGAACGGCCAGATCGGTGGCGTACCCCGGTGAGCGCCACCGCACGAAGGCCTCACGCAGCGCTCGCGCGCCGAGGTCGGCGGCCAGGCCCGCCGTCGCGGCCGGCACTTCCCGCTCGAGCAGCGCCTGCTCGAGGGCCTCGGTCAGGCGGGCGTTCTTGAAGGCCGACCGCTCGCGCAGGTCTTCGTGGGAGGCGACGACGGCGTGGAGGCGGGCGCTGGGCTCACGGCGCTCCGGCGGGAAGAACGCGGCCAGTTCGACGACGGCCGCGGCGACCGTCTCGTACGGGGTCGCCGAGGCCGGCGCGGCGGTGACGGCGTCGTGCAGCATCTTCACCTGTTCCTCCTGCCCGGCGAACAGCACCTCGCGCTTGTCGGGAAAGTGCCGGAAGAAGGTCATTTTGGAGACCCCGACGCGGGCGGCGATCTGGGCGACCGTGGTGGCCTCGTAACCGTTCTCGGCGAACAGCTCGATCGCGGCGTCGATCAGCCGTAGACGCGTGTTCGGTTCCCAGCGAGCCATGTGGGACAGCCTAGTGAGGTGACTGGGTAACGTCATGAGTGCTAGTTTGATGTTACTCAGTCACATCAAGGAGGACGTCATGCGTGTTTTCGTCACCGGAGCCAGCGGTCACATCGGTTCGACGCTCCTGCCGGAGCTCATCGGCGCCGGTCATGAGGTGGTGGGGCTGGCCCGGTCCGATGCCTCCGGGAAGAAGGTGCGCGAGCTGGGGGCCGAGGTGCGTCGTGGGTCGCTGGACGACCTGGACCTGCTGCGTGAGGCCGCGACCGAGGCCGACGCGGTGATCCATCTGGCCTTCAGCAACGAGCTGATGATGAGCGGGGACTTCGCCGGGGCGGTGGCGAAAGACCTGACGCACGTGGGCGCCCTGGGTGATGCGCTGGCCGGCACCGGCAAGGCGCTGTTCGGGATCGGCATGCAGCGCACGGCCGACGCGAAGGTCAACGCCACGATCGACGCCAACCCGCGCTCCCAGGTCACTCAGCTGATCGCAGACTATGCCCAGAAGGGCGTGCGATCAGTGACTTTCGCCATCCCACCGGTGACCCACAGCAATCTCGACCGCCACGGCTTCATCCCGCTGATGATCAGCATCGCCCGCCGCACCGGGATCTCCGGTTACCCGGGCACGGGCGAGAACACCTGGCCGGCGGCGCACACCCGCGACGTCGCCACGCTGTACCGGCTCGCCCTGGAGAAGGCCCCGGCCGGCGCGCAGCTGTACGCGGCCACCGAGCAGGGCGTGCCGCTGAAGGAGATCGCCGAGGTGATCGGCCGGAAGCTGGGCATCCCGACGCAGAGCATCCCGGACGAGAAGGTCGACGAACACTTCGCCGGGTTCCCCTTCGTGCGCATCGATTTCAGCATGCCCAACGACGAGACCCGGGAGCTGCTCGACTGGACGCCGTCGCACCCGGGCCTGCTGGCCGACCTCGAGGAAAGCCACTACTTCCACTGATTCCCTCCGTGATCATGCAAATCCCCCAGCCTTCGGCCGGAAGGTGCCCCACTCCCCGGAGTTCTAGAACTTTCAGATCCACAGTTCTAGAACTCCGGGGAGGTTTTGCATGATCACGGCAAGTTGTCGGGGGTCAGAGGCCTCGGGCCTTCATCATCTCGCCGAACGGGAGTACCTCAGCGAAAGGATCTTTTACAGAGGGCTTTCCAGCAGTGGACGAGGAACTCGTCCTGGTCATCAGTGCCGTGAGCTGGCGGGCCGCCCGCCCGACCCGGCCGGACAGCTCGGTGCTGCCGGCCGACGCCCAGTCCTCGCTCGCCGCGTACACCGCGGTGGGCACGACGACCGCCTTCAGGTAGCTGAACAGCGGCCGCACAGCGTGTTCCAGGGCCAGTGAGTGGCGGGACGAACCACCGGTGGCCGCGATCAGCACCGGCTTCCCCTCGAGCGCTCCCAGCTCCAGCACGTCGAAGAAGGACTTGAACAGTCCGCTGTACGACGCGCTGAAGATCGGGGTCACCGCGATCAGGGCGTCGGCCTCGGTGACCGCCTTGATCGCGGGAACCAGCTCGCCGGTGGGAAACCCGGTCAGCAGGTTGTTCGTGATGTCGTGCGCCAGGTCGCGCAGCTCGATCACGGTGAGCTCGACATCTGTCTCGGCCGCGACGGCCGCGCCGAGCTTGTCGGCCAGCAGCCGGGTGGACGACGGCTGGCTCAGACCGGCGCTGATCACGACCACCGATGACTTACCCATGATTGTTACTCCCCGACCGACGCGACCGAGGCGAGCGACGCGTCCTCAATTTTGGCCTTCGAAGCCGCGAGAAGCGAAGCGTGCGTGGGTGCGTCGGGTGTACCCGGCGCCCGGCGCGCGGCGAACTCGGCCCGCAGCGTGGGCAGGATCTCGCCGAGCAGGTCGAGCTGCTCCAGCACGGTCTTCAGCGGCAGGCCGGCGTGGTCGATCAGGAACGACTGCCGCTGGTAGTCACCCACGTACTCGCGGAAACTCAGGGTGCGGTCGATGACTTCCTGCGGGCTGCCGACGGTCAGCGGAGTCTGCGAGCTGAAGTCCTCCAGCGAGGGCCCGTGTCCGTAGACCGGCGCGTTGTCGAAGTACGGCCGGAACTCCTTGACCGCGTCCTGCGACTTCTTGCGCATGAAGAACTGACCGCCCAGGCCGACGATCGCCTGCTCGGGCGTGCCGTGGCCGTAGTGCGCGAACCGCTGACGGTAGAACTGCACCATCCGCTGGGTGTGCTCCGGCGGCCAGAAGATGTGGTTGTGCAGGAATCCATCACCGTAGTAGGCGGCCTGCTCCGCGATCTCCGGGCTGCGGATCGAGCCGTGCCAGACGAACGGCGGGATGCCGTCGAGCGGGCGCGGCGTCGAGGTGAAGCCCTTGAGTGGGGTGCGGAACTTGCCCTCCCAGTCGACGACGTCCTCACGCCACAGGCGGCGCAGCAGCGCGTAGTTCTCCAGTGCCAGGTCGATGCCGTTGCGGATGTCCTGGCCGAACCACGGGTACACCGGGCCGGTGTTGCCGCGGCCCATCACCAGGTCGACGCGGCCGTCTGCGAGCTGCTGCAGCATCGCGTAGTCCTCGGCGATCTTCACCGGGTCGTTCGTGGTGATCAGCGTGGTCGAGGTCGAGAGAATGATCTTCTCGGTGGTCGCCGCGATGAAGCCGAGCATGGTCGTGGGTGACGACGGCACGAACGGCGGGTTGTGGTGCTCGCCCGTCGCGAAGACATCCAGGCCCACCTCTTCGGCCTTCTGGGCGATACGAACCATCGCCTTGATCCGCTCGCGTTCGCTCGGCTCGTGACCCGTGGTGGGGTCCGGCGTCACGTCGCCGACCGAGAAAATTCCGAACTGCATCACGAACTCCCTGCTCAGGCTGGCTGTCACCGCTATCGGTGACATCCTCTCCAATAGATCGTTGCCTGAGCAACTACTTGGTGGTCCCCGTCATTCCCGCGACCCGCCCGGCGCAGGGCGGGCGCGTCGCGACGGGTCTGTGTAGCGTTCCTCGCCGTGCCCGGGGTCGGTCCGCACAACCGGTCCTCCCCCGGCGCACCGGAACGGATGGACATCCAGATGGTGAACAGGAACCGAGTGCGGAACTCCGATCAAGACACCAGTAGTTATCCAGATATGAACGAGTCACGTACGGCCAGTCCTTCGCGTGCCTGGACCGTTCGTCGTGCACGCCTCGTCGACATCCCCGCGGTGTCCCGCATGCTGCGGGCGCCGTCCCTGGCCGACTGGCCGCTCCCCGGCGGCGTCTCCGACGACGACATCACCTCGGCCACCCGGCTGATGCTCACCCACGTCGGGCTGGAGCACGGTGAGTTCTGGGTCGCCGATGAGGACGGGCAGGTCAGGGCCGCGGTGGTGCTCCTGCCACCGATGGTGCCCACGGGTGCCGGCGACCTTGAGGGCGCCCTGAAACTGGGGCTCGGGCTGGCGCCCGGCCTGCACGACCGAACCGATGTGGCCGAACTCGCCGAACTGGCGGGCGCCCCGGTGATGCACTGGCTGCTGATGCCGCTGCACGCCCCGGGCGATGACGAGGTGCTCGCCGAGCTGCTCGAGGCCGCACTGCCCGCGGTGGACGTGACCGGTATGCCGGTCATGTGTCTGGAGCAGGTCGCTCCCGCCGCCCCGATCCGGGAGGCGGGGTTCGCGCCGCTGGTCGTGCCGCTCGACGTCGCGGTCACGGCGTCACTGCGCCCGGGCATCCAGGCGCCCGACGACGCGGGATCGTTGTTCGCCGACGTTCGGTAGTCAGCCGGTGCGGTGCCCTCGTCGTCCTCGCATGGAGGACGACGAGGGCACCGCGCGTTGGCGGCGCCGGTTGGGTGGGGTGGCCCACCTCTTTTGTTCGTGATCATGCAAATCCCCCAGCCTTCGGCCGGGAGGTGCCCCCACTCCCCAGTGTTATAGAACTCTTATGTCCACAGTTCTATAACTCCGGGGAGGTTTTGCATGATCACGGAGGCTTGTTGGTTGGTTGGTTGGTGGGGTCAGCGCGGGGGCATGCGGATCGCGCCGTCCATGCGCACGGTCTCACCGTTGATGTAGTCGTGGTCGATGAGCATGAGGGCGAGCTTGGCGTACTCGTCGGGGCGGGCCAGGCGCTGGGGGAAGGGGACGGCGGCGGCGAGGCCGGCCAGGTACTCCTGCGTGACCCCGGCCAGCATCGGTGTCTCCACCGTGCCGGGGGCGATGGTGTTGACCCGGATGCCGTACTGGGCCAGGTCACGGGCCGCCGGCAGGCACAGCCCCACCACGCCACCCTTGGACGACGCGTAGGCCGCCTGCCCGACCTGCCCCTCGAACGCGGCCACCGACGCGGTGTTGATGATGACGCCCCGCTGCCCGTTCTCGTCCGCCGCGGTCTCGGCGATCCGCTCGGCGGCATAGGTGAGCACGGTGAACGTGCCGATCAGGTTGATCTGGACGACCTTGGCGTAGAGGGCGATGTCGTGGCGGCCCTTCTTGCCGAGAATTCTTGCCGCTGTACCGATCCCGGCGCAGTTCACCACGCTGCGCAGAGGAGATCCACCCGAGGACGCCTCGGTCACGGCGGTCTCCACCGAGTCCGGATCGGTCACGTCCACACCCAGGTAGGTGACGCCGTCGATCGGCTCGGCCTTCTCGATACCGGCGGGCAGGTCGAACCCGTACACCCGGGCCCCACCGGCCGCCAGCGCCGTCGCCGTGGCCCGGCCCAGGCCGGAGGCCGCGCCGGTGACGATCGCCGCGGTGTTCGAGATCTGCATCAGGATCCTTCCGCTGTCCGGATAATGCCTTTCGTGTCCTTGGCGAGGGACCGGCCGATCACCATCCGCTGGATCTGGTTGGTGCCCTCGAAGATCTGCATCACCTTCGCCTCGCGCATGTAGCGCTCCAGCGGGAAATCGCGGGTGTAGCCGACCCCGCCGAGCACCTGCACGGCGTCGGTGGTCACGCGCATCGCGTTGTCGGTGGCGACCAGTTTGGCGATCGAGGCCTGGCGGGTGAAGGGCAGGCCGAGGTCGCGCCGGCGGGCCGCGGACAGGTAGGCCGCCCGTGAGACCTCGACGGCCGCAGCCATGTCGGCCAGGAGGAAGCTCAGACCCTGGTGGTCGATGATGGCTCGCCCGAAGCTCTCACGCTCTCGCGCGTAGGCCACGGCGGCGTCGAGTGCGGCCTGGGCCAGGCCGGTGGCGACGGCCGCGATGCCGAGACGGCCCGAGTCCAGGCCTTTCAGGGCGATTTTCAGGCCCTCGCCCTCGGGCCCGATGCGGTTTTCGACCGCTACCCGAACGTCGGTGAGCCGGATCGCGGTGGTGTGCGAGGCGGTGAGGCCCATCTTGCGCTCAGGCGGATCTGCGGCCAGGCCGGGTGTTTGCGCGGGCACGAGGAAGCACGAGATGCCGTCGCGACCGTCGCCGGTGCGGGCCATGACCTTGTAGAAGTCGGCCTGCCCGCCGTGGGTGGTCCAGGCCTTGACCCCATTGAGCACGTACTCGTCGTTCTTCAGCACGGCCCGGGTGCGCATCGCGGCCGGGTCGGAACCGGCGTGGGGCTCGGAAAGGCAGTAGGCACCGAGCTGTTCGCCGCCGAGCAGGCCGGGTAGCCAGCGTTCGCGTTGCTCCGGGCTACCGAACTCGGCCGGGCCGAAGCAGGACAGGGCGTGCACGCTGACGCCGACCCCGACGCTGGCCCAGACCGTTGCGATCTCTTCCAGCACCTGGAGGTAGACCTCGTAGGGCTGGTCGCCGCCGCCGTACTCGCCCGGATAGGGCAGGCTCAGCAGTCCGGCCCGCCCGAGCAGGCGAAAGGTGTCGCGGGGGAAGATCTCGTCGGCCTCGTGCCGGTTGACCTGGGGTGCGAGCTCACGGTGCGCGAGTTGCCGGGTCAGCGCGATGAGGTCGGCCGCCTCGGCGGTCGGCATGACACGGTCGGCGGGCAAGCGTCCCTCCTCACTGAGCGGCGGAGTTCAGTATGCCGCTTCAGTGAGGAGTTTGTTACTGCCTGAGCATGGCGAGATCGCGCGTCAGCCGACCTTCTGGAGCTCCGCGTTGTGGACCCGCTGGGTCGACGCCGGGAACTCGGCCAGCTTCGCCGGGGACCGCAGCGGACGGGAGACCAGGTTTCCCGTGTCGTTCGGGCACGCATTGTCAGCAAAGGAGGCTGCGCAGTCGGTGCACCAGGTGCACTCGAACGAGCAGATCCAGACATCGGGGGAATCCGCCGGGAGGTCCACGTCACAGGATTCGCAGTTGGGTCTGAGCTCAAGCATGATCGGACGCTAACACGCTCCGATACAGCGATTTTCGGCCGCGACGACCCTCTCTTTACGTAGTCTCATGATCACTGGGCCGTTCTGCGCGAAACGGGTCAGAACGATGCGGTGAGGCCACGCATCGTGCAGGCGGTGCGGCGGACCGTCGCAGCCGGAACGGAAAGATTTCTGAAGTTACTGAAAGTAGTTTCGGCTTCAGAGGGTGAGCAGATTCCGATATGTCGTGATCATGCAGAACCTCCCCGGGGAGGTTCTGCATGATCACGACCACGAGGGGGATCAGAAGGCCGAGGCCAGGGCCTTCGCGAAGGCCGGGAGGTCGTCCGGCCGGCGGCTGGTGATCAGGGGCCCGGGGCCTTTGAGGTCCACCACGACCTCCTGATCGACCCACTCCGCACCGGCGTTGCGCAGGTCGGTCTTCAGGCTCGGCCACGACGTGAGCGTGCGACCGCTCACCGCCCCGGTCTCCACGAGCGTCCACGGGGCGTGGCAGATGGCAGCGACCGGCTTGCCGGTGTCGAGGAACGACTTCACGAAGGCCACGGCCTCCGGGACGGTCCGGAGGGCATCGGGGTTCGCTACGCCGCCGGGCAGGACCAGGCCGTCGTAGTCTTCCGCGTCGGCCTCGCTGACCGGGAGGTCGACGTCGAAGACGTCGCCCTTGTCGAGGTGGTTGAAGCCCTGAACGGTCTTGCTGTCACTTCCGACGATGAGGACGGGATGTCCGCCCGCCTTCTTCACCGCCTCCCAGGGGTCGGTCAGCTCGACCTGCTCCACCCCTTCGTCCGCAACCAGGAAGGCGATCTTCTTTCCGCTGAGGGGCACGGTGAAACTCCTGACGCCGATCGGTACAACCGTGGCCCGCGGATGTCGGGCCACACCGCCAGAGCCTGGTCCGGGAGCGAGGGTTGCGCAGGCCGAGATGCGCGCGAGGATGGCCACATGACTGACGAGGTGGTGGATCTGCTCGTGATCGGCGGCGGCCCGGCGGGCCTGTCGGCGGTGCGCGCCTACCGGGAAGAAGGAGGCAAGGGCCGGGTGGTCGTGGTCTGTGCCGATCCGGACGCGCCCTACGACCGGCCGCCCCTGTCCAAGGACTTTCTGCGCGGCGACTCCTCCGAAGAGGATCTGGGTCTGCTCGACGAGGGTGAACTGTCGCGGCTCGAGGTGACCTGGGCTCGCGACCGGGTGACCGGCATCGATGTCGGGGCCCGGCGGGTCGACACCCGCGACGGCTCTGGTTTCGCCTACCGGTCATGTGTTCTCGCCACCGGATCGAACCCGGCCGACCTGCCGGTACCCGGCGGGGACGACAGCGCGGTGCTGCGGCTGCGCACCCTGGAGGACTCGCGGCGGCTGAAGCAGGCCGCGTACGGGGCGAAGACGGCCGCGGTGATCGGATCGGGCTTCATCGGCTGTGAGGCGGCGGCGTCGCTGCGCCGACTGGGCCTGGAGGTCATCCTGCTCACCGACGAGAGTTCGCCCCAGGCCAGGCGTCTCGGTGACGAGGCCGGTGCCCGCATCACGGGCTGGCTGCGGGACGAGGGTATTGGGCTGATGGTGGACGCGGATGTCACGGCGATCGAGTCGGCCGGCACGGGCGTCCGGATCGCCCTGGACGGCCAGGACGACATCACCGCGGATCTGGTGCTGACCGCCGTCGGGGTGCACCCGGCGTCCGACCTGGCGGCCGCGGCGGGGCTCGACCTGCACGAGGGACGCATCGTGGTCGACACCCACATGCAGACCTCGGCGCCGGGCGTGCTGGCGGCCGGCGACGTGGCCTACGCGTTCAACACCGCCGCCGGGCGGGCACTCGCGGTGGAGCACTGGTTCGACGCCGAGACGATGGGCAAGGTCGCCGGGAAGACCGCGGCGGGCTCGCCGGACGCGCAGTGGTCCGACCCGCCGGGCTTCTGGAGCCAGATCGGGGACCACTGGCTGAAGTACGCGGCCTGGGGTGACGGATACCAGGAGGCACTGTTCGAGGAGGGTGACGACGGTGCCTTCACCGTCTGGTACCAAGACGAGAACGGTACGTGCGTGGGCGTTCTCACCCATCAGGCCGACGAGAACTACGAGAAGGCGTTCGGCCTTCTGAGCTAGCCCCGTCGCTCTTCTGCCCGTGATCGGGCAAAGCTTCCCGGGGAGATGGGGGATTGCATGATCACGACAAGAGGATGGTCGGCCTCCGTCATCGCCGCGCCGGCGGAACGGGACAAGCCCCGGCGGTGGTCCGCCGGGGCCTGTCCTGGTTGGTTCCTGGGGTGATCAGCCCAGCAGTTCCCGGCTGATCCGGATCATGTCGTCGCGCTCGACGACCTTGACCCGCGCGCGGCTCTCGGCCTCGCCGAGGCTGATCTCGTGCGCGTCCAGAAGGTCCCAGCCCGCCCAGGTGGTGTAGTTGACGCCCTTCAGCTCGAGCTGGGTCGTGATGTCCACGGCGCTCGGTGCCGGGCGGTCGGGCGAGACTTCCTTCAGGATGTGCGAGACCGTCTCGCTGGCATCGCTCTTGGTGTGGCCGATCAGGCCGATCGGGCCGCGCTTGATCCAGCCCGTGCAGTAGAGGCCCTCGACCTGGTTGCCGTCGGCGTCGAGGACGCGGCCGCCGTCGTTGCTGACCACGTGGCGGCTGGGGTCGAACGGGATGCCGGGCAGCGCCGAGCTGCGGTAGCCGACGGCGCGGTAGACGGCCTGCACCGGCCAGTCGGTGAACTCGCCCGTGCCCCGCACGCTTCCGTCGCCGGTGAGCTCCATGTGCTCGGTGCGCAGGTTCTCCACCTGGCCGTCGCCGCTGATCTCCACCGGCGCTTCCAGGAAGTGGATGTGCAGGCGGTGCGGCTTGCCCGTCGGGTCTTTGCCCACCCAGGCATTGAGCGTCTTCATGACCTGCTTGACGTGCTTGTCCTCGTTGGCCGCGCGCATGCTGGCCTCGTCGAACTCGAAGCCCTCGGGGTGCACGACCACGTCGACGTTGGGGGAGTGGGCCAGCTCGCGCAGTTCCAGCGGCGAGAACTTGACCTGCACCGGGCCGCGTCGGGCGAACACGTGCACGTCGGTGGCCTGGTTGAGCTTCAGGCCCGCGTAGACGTTCGGCGGGATCTCGGTGACCAGCATCTCGTCCGCGGTCTTCGAGAGAACCCGGGCCACGTCCAGCGCCACGTTGCCGGCGCCGAGCACGGCCACGCTCTTGGCGGTCAGCGGCCAGTCGCGCGGCACGTCCGGGTGGCCGTCGTACCAGGAGACGAAGTCCGCCGCACCGAAGCTGCCGGGCAGGTCGACGCCCGGGATGTCGAGGTCACGGTCGGCGATGGCACCCGTCGCGAAGATGACAGCGTCGTAGTGGGCGCGCAGATCCTCGAGAGTGAGGTCGGTGCCGTAGTTGACGTTGCCGACGAAGCGGATGTTCTCGTGGTCGAGCACCCGGCGCAGGGCCTTGATGATCTCCTTGATCCGCGGGTGGTCGGGAGCCACCCCGTACCGGACCAGACCGTACGGAGCGGGGAGCCGCTCGATGACGTCGATCTCGACCGGGACCTCGGACTTGGTCAGGATGTCTGCGGCATAGATGCCAGCGGGGCCCGCGCCGATCACCCCGATGCGCAGAGGACGGGGGGCGGTAGTCGATTCAGTCATGGTTAGGTCAGCCTAACCTTGATCCTATATGAAATGGCAACATGAATCTGGTCACGTATTCCGTGTCAGGCGCGTAACGTCCTCTCCCGGTTGCTTTTTGTTGCCGTTCGAGCACGGAGCGCCCGCGTTGACGTTCGCATATCCGACAGATGACGGAAAGTTATCGAACCGGAACACTCTGCTGACAACGTGGGCAAATCGTCCGCTATTCTCATGTGCCCCAGGAGCCCTAGGGCCCTCTTGAGTGCGGCTGGCCCCTGCCCGGGCCGGACCGCTCCCGAGCTCCGTCAGCGCGGCGCCCCTCTCCGCGCCGATGCCGTGCGCCCGGCCTCCGCCCCTCCGCCGAACAGCTGGAGAACACGGACATGGCAAAGACCGTCCTCGTCCGCCGGACCATCCGGGTCACCCTCACCGCGACCGTCGCCGTCGGCGTCCTCACCTCCGCGGCCGCCTGTGGCGGGGGCGGCTCGGACGCGGCCGGCTCCGCGCAGGTGGCCGGTGTGACCAAGGTGCGCTGGATCTACGACTGGACCCCGACGTCCGCTGATCTGCCCGTTCTGAAGGGTCTGGAGGAGGGCTGGTTCCGGCAGGCCGATCTGGACGTCGTGACCACCCCCGGCGGCGAGATCAGCCAGCTGCAGTCGGTCGGCGCGGGAGAGCACGACATGACGGTCGGCGGTGGCGTCGAGCTGCTGATCAACCAGGCGCAGGGCCTGCCGGTGCAGGCGGTCGGGGTGGTGCAGCCGCTGGCCCTGACCGGTCTGATCTGCAACCCGAACTCGAACATCACGGCCGATGACCCGAACACGCTGCTGGGCAAGAAGCTCGCCACGGCGAGCACCGACGCGGACGACGTGGTCTGGCAGGCCTGGCGTAACCACAAAGGACTGAACGGCAAGGTCACCGAGGTGTCGCAGGAGGCCGGACTGCCGCTGCTGTTCCAGGGGGTCGTCGACTGCTACCCCGAGTTCCTCACCCGGGCCCCGCTGGAGGCCGAGCGGGAGTTCGGGCGCAAGCCGGTGAAGATCTGGTACTCCAAGGACGAGAACGTGATCGGCCAGGTGATCGACGTCAACACCGATTTCGCCGAGAAGAACCCGGCTGCGGTCAAGGGTTTCGTCGACGTCTACGCGCGGGGCATGCAGTGGGCCGCGCAGAACCAGGCCGAGGCGGTGGAACTGATGACGAAGGTCTATCCGGACTCCGACCCGTCGGTCACGGCGCAGGAGCTGAAGACCCTCTCCGGGTTCTGGTCGGCCTCCTACCAGGACAAGCACGGCTACCTGGCGATGGACGACGCCACCTGGAAGCCGACTGTGCAGATGCTGAAGCGGGCCGGGCAGATCAAGGAACTGCCGGAGATGGCGAGCGTCTACAGCACGAAGTACCTGCCGAGCACCCCCTACCTGCCCTGAGGATGGGACGGCCCATAACGAAGTGCGGATCTGGCGCGGTTCTCCGAGAGGTGGCAACCCCGCGCCCCGATGTCGTTGTGAGTTTCCACCGAAGACGGCCGATCTGCCGGATTGAAGGTTTCGGACGCCCGGTGACTCCTGGTATCAGTCCTGGTTGTGTCGTAAGAGCAACTGGCGACATGAGTGCCCACTGAGACTTTTGCGTGCTTTGCCCCGCTCACGCGTACCGTGTGAGCAGGCGCAGGAGGCGCGTCGTGCCGAGTCAGGGAACGGACTTCCGTATGCCACATGTCCCGCATGTAGTCGTCATCAACCCGACCAGCTCGGCCGAGATCACCGCGGGCATCCAGGAGACGCTGGACCGGGCGGCCCGGCGCTGGGGTGTTACCGCGACCGCTGTCACCTCTTACGGTGGCCCGAGAACGATCGAGTCGGACGACGACGGACGGGCCGCGATCAGTCCGTTGCTGGCCACCGCGGGGCAGCACCGGGCCGACGCCTACGTGCTGGCCACCTTCTCGGAGGCCGGTCTCGACGAACTGCGCGCGGCCGCGCCGGTGCCGGTGATCGGGATCGCCGAGGCCGCGCTCACCTCGGCGATGGCGCACAGTCGCCGTCTCGGCGTCATCAGCACCGTGCCGATGGCCACGTTCCGGCACGAGCTCTACTGGGCCAAGCTCGGCGTGAGCGGCCGGGTGGTGGCCGATCTGGCCATCGGGCGCAGCGAGTTAGACCTGGGCTCGCGTGACGCGGCGAACGCCGTGCTGGTCGCCGGCCGGGAACTGGTCGACCACCGGGGTGCCGAGGCGGTGATCCTGGGCTGTGTCGGTCTGGGGCACCTGCGGGGTCCGCTGGCCGACGAACTGGGGGTGCCGGTGATCGAGCCGTGTGCGGCCGGGGTGGCGATGGCCGCGATGGCTCTGGTCGACTTCCCACCGGACGTGATGCCGCCCCGCACGCAGCCCGCGCCACCCCCCGCCTCCTACGCACCGGAGCCGGCCTACGACCCGGGGCCCGGCCGGGGATACGCACCCGAACCGCAGTACGGCCGCTACTCCTAGGGCGCTCGCCGGCGCCCCCTGTGCCTCCACCCCTCTGTTCGTGATCATGTGAACCTTCCCCGGGAGGTGGGGTCCTTCCCGACCCAAGAACGTGGGGTCCTTCCCGACCCAAGAACGTGGGATTGCCTGATCACGAACAAGAGGGGAGCCGTCACAGCAGGGCGTTTCTTCGCGACGTCGGTGATTCCCGGACGGGCCCTGGCGACCGGGGGCCGGCGTACTACCGTCAGGGGTCGGACCTCGGCCACCGCCCGGTCGGGCGGGTTAAGGAGAACTGATGAGTGGGTACCTGGTGGCTGCGGCGACCTCCGGCCTGGGGCACGCGATCGCCCGGCAGCTCGTGCTGGCCGGTCACGATGTCTCGATCTGCGGACGCACCGCCGACCGGGTCCAGACCGCGGTGACCGCGCTCAACGAGGGCGCTGTCAACGGCACGGCGACCGGCCGTCCCGTCGACCTGACCGACGGGGACGCGCTGAACGCCTGGGTGCAGGACGCGGCGGCCCGCTTCGGCGGCCTGAACGGCGTGGTGGTGAACACCGGGGGTCCGCCCGCCAAGGGTTTCGACGACACCGTGGACGACGACTGGCAGCTCGGTTTCGAGCTGCTGCTGCGCCCGGCCGTGCGCCTGGTGCGGGCCGCGCGGCCGCATCTGGTGAAGGGCGGGAGCAGCGTCCTGTTCTGTACCTCGAGCCAGGTGCGGGAGCCTTCCGACGACCTGATCCTCTCCAGTGTGTTCCGGTCGGGGGTGGCGGCTCTGGCCAAGTCGCTCAGCCGCAGCTGGGCTCCGGACATCCGGGTCAACCAGCTGATTCCCGGCCGGATCGCCACGGATCGGGTCGCCCAGCTCGACGAGGGCCGTTCTCTGCGGTCGGGTCTCAGTGTGGACGAGATCCAGGAGCAGTGGAGCGGGAAGATCCCGGCGGGCCGCTACGGCGACCCGGACGAGTTCGCCGCCGCCGCGGTGTTCCTGCTCTCACCCGCAGCCTCGTACGTCACAGGCGTCAGCCTTCAGGTGGACGGCGGTCTGATGACGGGAATCTGAACACCGTCGGGTTGCCGGGTTCGCCACGTATGGTGGACGCGGGTTCTCTGACGGAACAAGCAGGGTGGCGATGATCAACTACGTGGTGGACGGCGATCCACAGGCACCCGTGCTCGTGCTCGGCTCCTCGATCGGCACTTCGCACCACCTCTGGGACCCGCAGTTACCCGGACTGGTGCAGGACTTTCGCGTTGTCCGCTTCGACCTGCCCGGCCATGACGGAAAACCCGCTCCGGCGGGCCCCTGCACCGTCCGGTCCCTGGCCGAGGAGGTGCTCCGCGTCGCCGACGCAGTAGGTGTCGAAACCTTTGTCTACTGCGGCCTTTCGATGAGCGGGGCGATCGGGCAGCAGCTCGCGCTCGATCACCCCGACCGGGTGAGGAAACTCGTGCTGGTCTGCACCTCGGCGACCTTCGGCGACGACCCGGCGCCCTGGCTCGAGCGGGCGGCACGGGTGCGGGCCGAGGGCACCGGTTTCCTGGTCGACCTCGCCCGGAACCGCTGGTTCGTGCCGGACGCGCCGGTGCCGCCGCACGGCCGGGAACTGCTCGAGGCCCAGACCGGCATCGACGCGGAGGGCTACGCCGCCTGCTGCGAGGCCCTGGCGACCTTCGACTCCCGCGACACGCTGGGTGGATTGCGGGTACCGACCCGGGTGATCGCCGGTGCCCGCGACATCGCCACGCCGCCGGCCATGGCCCAGGAACTGGCCGACCTCATCCCCGGCGCCGACCTCGTGATGGTGCCTCAGGCCGCCCACCTGGCCAACGTCGAACAGCCCGCGGCGGTGCTGCAGGCCATGCGAGGGCATCTCCGGTAAACGCCACCTGAACGGCACCCGAACCGGATGTGATCCGGACATGTACCCCGGATGAGCAGAACGGGCCGACCCTGGCTACAGTCGTGCGCCGACACGCGGAGGTGCACGGATGCGGCTCAGACTGACGCCGAGGGACACGACCATCATCGACCTGATCGTCCAGGCGGGTAACGCGCTGGTCGAGGGGGTCGATCTGCTGCAGGCCGTGATCCGGGCGCAGGCCGGTGACCGCCCTGACCTGCTGCTGAAGGTGCGTGACGCCGAGCACGCCAGCGACGAGATCGTGCACGCCACGATGCGGAAGCTGAACCGCACCTTCGTCACGCCCTTCGACCGCGAGGACATCTACGCCCTGTCGTCCGCGCTGGACGACTGCATGGACAACATGGAGGCGGCCGCCGACATGGTCGTGCTCGCCAATCCGGCGAAGCTGCCCGACGGTGTCGAGATCCAGCTGTCCGTGCTCCAGCAGCAGGCCGCCGTCACCGCCGCCGCTCTACCGGGCCTTCACACGATGAAGGGCCTGGAGGAGTACTGGGTCGAGATCAACCGCCTGGAGAACGACGCGGACGAGGCCTACCGCGACATGCTCGCGGAGCTCTTCTCCGGCGCCTACCAGCCGCTCGAACTGCTCAAGGTGCGCGAGGTCATCGACGCCCTGGAAGACGCTGCCGATGCCTTCGAACTGGTGTCGCACCATGTCGAGACCATCGCGGTCAAGGAGTCCTGACCCGTGTCCCTGACCCTGACCCTCGTGGTCCTGGTCGTGGCCGTCGCGCTGGTCTTCGACTACACCAACGGTTTTCACGACGCGGCCAACGCCATCGCCACGGCGGTCTCGACCCGGGCCCTGTCCCCGCGGTCCGCCCTGGCCATGGCCGCCGTCTTCAACGTGATCGGTGCCCTGCTGGGCCACGGCGTGGCCGAGACCGTGGGCAGCGGCATCATCAGCCCACCGAACGGGCACGAGGGTCTGCTCATCGTGTTCTCGGGTCTGGCCGGCGCCATCACCTGGAACCTGGTGACCTGGGCGCTCGGACTGCCCTCCTCCTCGTCGCACGCACTGATCGGCGGCCTGGCCGGCGCCGCGGTCGTGGTTTCCTCGCCCGTGCACTGGTCGGTGATCCTGGACAAGGTGGTGATCCCGATGGTGCTCTCACCGCTGGTCGGGTTCGGCCTCGCCTTCCTGGCCATGGTGGGTGTGCTCTGGCTCTTCCGCCGGGCCCGGCCCGGGCCGGTGACCCGCGGGTTCCGCACCGCCCAGATCGTCTCCGCCGCAGCGATGTCCCTCGGGCACGGCCTGCAGGACGCCCAGAAGACGATGGGTGTCATGACCCTCGCCCTGATCGCCGGTGGATATCACCGCAGCGGTGCCGGTATCCCCCTCTGGGTGACGCTCTCGGCCGCTGCGGCGATCAGCCTGGGCACCGCCTCCGGCGGCTGGCGGATCATGCGCACCCTGGGCCGGGGCGTCATCGAGCTGGACCCGGCACGGGGTTTCGTGGCCGAGACGGTTGCCTCGTCCGTGCTCTACACCACGGCCTACGCCTTCCACGCCCCGATCTCGACCACCCACACGATCACTGCGGCGATCATGGGAGTGGGCGCGACCAAGCGCCGCACCGCCGTTCGCTGGGGCGTTGCCGGTGACATCCTCACCGCCTGGGTGCTGACGCTGCCGGCGGCGGCGCTGGTCGCCGGGCTGCTCAGTCTTCTTCTGCACCCTCTGGCTTAGGTTCCTCGCCGAGACGGGCCGTGGTGGCGTCGTCCTCCTGCCCGTCGAAGTACTTCTTCAGCACCTCGCGGAACACCGTGAGCTCCGGTGCGGCGTAGGCGAAAAGCGTCATCGAGGAGCGCAGTTTCGCGGCGTCCACCGAACCCAGCACGGCGGTCGCAGTGGTGTCCCGCAGGCCCAGCAGGATCGACGCGCACTCCTGAAGGCGTGATCCCAGCACGGGATGAGCCAGGTAGGCGCGGGCCTCGGGCAGGCCGTCGATCGCGTACCGCACCGAGGTCGCGCTCAGCCCCAGGCCGGCGACCTGGGGCAGGACGAACCACATCCAGTGGGTGGTCTTGGCCCCGGCCCGGAGCTCGGCCACGGCCCGCTCGTAGGTACCGCCGGAGTTCTGGGCCTCGACGAAACGTTCCAGGCCGAAAGGGTCGTCATTCATGTCGGCCATCATCGGTTCTCACTGATCAGCGTGGCCAGTACGCCGGGCGTCAGGGCCTGGAACATGTGCTCCACGTCGCCCGGATAGACCATGTAGTCGCCCGGTCCCAGCTCGATCGGGTTGCTGGTCGGCCCGACCAGGGCCCGCCCCGAACCGAGCACCACGTGCTCGATCGTGCCCACCCGGTGCGGCTCGGAGATCCGGCCCGGCCCGATCTCGACGTTCAGCCGGTACAGGTCACGCGTGACGCCGGCCGGGCCGGCCGACATCAGATACGCCGCATAGTCACCCTGCCCCGACACCAGCGGCGTGCCCTGACCGTTGCGCACCACACCGATCTTCGGCCGGGGCGGGTCGATCAGCCGGCTCACCGGCAGGTCCAGCGCCGTGGCCAGAGCCCACAGGGTCTCGACGTTCGGGTTGCCGGCCCCCGACTCCAGCTGGGACAGCGTCGACTTGGCCAGCCGCGCCTGCTTGGCCAGCTCGCTCAGGGACATGCCGCTGCGCTCGCGCTCGCTGCGCAGGGCAGCGGCCAGCACGGCCTTGGGGTCGAGCGGGGAATCCTCATCGGGAAGCATGGGCGTTCGCCGTACCGATCACTCGTTTCGTTTGACGAACGCATGATGCCACGTTCATCCTTACGGGCATGCGGTCAGTATGGCGAACGGTAGGCCCGGAACGGGCTCGGGCCATTGCCCTTGTCTGTGTGGCCGACACTCTGGTGGCCGTGTCGTTCGGTGCGATCGCCGTGGGTGGAGGTCTGGACCGCTGGGTGCCGGTGGTGCTCAGCTTGCTGGTCTTCGCCGGTGGGGCACAGTTCGCGGCGGTCGGCACGGTACTCGCCGGTGGCTCCGCGACCGCCGCCGTCGTCACCGGCCTGCTGCTCAATGCCCGGCTGCTGCCCTTCAGTTTCAGCGTCTCCGACGTGATCCGGGGCGGCCTTGCGCGCCGGGCGCTCGGCGCGCAGATCGTCACCGACGAGACGGTGGCCCTGGCCCTGGCCGAGCGTGATCCGACGCGCCGTGCCGCCGTGTTCTGGGCCTGCGGGGTGGCGCTGTTCGTCTGCTGGAACATCGGGGTCGTGGCCGGGGCGGTCGCCGGCACCTGGATCGGCGACACCGACGCACTCGGTCTGGATGCCGCGTTCCCGGCCGTGCTGGTCGCGATCGTGCTGCCGGCCCTGAGCAGCCGTCGCATCCGGGCCAGTGCCGGAATCGGCAGTTTCGTAGCGGTTCTCAGCACGCCCCTGCTACCCGCGGGGCTGCCGGTGCTGGCCTCGCTGGCGGGTCTGGTCGCGCTCGTCCGACGTCCGGGCCGGACCCGCTCCGCGGAACCGACGCGGCAGGCACCAAGGCGTCCCTGATGCCCCTCCTGGCCATTCTCGTCTTCGCCGCAGGAACTTTCGCGTTCCGTGCCGCAGGTCCGGCGCTGGCCGGTCGCTACGAGTTCTCGGAGCGGGCGCAGGCCTGGATGGCTTCGGCCGCCACGACTCTCCTGGCCGCCCTGATCGCCACGAGCACCCTGATTCACGACGGTTCCTTCGCCGGCTGGGCCCGGTTCGCCGGGGTGACGCTGGCCGTGGTGCTGGTGCTGTTCCGGGCCCCGTTCCCGTTGGTGGTGATCGCAGCCGCGGCGGCAACGGCAGTGCTGCGCCAACTAGGCGTCGCCTGACCCCCTCCCTGGTTGGTGGAGCGCATCGCGAACAAGGTGAGCTGGGGGGTGGCCCGGATGCTCGACGACGTGCGGGCGGTCTGTGGACCGGCTGTGCTCTGTACTGCGCTGATGGCCTGGGTCCGGCATTTACCGGAACCCAGTGTGTGAAAGTCATTCCGGAGAGTTCCGACACTGAATGCCGCTTAACCGGGAATGTGAGCATGCTCGCGGCAACCCTGGATGGGACCTGTCCGTGACGAATCTCCGGACCTGGTCCTGACCTGCGGATCAACGCTCTGTGCAGCAACGATGCGACGCCCGGTCATGGTTCGGCGGGTGCTGAATCGGGTTTTTCGGGTTGGGCGCCTGTTTATGACCCCTTGATTTCCTCCTATCGCCCGGCGCAGCACCATTCCGGCGGGCCGCCAGTGGTGGAGGCCCAGAAATTTTCCGAGATGGGCGTGTGATTCACCGGGGAATGACGAATTCCCCCGGTCCGTGCGTCCGCATGTGTACGGCCTCAGGCAGGCCGGAGGGAGAGGAACTTTGGTTTCCCAGGAGCCAACCCCGCTCCCCGTACGTCCCCGGCGGGACTTCGACGCCGGTCCCGTCACGGGAGCCTCCTTGGCGACCGGGCAGATCCCCGTGATCAAGGAGGCCGTCAAGACGGCCCGGCCCGCTCCGGAGGGCTCCGGTGCGGTCATGGTGGACGAAGTGGTCGAGGGCGCCACCGACGACGCGGACACCGAGAAACGCCTGGCCGGGAACCTGCAGGAGGCTGGCTGGGGCTACCCGCAGATTTTCGGCCCGGCGGATCCGCCCTCCCCGATCACCGGCATCGGGCCTCTGAACGGCACCCCGGCGAGCAACACCCCGGCGAGCAACACCCCGGCGAGCACGCCGCGGAAGGATCCGGAGCTGGGCCCGCCCACGGCGCCCACCACCCAACTCCCCTTGCGCCGGGAACTGCGCGAGCAGCACTCCGAACCGGCGCCGCGCCGGTCCCGCCGCGCCGCCGCCCTGCACGTGACCCGGGGGACCCTGCGACGTCGTGACCCTCGTCCTCACCGCCGGGGTGCCGACCCCAAGACACTCGGGACCCGCTTCAGCCCGCGCCACAACCACCTCGGTCTGCTGCGGCTGGTCCTGGCTCTGACGGTCGGCGTCACCCACGCCACCGAGATCGGCTACGGCTGGCAGCCGCAGTTCGCCGGCACGCAGCTCGGTGAGCTCTGCGTGGACGCGTTCTTCGTGCTGAGCGGCTTCCTGCTGGTCGGTAGTTTCCTGCGGCTGGACTCGGTGCGCCGCTACGCCTGGCACCGGTTCCTGCGGATCGTGCCGGGTTTCTGGGTGTGCCTCGTGGTCACCGCCACGCTGATCGCCCCGTTGATCGCCTGGCTGCAGGACGTGCCGATGAGAACGCTGATCAACGGCCAGGACTCGGCGGTCGACTACGTGATCCGCAACGCCGCGCTGCTGATGAGGCAGTGGGGTGTCTCCGGGTTGCCGAGCGATGTTGAGATGACCGGTGTGCTCAACGGTTCGCTCTGGACGCTGTTCTACGAGGCCGCCTGCTACGCGTCGATCATCGCGCTGGGAGTGTTCGGCGGGCTGCGGCGCCGGCCGGTCATGACCCTCGGCGCCGTCGGGGCCCTGTGGGTGGTCACGGTGCTGAACGACTACCAGATCGTGTACCTCGGCCAGGAGCGGATCCTGCGGCTGTCGTTCATGTTCCTGATCGGCTCCGTGCTGTACCTGTACGCCCACCAGGTGCCGATGAGTCGCTGGCTCACCCTCGCGGCCGTGGGCGTGGTCGTCGCCGGGGTCGCGTTCTTCGACGACTACCGGGTGCTGGCCGGCCCGGCGTTCGGCTATCTCTGCCTGGCACTGGCCGTTTCGCGACTGAGGATTCCGGACCCGCGCACCGACATCTCTTACGGGCTGTACGTGTACCACTGGCCTCTGTTGCAGGTGTTCAACCTCCTGGGCCTCGCCACCTACGGCGTCTGGGTCTTCGCGCCGGCCGGGCTGGCCGCGGCGGCAGTGGTCGCCCTGCTCAGCTGGAAACTCGTGGAGAAGCCGGCCCTGGGATTCAAGGACGCGGGCTGGGTCGCCTTCCGGTTGCCGATGGCCCGGTCGGCCCCAGCTCCCTCGAAGGCATAGGAAAGGCCCGGGAATCCACTGATTCCCGGGCCTTTTCAGTAAAGTCAGTTGCCCTTGATGAGCTTCGTGGCCAGGATCGCGGCCTGCGTGCGGCGCTCCACACCCAGCTTGGCCAGCAGCGACGACACGTAGTTCTTCACCGTCTTCTCGGCCAGGAACAACGTCTCACCGATCTGCCGGTTGGTCATGCCCTGGGCGATCAACTCGAGGATGCGGCGTTCCTGAGCGGTGAGGGCGGCCAGCTGGTCGGGCTCGGAAGGCTTCTCACCGTTACGGATACGTTCGAGCACCTTCAGGGTGACCGCCGGGTCGAGCAGGCTCTGGCCCGCGGCCACGGTGCGCACCGCGTCGAGGAGGTCGGTACCGCGCACCTGCTTGAGCACGTACCCTGCGGCACCCGCCATGATCGCGCTGAACAGTGCCTCGTCGTCCTGGTAGGACGTGAGGATCAAGGCCTTGATGTTGGGGTCGGCCGAGCGCACCTCACGGCAGACATCGATGCCGCTGCCGTCGGGAAGCCGGGCGTCGAGGATGGCGACATCGGGGCGTAGCGCGGGAATGCGTCGCTGTGCCTCCTGGGCGGAGCCGGACTCACCGACCACCTCGATGTCCCCGGCCGCCTCCAGAAGGGCGACCAGCCCACGCCGGACGACCTCGTGGTCGTCGAGCAGGAAGACCCTGATCACAGCCCTCTCCTCGCCTTCGTTGCGATGCCTTCCGCCTGTTGCGGAAAAGCCTCTTGGCCCCCACCGTATCCGCGTGTGTCGGGGATGGTCGAAAGTCGTTCGACCCCCAAACGCGGAGTGTGACGGGACCTTGGTCCCGAACCCCCGATGTCCAGCGCCTCTGATCTGCTGTGGTAACGCAGCGGATTCTTATATCGCGGTTCGCATCGGTTCGACAGAGGGGAGAGGGCCATGAACGGTGAACACACACCACGGATCGTTGCCGGATTCGACGGCCGTTGGCAGCACACCCGGCTGCTCGACCGCGCCGCACAGGAAGCCGAGCGACGTCATCTGCCGCTGACACTCATCACCGACCTGCGCCGGCGCTCGTCCGGGGGGCACGATGCGCGGGGGTCGTACCAGGACGACGCCCCCGGCGTGGTCGCGGCCTGGCGCCAGCTGACCGACGCGGTCGAGGCCCTGCGTCTGCGCTATCCCCTGCCCAGCATCAGTGGTTACTGCCTGGACGACGAGGACATCAAGCCCGGTGCTTTCCCGATCAGCGCCGCCCGGCTGCTGGTCATCGGAGCGGCCGGACGGCACCAGGCCCGGGCCTCCGAACCGGGTTCGGTCAGTGCCGGGCTGGTCCGGGCGGCGAGGTGCCCGGTGCTGGTGGTTCCGGAGGACATGCCCACCCGTCTGCCCGGTACCAACCCCTTCATCCTGGCGGCCGTGGGCTCGCACGAGTCCGACGCCCAGGTGGTGAAGACGGCCGCCGAGGAGGCCCGGCGCCGCGGTTACGAACTGCAGGTGCTGCACGTCGAGCCCAGTCACAGAAACGTCGGCTGGAGGGTGCATGACTCGGTGAGCAGCCTGCCCGGCGTGCAGTTCAACGTGGTCCGCACCACCGGTGACCCAGGCGCGGCACTGGCCGAACTCGGTCGCAGCGCCGAACTTCTGGTGGTCGGCAGCCGCCCGGGTGAGCTCTTCCGGCCGATTCGTGAGTCGGTCAGCCGCGATGTGCTGATGCAGCCGCCGTGCCCGGTGCTCGCCGTGCCGCGCGAGCTGCCGGTCTCGTCGTCGATGTCCTGAGAGCTCATGCCCGGCCTGCCCTTGCTGGTGGGGCAGGCCGGGCATGTCCAGCGTGGTGATCACGAACCGGGAAGGGCCGTTCACGCTCGGGTGATCGGCGATACACGCTCCGGAACTGAAGAGCGGGGCCGGTATCACCCGTACGGTCCTCAGTGGATCCACATACGGTGACCTCGGGCTTTCGGCGCGACGATCTTCGCCCACCCGGCTAGCCTCGAGTCGATGTCCGAGCCCGATGCGTCTGCCGAGTCCACCCCGCCGGCCGAGTCCACCGACCCCACCGAGCCCGCTCGGCCGACCTCCGTCCTGAGCCGGGCCCGTCGGCATGCCTCCACCGTGCGCCGGTGGACCGTGCGGCAGATGTTCCGCCGTACGGAGCATCCGGTCCGGGCCGCGGCGCGCTTCACCGCCTCGCTGCTGGCTGCACTGGCGGTGGCCGCCATCGCCGTCTCGGTCTACCCCTACCGGTCCACGGTCGCGAACGTCGACGTGGTGGTGAGCGGTTCGGTCACCCCGGCCCACCGCGGCATCACCGTCGACTCCAGCCTCGGATCGCTGCAGTTCCGCGATGTCACCGCGGTGCCGGTCGGCCTGCACGTGACCCCCCGGATCGACCTGGACGCGGTGCGCGAGGCCACCAACGGGGGCGCTGCCTTCACCGCCGAGTTCCGGTCCCAGCTGGAGGACGAGGTGCCGGCGATGCTGCTGCATTTCGTTCTCGCCGCGATCGTCGGCCTGATCGTGGGGGCGCTGATCGGCGACCTGATCGTCGACGGCGCGATCTCGGTGCTGGCGAACAACGACCCGGTGCGAGCGGGGTCGCGCCGTCATCGCCTGGCCGCCACCGGCACGCTGGTCGGCACCTCGACCCTGGTGGCGGTGGTGGCCCTGAGCGGGACCATCGGGGCCACCTACCGCTCGGACTGGTGGCAGCGGTACGCCGTGACCGGTCTGCTGGCCGACATTGCCGCCACCCCGGACAAACTCGCCGCCCTGGACGCGCGGGACGCCGGCGCCGCCGACAAGGTGCGCGCGGTGCTGCGCCTGCAGGACGCGCTGACCCAGCCGCCGGCCACCTCCCAGGAGAGCCCGGCCACCGCCTACAACGTCATGTTCATCTCCGACGTGCACCGCCGGGACATCTACAACTACCTGCAGGAGTACATCGACGCGAACGACGTGAAGCTGCTGGTCAACAACGGGGACGAGACGCTCGTCGGTAACACCCGGGAGCTGACCGACAGCTACGTCGCCTCGATCCGGCGAATCACCGAGAAGACCCCGATGATCTGGATCAAGGGCAACCACGACTCGGGCCCGGTCGCCCGGCGGATGGCCGAGATCCCCGGCGTCACGGTGCTCGACCAGGAGGTCGTCACCGCGATGGGCCTGCAGGTGTACGGAGTCGGAGACCCGCGCACCTACGGGGCGAGCGGTGACGCGGGCTCCGACAATGTGGACATCGTCACCCGGCTGGAGACCGCGGCGGCCACCACGGCGGTACAGAACCTGAACCGCGACACGTATTTCGACCTGCTACTGGCCCATGAGCCGGTGATGGCAGATGCCATGGCCGCCACCCTCGGGCAGTCGGTGCGGGCCACCTCGTCGGGCCACGTGCACCACCAGAACGACACTGACGACCTGCAGCGCAGCGACCGGGGCCACATCCGGCTGGTCGAGGGCACCACCGGCCTGGGCGGTCTGCTGGCCGATGCCGGTGACCCGATGGAGTTCTCGATCCTCTCGGTGGGCACGAACTGCCAGTACACCCGGATCATCCGCTACCAGCTGGCCGACCCGGCCCTGCCCGACCAGACCCGGGCCGACTCCTACGGCAACAACTCGGCTTTCGACGTTCACTACTTCGAGCCGCAGGCGATCAAAGACGATCGCACCTGCTCCGCCGATGCCGGCGTGGGCGACCCGGTCCCGGCCAGCGCCACGAATTTCGCCACCGTGCAGGACTGGTCGACCGCCAAGCTGACCCAGGAGTCGCTGGCCACACCGGACGAGATCACCCCCGATCCGGTGAGCACGGCCGACGAGGCAGGTGACGCGTCGATCGCCGCCACGGCCGGGGGCACAACGCCGAGCGCGGCCACCAATCCCAGCCCCAGTGAGTCGGCTTCCCCGTAGGCCTTCGTGAATTGAGGACGCGGGTGGGCGCCGATGGTGCCCACCCGCTGGGGGGCCTCCATTTTGTAGTTTGGGCCGATGAAGATCCGCGCTTTCGATGACGCCGACTGGCCGGCCGTGTACGCGATCATCCGGGAGGTGATCGACGGCGGTGAGACCTATGCCTACGATCCCGACTGGACCGAGCCGGAGTGCCGCCAGGTGTGGGTCGGGCCCGCACCGTCGATCACCGTGGTGGCGGTCGCCGACGACGGCACGATCCTCGGCACGGCCCATTCCGGTCCGAACCGACCGGCCCGCGGATCGCACGTCTCCACGGCCAGTTTCATGGTCTCGTCGAAGGCCCGGGGTCAGGGTGTGGGCCGGGCCCTGGGGCTGTACGTGCTCGACTGGGCCCGATCCGCCGGATACCACGGCATGCAGTTCAACGCCGTGGTCGACACCAACACCGTAGCCGTGAAGCTCTGGCACTCACTGGGGTTCGAGACCATCGGGATCGTGCCGGAGGCCTTCGACAGCAGAGCTCACGGTCTGGTCGGCCTGCACGTGATGTACCAGAAGTTCTAGGCCCTAGGGCGGGGCCCGGCGTTCTCGCCGGCCTCGTGGGTCTTGCCGTCGCGGTTCTCGTCGCGGGCGTTCTCCGGCACCGGCCCGACACCGGCCGGCGGCTCGTCGTACTGCTGGTTGCGCTCGCCCTCGACCGGCTCACGTTCCTTCATGCGCAGGAGCAGCACGCTGACGGCCAGCACGATCACCAGCAGCCCGAGCAGGGCGATCTGCAGGGCGAACGCGGTCGGGTCCTTGGTGCCCTCGGTGGTCGGCTTGCCCTCCAGCACGTTCGCCACCTCGACCGAGAGCAGAATGATCTCCTTGATGGAGACGATCATGCCGACGATCAGGAACGGCTCGGCCACGATCTCCCGGCGCGACAGCGTCATCCGCACCGCGAAGATCAGCTCGACCAGGATGAAGACCAGCAGCAGGCGGTCGAGCAGCGACAGCACCGCCGTGTCCGCGCCGTCGCCGATCGTCCCGAGCGCGGTGGCGGCGTCGAAGAGCAGCACCACCGCCCCGACCACGAGCAGCCCGGCCACACACACGTAGACCGCGTCCTCGGCCAGACGCAGGATGCGCTCACCGATGTTCGCGATCCGGTGGCTCGAGCCGTCGACGCCGTTCATGGCGCCGTCCATGGCCTTGTCCACCTGCTGCGTGGTGCTGCGGCCGCGCTGTCCGCGCTGTCCTGGCTGTCCTGTGCTGGGCATGTCCTGAGTCTCGGCGGTGGAGTCGATCTTCGCTACCCGACAGTCACCCCACGGCGCTGACGTGCGGCTTGACGGCCACGACCGGGCACTGGGCATCGAGGAGAACCTGCTGGGAGATGCTGCCGAGCAGCAGCTTGCCCACGGGGGAGCGGCGGCGCAGCCCCAACACCAGCAGGGTCATGCCCTCCACGTAGGAGGCGTCGATGAGCTCGGCGGCCATCCCCGCGTCCGAGGCGTTCCGGGTGGTCACGGTGACCCCGGACGCCTCGGCCGCCTTCGCGTCCTGGTCGCGCGCCGGCGCATCGCCCGGATCACTGATGACCAGCAGGTCGGTCTGGTGGTGCAGGGCCTCGTCCACGCCGTGCCGCAGCGCGGCGCGTCCCTCGGCGGTGGGCCAGTACCCGACGACGATGCTCATCGACGATCTCCCTCTCGGTAGCTCTCAATAGACGGGATTCAGCACGGTTCCGGAGTGCAGGAAGCTGTCGAGGTTGGCGAGGGTGAGGTCTTCCATGGCGCCGCGGGTCTCGACCGTGCCGCTGCCCAGGTGCGGCAGCAGCACCACGTTGTCGAGAGCGAACAGGGCCGACGGCACCTTCGGCTCGTGCTCGAAGACGTCGAGCCCGGCCCCGGCCAGCTTCCCCTCCCGCAACAGCTCGACCAGGGTCTCCTCGTCGACCACGCTGCCCCGGGCGATGTTGACCAGGTATCCCTGGGGGCCCAGCGCGGTCAGTACCTCGCGGCTGACCAGACCGGCCGTGCTCTGGCCACCGGCCGCCGCCACCACCAGAACGTCTACCTCGCGGGCCATCTCGACCAGGTCGGCGCGGTAGGCGTACGGACTGCCCTCCACCGGGCGACGGTTGTGGTAGCTGATCGTGCAGCCGAAAGCGGTCAGCCGGTGGGCGATCGCGCTGCCGATGCGGCCCAGCCCGAGAATGCCGACCCGGCGGTTGCTGGCCTGGTGGGTGAGCGGGAAGTTGCCCTCGGCGGGCCAGCTCCCGGCCCGCACGAACCGGTCGGCGGCGGAGAATCCCCGCATCACGTCCAGGAACAGACCCACGGCGGTGTCGGCCACGCAGTCGGTGAGTACGTCGGGCGTGTTGCTGACCAGAATGCCCCGCTCCCGGGCGGCGTCGACGTCAGTGGTGTCGTACCCGACGCCGAAGTTCACGATCGCGCCCAGGTGCGGCAGCTTCGCCATCAGGTCGGCCGACACCCCGAACCGGCCGGAGGTGACGATCGCCGTGACGGCCTCACCGTGCTCGGCCAGGAAGCCGTCGCGGTCGTGGTCGGGTAGCGGGATCGCCCGGTGACGGCGCTCCAGGGTCTGGGCCAGTGACGGCTTGAGCGTTCCGACCTGCAACACGGTCATTCTGAAACTCCTGATCGGGTCAACGGTCCAGCGCCGGTCGCTTCGGATCGAACGACCAGCCCGGGATCAGATACTGCATCGCCATCGTGTCGTCGCGCGCGCCGAGGCAGCCCCGCCGGTACAGCTCGTGGGCCTCCGCCAGCCGGTCCTCGTCCAGCTCCAGACCCAGTCCGGGTGCGGCGGGGACCTTGATCAGGCCGTTCTCGATCACCGGCGGCTGCCGGGTGAGACGCTGACCGTCCTGCCAGATCCAGTGCGTGTCGAGTGCAGTGATCTCACCGGGTGCCGCCGCCCCGACCTGGGTGAACATGGCCAGCGAGATGTCGAAGTGGTTGTTCGAGTGGGAGCCCCAGGTCAGCCCCCAGGCCTCGCACAGCTGGGCCACCCGCACCGAGCCGGCCATGGTCCAGAAGTGTGGATCGGCCAGCGGGATGTCGACGGCACCAGCGCTGATCGCGTGGCCGAGCTGGCGCCAGTCGGTGGCGATCATGTTCGTGGCGGTGGGAAGACCCGTGGCCCGGCGGAACTCGGCCATCACTTCGCGTCCGGAGTACTCCGCCTCGGCCCCGCACGGATCCTCGGCGTAGGCGATCACCCCGCGCATCCGGCGGCAGTACTCGATCGCGTCGCGCAGCGGCCAGGCCCCGTTCGGGTCGAGCGTGATGCGGGCGTCGGGAAACCGCTCGTGCAGGGCGATGACGGCGTCGACCTCGTCCGGTCCCGGCAGCACGCCGCCCTTGAGCTTGAAGTCGGTGAAGCCGTAACGCTGCTGGGCGGCCTCGGCCAGGGCCACCACGGCCTCGGGGGTCAGGGCCTCCCGGTCGCGCAGCCGTTCCCAGTCGTCACCCCGGTCCGCCTTCCGGTACGGCAGATCGGTCTTGTCGCTGTCGCCGACGAAGAACAGGTACCCGAGCATGCGCACGGTGTCGCGCTGCTGTCCCTCACCGAGCAGGTCGGCCACCGGCACCCCGAGGTGCTGGCCGAACAGGTCGAGCATCGCCGACTCCAGGGCCGTCAGCACGTGCACGGTGGTGCGCAGGTCGAACGTCTGCAGGCCCCGGCCGCCGGAGTCCCGGTCGGCGAACGCCGCGCGCACCTGCCGCAGCACCGCGTGGTACCGGCTGATCGGTTGCCCGACCACGAACGGGGCGCTGTCGGTGAGCGTGGCCCGGATCGCCTCACCACCCGGTACCTCCCCGAGCCCGGTGTTACCCGCCGAGTCGGTCAGGATCACCACGTTGCGCGTGAAATACGGCCCGTGCGCACCACTCAGGTTCAGCAACATACTGTCCCGCCCGGCCACCGGCACCACCCGAAGCCCGGTGACGACGGGAACCCCGGTGGCGGAACCCTTCCCGGAATGCCGGACGCCCTCGTCCTCACTCATCTCAACCCTTTTCGCCGATGCCAGAATCCGTCGATACGCCGATACCGCGCCCCTGCACTTCGTCCGTGATCATGCAAATCCCCCAGTCTTCGGCCGGGAGGTGCCCCCCGGAGTTCTAGAACTCTCTCGGCCACAGTTCTAGAACGCTGGGGAGGTTTTGCATGATCACGGCAAGGGGGTGTTCTTCAGTCGCGGCCGTACGTGCCGTCCAGCTGGCGGAAGATGCCCAGCTCGTTGGCGTCGTCCAGGCCCGCCGGGCGCAGGGGTTCCGGGAGGTCCTGGTAGGCCACCGGCCGCAGGAACCGCTCGATCGCCAGCGTGCCGACCGAGGTGCTGCGCCCGTCGGACGTGCTCGGGTAGGGGCCGCCGTGCACCATGGCCTGACCCACGTCCACACCCGTCGGCCAGCCGTTGAAGATGATCCGGCCGACCTTGAGCTCGAGCTCGGGCAGCAGTTGCCCGGCCAGGTGCAGGTCGGTCGCGCGCGCATGGATCGTGGCGGTGAGCTGTCCCTCCAGCGCCTCCACGATCAACGGGAGCTCAGATGCGTCCCCCATTCTGACCACCAGGGAAGCCGCCCCGAAAACTTCTTCGTGCAGGGACTTGTCGGCCAGGAAGGCCGAACCCGTGGTGGTGAAGAGATGGGTGACGCCCGCGGCGTCGATGTTCTCGTCGGGGGTGCCGGCGGCGACCTGCCGCACCGCGGGATGGGCGGCGTAGCGCTGCACGCCCTCCGAGAAGGCCGAGCAGATGCCGCGACTCAGCATCGGGGCCGCCGGTGCAGTGCTGACCGCAGCCGCGGCTGACTCCAGAAAGGTCTCCAGGGCCGGGGAATCGAACGCGAACACCAGACCGGGGTTGGTGCACAGCTGCCCGGTGCCGGTGGTCAGCGAGGTGACGAAGGCGGCGCCGAGCGCACCCGGATCGTCGGAGAGGGCACCCGGCAGAAGGAAGACCGGGTTGACGCTCGACATCTCCGCGTAGACGGGAATGGGCACCGGACGTGCCGCGGCGGTGGCGGCGAGGGCGAGGCCCCCGCCGCGGGAACCGGTGAAACCGACCGCCCGGATGCGAGGATCGGCCACCAGCGCGGTGCCCAGTTCCGGTCCGCTCCCGTAGAGGAGGGAGAAGACGCCCTCCGGCAGACCGGACTCGGCGACGGCGGCCCGGATGGCCCGGCCGACGATCTCCGAAGTGCCCGGGTGTGAGCTGTGAGCCTTGACGATGACCGGGCAGCCGGCGGCCAGGGCGGACGCGGTGTCGCCACCGGCCACCGAGAACGCCAGCGGGAAGTTCGAGGCCCCGAAGACGGCGACCGGGCCCAGCGGGATCTTGCGTTGACGCAGATCTGGACGGGGCAGCGGTTTGCGGTCGGGCAGCGGCGGCTCGATCCGGGCTCCGATCCAGCTGCCCTCCCGCAGGACCCGGCCGAACAACCGCAACTGGTTGACGGTGCGCGCCAGCTCGCCCCGCACCCGGGGTTCGGCGATGCCGGTCTCGGTGACCACCCGCGTCACCAGTTCCCCGGCCACGGCCTCGAGATTCGCCGCCATGCGATCGAGGAAGGCGGCCCGGGGCCCGCCGTCGGTCTGGCGGTAGGTACGGAAGGCGTCCCAGGCGAGCCCGGCCGCCTGCTCGACCTGAGCCTGGTCACCGAGACCGTAGACCGGCTTGAGATCTTCACCCGTGCGCGGGTCGCGGCCGGTGAAGGTGCCGGAGCTGCCGAAGACGCTCGAGGCGCCGATCAGCATCTCGCCGGTGAGTTCCACGGGGGACATCTCAGACCACCTTCTTGACCAGGTCGGTGAGGTCGGACAGTTCCTCGGCGGTGAGGTCGACCAACGGCGGACGAACCGAGCCGGCCGGGCGGCCGACGGCCTGCAGACCCGCCTTGACGATGGAAACCGCGTAACCCGCCTGGCGATTGCGGATCTCCAGGTAGGGGAAGACGAACTCGCGCAGTCGGCGGTACACGTCGTCGCGGTCGCGGGCCCGCACGGAGCGGTAGAACTCTCCCGCCCACTGCGGTGCGAAGTTGTAGATGGCCGAGGAGTACGTGGTGGCGCCCAGTTCGAGGTAGGGCAGCGCGTAGGTCTCGGCCGTGGGCAGCCCACCGACGTAGACCAGCCGTTCGCCGTGGGTGGCGTAGAGGTTGGCCATCAGGTCGATGTCGCCGATGCCGTCCTTGAAACCGATGAAGTTGGGGAACTGCGCGACCAGCCGGGTCACCGTGCTCGCGACGAACTTGGCGTTGGCGCGGTGGTAGACCACGACACCGAGGTCGGTCGCCGAGCAGACCCGGGCCACGTGCTGGTACAGCCCCTCCTGCGTCATCTCGGTCAGATAGGGCGGCAGCAGGAAGATGCCGTCGGCGCCGGAGCGGTCGGCCGCCTGCACCATCTCGACGGCGATGCCCGTGCCGTAGCCGGCGGGCCCGACCACCGGCACCTCGGTCACCTCCTCGGTGCTGATCTTCACCACCCGCTCGACCTCGGCCGGGGTGAGCGCGAAGAACTCACCCGTGCCGCCCGCCGCGAACAGACCCGTGGCGTCGTACTCCCGCAGGTAGCGCAGGTGTTCCCGCAGTCCCTTCTCGTCCAGGGCCAGGTCGGCGTCGGTGTGCGTGACCGGGAACGACAGCAGGCCCGACCCGAGGGCATCACGCAGTTCGGTGGGCGAATAACGAGACATCGACGGCTCCAGAAAGTCGTGGGTTCCGTCCACGCTAGGCAGCCTTCTCGATACCTGTCCAAGCCTCGTTCGGCATGGATCGATACCCGAAGGGCATCGCCGCTCAGTGGTTGACGTCACAAAGGAGCGCACCTACGGTACGTCTACGAATCCAGATCGTGTTCACATCCGTGGACGGCTGGGAAGGAACTCAATGTTGAGCCCACCATCTCCCCGAAAGCCCATGCTGATCGCCGCTGTTCTGGGGGCGGCCCTGATCGTCAGTGGCTGCACCGTCGCCAACTCCGAGTACGTCACCGGCGGGGGTGCGGGTGGCCTGCGGATCGTGCTGCCCGAGGAGCCCCCGACGCTGGAGGCCTGTCAGAGCTCGCTGACCTCGACCGGGATCGTGCTCCGGTCGAACATCACCGAGCCGCTCGTCGAGCGGGACGCCGATACCGGTGATCTGGGGCCGAAACTCGCCACCGCATGGGAGCAGACCACCGACGACACCTGGACGTTCACCCTGCGGCAGGGCGTCACGTTCACCGACGGAACTCCTTTCGATGCCGAGGCGGCCGCCTTCACGATCGATCGGGCGGTCAACTCCGACCTCGGATGCGAGGTCGAGGGTTATGTTTTCGGTGACACCGACCTCGATGTGAAGGCGGTGGACGACACCACGCTGACCGTCACCACTCCCGAGCCCGACCCGATCCTCCCGCTGCGTCTCTCGTTCGTCGAAATGGTTTCCACGAAGACCAGTACGACCGAGAAGGTGCGCGTCCCGATCGGGACCGGCCCCTACGAGGTGGCCGACTGGCAGAGCGGGCAGCGGCTTTCGCTGGAGGCCAACCCGAACTACTGGGGCGGCCAGCCGGGGTACCAGAGCGTCAACTACGTCTGGCGGGCCGAGGGCAGCGTGCGGGCGGCCATGGTGGCCAACGGCGAGGCGGACATCGCCACCAGCCTGGCGCCCGAGGACGGCGCCGGGGAACTGGCCGTGGCCTACCGCAACAACGAGACCACGGCGCTGCGCATCCAGGCCGACGAGCCACCGCTCGACGATATCCGGGTGCGCCAGGCGGTCAACTACGTCATCGACCGGAACACTTTGGTCAGGACGCTTTTCGAGAACCTGGCCACTCCGGCCGGGGAACTGATCCCGGAGGGCATCGTCGGGTACAACCCCGACGAGAAGGTCTGGCCGTACGACCCGGCCAGGGCACGACAATTGGTGGACGAGGCGAAGGCGGACGGGGTCCCGGTCGACAACCAGATCCGGCTGATCGCCCGCACCGGGCAGTTCCCGCGCATCGCGGAGACCATCGAGGTGATCCAGAGCGAGCTGGCCAAGGCCGGTCTCAACGTCAAGATCCAGATGATGGACACCAACACCCAGCTGACCTATCAGATCCGGCCCTTCCCCGAGGACACCGGGCCGTACCTGCTGATGATCATGCACGGTAACCAGGCCGGTGACGCGGCTTTCACGCTGGACCAGTACATGCTCCGGGAGGGTTACCAGAGTTCCTGGGGCACGGAGGAGTTCGACGCGTCGATCCGGGACGCCGAGGCGCTGAAGGGTGACGAACGGCAGGCGGCCTTCGAGAAACTCTGGCCGTACGAGCAGGAGAAGGTCGTCCAGTACGCCTACATCGCGCACATGAGCGCGATCCTGGCCAAGTCCGCGAGCGTCTCGTACCAGCCGGACTCGGCGACCGGTGACGAGATGCGGCTCGCAGAGATGAGTCCCGTGTCATGACCGGATTCCTGCGCCGCCGGGCGATCACTAGTCTGCTACCGCTCATCGCCGTTCTGCTCGGCGTGTTCTTCCTGGCCCGGCTGACCGGTGACCCGGCCAACCTCTACCTGCCGGTCTCCGCCACTCCTGAGCAACGTCAGCAGTTCATCGAGCAGAACGGCCTGGACGACTCGGTCTGGGCCCAGATGGGCGACTACCTCTGGGGCATCCTGCATCTGGACTTCGGCGAGTCGCTGCGCACCGGGGAGTCAGCGGCCACCATGGCCCTGCGGGCCTTCCCGGCCACGCTCCAGCTGGCGTTCTCGACCATGCTGATCGCGGTGGTCGGGGCCGTGATCATCGGCAGCTGGGCCGCCTACCGGCCGAACTCGATCGCCGACCGGATCTCCAGCTTCCTGTCCATGACCGCGGCCAGCGTGCCGGACTTCTGGTTCGCCATCATCGGCGTCTGGATCTTCGCCGTCGGGCTGGGCTGGCTGCCCACCTCGGGAGTGACCGGGGGAATGGCCTCGTGGGTGCTGCCGGTGGCGACACTGGTGATCCGTCCGCTGGGCGTGCTCACGCAGGTGGTGCGGGGCGCGATGGTGAGTGCGCTGTCGGCGCCCTACGTGCGATTGGCCCGCTCGAAGGGGGCCGGTGACCTGCGCGTCGTCACTCACCACGCCCTGCGCAACGCCGCGGCACCCGCCCTCACCGTGGCTGGTGACCTGATGGTGGGCCTCGTCAACGGTGCCGTGGTGGTCGAGACCATCTTCGGCTGGCCGGGTATCGGCAAGCTGATGATCGACTCGATCCTCGGTCGCGACTTCGCCGTGTTGCAGGCGTGCGTCCTGCTCACCGCGGTGTCCATCTTCGTTCTCAACATCCTCATCGACATCGGCTACGCACTGCTCGATGCCCGGGTCCGGGAGAAGGTGTCGGCATGACCGCTGTCCTGGAAACAACGTCCGAGCAGAAGGTTTCCCATCAGATCTCGCTCTGGCGGTTGTTGCTGCGGGACTGGGTGGCCACGGGCGCCGCGCTCGTCCTGGCCTTCATCGTGCTGGTGGCCGTCTTCGGCCCGATGCTCGTGGGGGACGAGGCGGCGCAGCAGAACCTGCTCGACGCCAACGCCGAACCGTTCCGCCTCTCCGACGGCTGGCTGAACGTGCTCGGCACCGACGCCCTCGGGCGCAGCGTGCTGGCCCGGTTGATCGTGGCCAGTCGCACCACACTCTCGGTGGCCGTGCCGGCGGTACTGCTGTCGCTGGTGATCGGCTCGCTGATCGGGATGTGGGCCGGGTATCACCGGGGCTGGCGGGAGACCGTGGTGATGCGGATCGCCGACATCATCCTGAGCTTCCCGTCGCTGCTCATGGCCGTCGTGGTGCTGTACATCTTCTCGCCCAGCTCCGCGAACCTGATTCTGGTGCTGGCCATCACCCGGATCCCGATCTATCTGCGCACCGCCCGGGCCGAGTCTGCCGAGCTGCAGAGCCGGCTCTTCGTGGACGCAGCCCGCACGTTCGGCACCCGCAGTTCCGCGATCATCTTCCGGCACGTGCTGCCGATCGTCCTGCCCACGCTGCTGACCGTGGCCACACTCGACTTCTGCTTCGTGATGCTGTCGGAGTCGTCGCTGAGCTTCCTCGGGATCGGCATCCAGCCGCCGTCGGTGAGCTGGGGCCTGATGGTGGCGCAGGGGCGTACCTATCTCCAGACCGCCTGGTGGCTCTCCTTCTTCCCGGGTCTGGCCATCGTGATCACCACCGTCTCGGCAACGATCCTGGCCTCCTGGGCCCGGCTGGCCACCGATCCGGCCCAGCGCTGGCGGCTGACCTTGCCCCGGGGCCGTCGTCATCGCCGGGCTGTCGAGAAGGCCCTCACCCCGGAGGTGCAGTGAGATGTCCACCGCTGTCATGAGCGTCAACGACCTGACCGTCGATATCGAGACTCCCAACGGCCGGCTGCGTGCCGTGGACGGGGTCGGCTTCGACGCCGTCCAGGGAGAGACCCTGGCGTTGCTGGGAGAGTCCGGCTGCGGGAAGTCGATGACGGCCCAGGCCATCGTCGGACTGCTCGATCCGGTCGCGTCGGTGAGCAGTGGCTCGGTGGTGCTCAACGGCACCGACCTGGTCACGGCCTCGCGTCGTCAGCGCCGGGCGATGGCGGGGCCCGAGCTGGCGATCGTGTTCCAGGACGCACTGACCGCCCTCAACCCGGTCTACACCGTGGGTACCCAGCTGGCCGAGCCGTTCCGGATTCATCGCCGGATGTCGTCGAAAGCGGCCCGGGCCGAGGCCATCGAGCTGATGCGCCGGGTCGGCATACCCCACCCCGAATCACGGGTGGACGCGTATCCGCACCAGTTCTCGGGGGGTATGCGGCAACGTCTGCTCATCGCCATGGCCGTGGCGCTCAACCCCACGGTGCTGCTGGCCGACGAACCCACCACCGCACTCGACGTCACCGTTCAGGCACAGATCATGGCTCTGCTCAAGGAACTGCGCAACGAGCGGGAGATGGCCGTGGTGCTCATCACCCACGACCTGGCCCTGGTCGCGGAGGAGGCAGACAAGGTGGTGGTGATGTACGCCGGGCACGTGCTCGAGACCGGCGCCGTCGCGGAAGTTTTCTCCGATCCGAAACATCCTTACACCAAGGGCCTTCTCGAATCGGTGCCGGTCCACGTCGCCCGAGGGTCGGAACTGGCCTCGATCGGGGGTACGCCGCCCGATCTGGCCTCGATCCCCTCCGGCTGTGTCTATCAGGCCCGGTGCCCGTTGGCGCAGGACCGGTGCGTCGCCGAACGGCCGGTGCTGCACCAGGTGGCGGTGGGCCGGGCCGCTGCCTGTCACTACTCCGAGGAGGTGTCCCGATGAGCAACCTGCTCGAGGTCAACGAACTGACCAAGACCTTCGACGTGAAGGACGGTGCCCGCCGGGGCCGGCTGAAGGCCCTGGACGGTATCTCGTTACAGCTCGGCAAGGGCGAGACCCTCGGGCTGGTGGGGGAGTCCGGCTGTGGCAAGTCGACTCTGGCCCGCACGCTGCTCATGCTGGAGAAGCCGGACGGCGGCACCGTGCGGTTCGACGGCACCGACCCATTCGGGCTGCGGGGCAAGGACCTGCTGGCCTGGCGACGCCGGGTGCAGATGGTGTTCCAAGACCCGTACGGCTCACTGAACTCCCGGATGACGGCCGGTCAGATCATCGCCGAGCCGTGGAAGACCCACCGGCACATGTACGCGAACGCCCGCGACCGGGCCGCCCGGGTGCGGGAGTTGCTGCACCTGGTGGGACTTCGCCCGTCCGACGCCGACCGGTACCCGCAGGAGTTCTCCGGCGGCCAGCGGCAGCGGCTCGGCATCGCCCGGGCCCTGGCCCTGCAGCCCGACGTGATCATCTGTGACGAGCCGGTCTCCGCGCTCGACCTGTCGGTGCAGGCCCAGGTGCTGAACCTGCTCAACGACCTGCAACGTCAGCTCGGTGTGGCGTACGTGTTCATCTCGCACGACCTCTCGGTGGTGCGGCACGTCGCCGACCGGGTGGCCGTGATGTACCTCGGGCGCATCGTCGAACAGGGCCCGACCGAGGCGGTGTTCGACCGGCCCCGCCACCCCTACACGGCTGCCCTGATGTCGGCCGCGCCGAAGCTGCACGAGGCCGACCGCGGGGAGCGGATCCTGCTCCAGGGCGAGATCCCCTCACCCCTGAACCCGCCGTCGGGTTGCCGGTTCCGCACCCGCTGCTGGAAGGCGACCGAGATCTGCGCCTCGACGGCTCCGCCCCTGGTCAAGGATCCGGAATCGGCCGATCACGGGGCCGAATGTCATCACCCGATGCAGACACCGCAGCAGTTAGCTCTTGCGTGAGAAGGGTGGACGACGACACTGGCGGTCTCGTTGTCGTCCACCCTTCTCAAGAGGCCTCGCTCCTGAGGCCTGGGTCCTCGACGATCAGGACACCACGGGCACGTCGCCGGTGCGGCAAGCGCTACGCGGTGACGATGTTCCGCAAGGGCTGCCCGGCCGCCAGTGCCTCGACGTTCGCCACCACGTCGAGCACCCGTCCACGGAAGGTCTCCTCGGTGTGCCCGGACTGGTGCGGGGTCAGCACCACGTTGTCGAAGCCGGTGAAATCCAGGTGAGAGGGCGGGGGAGCGTCCGGGTCGCGCGGATTGCGCCACCAGACGTCGATGGCCGCCCCGCCGATCGTGCCCTGGGAGAGTGCGTCGTGCAGGGCCTGCTCGTCCACCACCGCTCCTCGCGCGACATTGACGAGGATGGCGTCGGCCCTCATCTGCTTCAGGGCCTGCGCATCGATCAGACCGAGCGTGGCCTCGCCCAGGGGCACCGTCACCACGACGATGTCGGAAGAACCCAGCAACTCGGGCAACTGACCGGAGGTGCCCATCCAGTCGACGGCTGGTGACGGGCGTCCCGAATGTCGCACTGCCCTCACGTGCATACCCAGAGCCCGCGCGAGAACAGCCACCTGCGAGCCGATCTCGCCGAACCCGACGATACCCATGGTGCGACCGGCCAGAACGCCCCCGAAGGGCACCGCGGGATCGGTCATCACCGTGCGCCACCGGCCCTCGGCGAGTTCCCGGCCGGCCCTGGGCACGTGGCGCAGCAGCATCATCGAGACCATCACCACGTGTTCGGCGATCGAGCGACCGTGATGGAAGGTGTTGGCCAGCAGAACCTGTGGGGGTAGTGCAGCAACCTTGTCGACGCCGGCCCCGGTGACCTGGACCAGTCGCAGGCTCGGACCACAGGCCCGGATCAACTCGGCGGGTGCGGAGACGCCGACGAGTACGTCGGTCCCGGGGGCGGCCTCCAGAGCGTTCGGTAGGCCCTGGACGAACACCCACTCATGGGAACGATTCCGGGTCAGTACCTCACGGAACCGCTGCAGGATCGGCTCGGTCACCAGAACCCTCACCAGAGAGGTGCCTTCCACTGCGGGTTCACGCTGCGCATGTAGCCGGTGTCGTCGCGGTTGCGGATGCCGGAGTCCAGGTACTGCTGATGCATGCGGGCCAGTGCGTCACGGTCGAGTTCGATGCCCAGACCGGGTGTCGTCGGTACTTTCACCGCGCCGTCCGCGAAGCCCAGCACACCGGGGACGATCACGTCGTCCTCGGGGCGCTTCCACGGCCAGTGGGTGTCGCAGGTGTAGTCGAGATTCGGTGTGGCGGAGGCCAGATGCACCATCGCGGCCAGGCTGATGCCCAGGTGCGAGTTCGAGTGCATCGACAGACCGAGGTCGAAAGTGTCGCAGATGGCGGCGAGCGACTGCGACCGCCGCAGCCCGCCCCAGAAGTGGTGGTCCGAGAGCACCACACCCACGGCACCCTGCTGCACAGCCGGTTGCAGGTGGCCGAACGCCACCACGCACATGTTCGTGGCCAAGGGCATCGGCACCTCGCGGGCCACTTCGGCCATCCCGGGGATGCCCGCGGTCGGGTCTTCGAGGTACTCCAGAACACCCTCGAGGTCCTGCCCGACCTTGATCGAGGTGGGAACGGTCCAGACGGCATTCGGGTCCAGGCGCAGCGGAATGTCGGGAAAGGCCTTCCGCAGCTCCCTGATCGCGGCCACCTCCTGGTCCGGGGGGAACACCCCGCCCTTCAGCTTGATCGATGAGAAGCCGTACTCGTCGATCATTTTCCGGGCCTGCCGCACCAACCCGTCGGGGTCGAGTGCGGCTCCCCACGCGTCGTCGTCCTGGCCCGGGTGTCCGGCCCACTTGTAGAACAGATAACCCGTGAAACTCACCCGGTCGCGAACCGCGCCGCCGAGCAGATCGCTCACCGGGCGTCCCGTCATTTTGCCCTGAAGATCGAGTGCCGCGACCTCGAACGGCGACAGTACCCGGTCACTGGTGGACGACGTGGTCACCATGCCGGCCATGCCGTGCCCGCCGACCTGACGGTCGTCGGCCAGGGAAACGATCACGCGGCGCTGTATTTCGTGAAGGTCGAAGATGTCGGTGCCGACCAGCGCGGCGGCGGCCTTTTCGATGCGCCGCAGATGGGGCTCGTCACCGTAGGTCTCACCGAGCCCGTACTGCCCTCCCGCCGTGACCACCTCGACGATCGTGCGCAGGGCGAACGGCTCGTGCACGCCAACGCTGTTGAGCAGCGGAAGGTCCCGGAAGGCCACCGGCGTCACACGGACGGCACAGATCAGCTCGGACATGGCAACCCTTCATCGGGAGACGTCCCGAGCATCCTGGCACGGTTCACATGCGTGGACAAGGGTCACGCTGGTAGACGGTTCAGGGTCGGCCGAAGGGCAGGTTCTGGCTCTTCAGGTAAGCGCGCCAGCCGCCGGCGTCGCTGATGTCCACCACACCCGGCGCATCCAGGGCGGTTTCGCGCATCCGCATGGACAGCGAGCCGGTTCCGTCGGCCAGTTCGATGATGCCGAGCTCCAGCTCTTCCGGTTCCCGCGGCAGGAGGTCCCGGGCGAGCATCAGATAGGGCAGCTCGTAGAGCTCGCCGGGAACCGCCCGGCCACCCTCGGCGACCGGGTGCAGCCCGGGAAACACGTCACGGACCGAGAAGAACCGGTACTGCGGGGCGGTGTCGACCTCGCCCAGGAAGGTGGCGCCGGCAAAGGCGTCGTTGAACTCCCCGCCCTGCATGCCCTGCCCGTTCACGAACATTCTGACCAGGTTCATCGTTATCCCTACGCTCGGCTGAAAAGCCGAGCGTAGAGGTTCACACCCAGGCGTTGTTGACAGAGACCGGGGTGATGACGCGGCTGATCCGGTCACCGGCGTTGCGCAGGGCCTGGATCACCTCGGCCTCGCGCTGCGGGTTCAGCCGGGCGATCGGGACGGAGGCGCTGATGGCGTCCACCGCGGGTTCGGCATAGCGCAGGGGCACGGCGAAACACTTGAGCCCGAGGCTGTTCTCCTGGTTGTCCACGGCATAGCCGCGCTGCCTGGTCTCCTCGAGGTCTTTCTCCAGCGCCGAACGGTCGGTGATGGTGTGCGCCGTCAGGGCTTCCAGTGAGGCCGGAAGGTGCTCGTCCAGCTCGGAACCGGTGCGGGCACTCAGCAGCGACTTGCCCAGCGACGTGCTGTAGGCCGGGAGACGTCGTCCGACCCGGCTGTAGGGGCGCAGGTACTGACTGGATTCGCGGGTGGCCAGGTAGACCACGTCCGGCCCGTCCAGGCGCCCGAAATGAAAGGTCTCGTCGAGCTGTTCGCGCAGTTCGTCGAGCACCGGAAGCACCAGCGGCAGATAGGGATCGGTGTCGAGGTAACTGGTACCGGCCAGCAGCGCCCGGATGCCGATGCCGTACAGCGTCCCGGTCGGGTCCGCGCGGACCCACCCGTGCTTGGCCAGGGTTCGCAGCAGCGCGTGCAAACTGCTGCGCGGCACTCCGAGCGCCTCGCTGAGTTCCCGCAGCCGGGCGGGGCGATTCTGCCGCGCGGCCAGGTGCTCGAGCAGTTCGACGGTGCGCGCGGCCGACTTGACCTCGCGAACACCAGCGGGCTCGGACATCTCTTCAGGGCTTCCCGAGCTCGACAACGCTGTGGACACGGGCGCTCCTCTCGGTGAGAGGCGAAACGATAACAGAGCGCTGTCCACATACGTGGACGCAGATCCATGAGGCTGATGCGGTCAGAGTTCCGTGTAGTAGACCCAGATCCCGAGGTCCTGGGTGTGGTCGCCCTCATGAACGAATCCGGCTTCCGCGAAGAGGCGCTTACTGGCCGCGTTGCGGTGGTCGATGTGCGCCCGGACGAGCAGATGCTGGGCGTCACCCGTCCGGACTTCATCGATGATCACCTGCATGGCGACCTCGATGGCCTCTTTCGCCCAGCTGCGTCCGCGGCCTCGATACCGGGTTGCTATGCCGATCAGCTGGATCAGAGCCCGGCCTCGGTCGGTGTCGCGGGCCCAGGCAACAGCTGCTGCGATGCCTTGTCCGTCGAGGCCGAGCAGCATGTGCTCACCGCGAGCCGGACGAGGCTTGTGACTGCGAATCGCCGATTGGACCGAGTGCTCCCACGGGCGCGGGTGCGTTTTTCGCTGCCCGTCCCAGGTCTTGCTCTCAGGGTCCGTACAGACGAAGCAAGCCAGGGCGGGACGATCGGACTTCTCGAAAGGCCGCCAATGCAGCAGATCGGTCACGCCTCAGTGTTGCGCGACTCCTTGTTGGCGCGTGCCTTCATACGGGCCTCGAGAGCATCCCACTCGGTGCTCGAAGGCATGCGACCAGCGGTACTCATGTAGGCCCGGGCCATGCGTCTGCGTTCGCGGCGGGTCAGGCCGTCATCGCCCGTCGGGCCGCTGAACAGGGCCAAGCGGGGAAACCGAAGGAAGCGCAAGGGATGTGTGCTGGCCATATCGGTTAAAGCCTCCCCTCTCTCGTCTAACTACAGTTAGAAAGGTAGCCGCATCTATCCGTGACCGTCCAATGATCCGGGGTGCAGTACCGGGGCCGGGCGGCCCTTCTGATGCACCTAGGCAAAGGAAACTCCCCCGGCTCGGTCAGCGGGGGGAGTTCCGGCGTGGAGGTCAGGCGGCCCGGGTGGGCTCGTCCTTCATGTCGAACTGGTTCTCCGCGAGGGCGGCGTTACGGGCGTCGCGGCGGTTGGCCATCGTGCTGGTGACCGTGACGATCGCCAGCACGGCGACAATGAAGCCCAGCGACATCCAGGTCGGCACCACCGGTACCGCGTGGATCGGCTCGCCGCCGTTCAGGAACGGCAGGTTGTTGTCGTGGAACGCCTCCATCACGAGCTTCACGCCGATGAACGCCAGGATGATCGAGAGCCCCGTGTCCAGGTGCCGCAGGCGGTCGAGCAGGTCGCGCACCACGAAGAAGAGCTGGCGCAGGCCCATCAGGGCGAAGGCGTTGGCGGTGACGACGAGGAAGGGTTCCTTCGTCAGGCCGAAGATGGCCGGGATCGAGTCGAGGGCGAAGAGCACGTCGGTGACACCGATGGCGACCATCGTGACGAGCATCGGCGTGGCGATCCAGCGGTGGCTCTGCTTCACGAACGGGCGTCCGCCGTGCCAGACCGGTGTGCTGGGGATGACCCGGCCGATGAAACCGACCACCGCGGGCGGGGCTTCTTCCTCCACGTCGGAGTCCTCGCCCCCGTGACCGGAACGCAGCAGGTTCCAGGCGGTGTAGAGCAGGAATGCGGCGAAGATGAAGAAGACCCAGGAGAACTGGTGGATGGCGGCGGCGCCGACGGCGATCAGGCCGGCCCGCAGGACCAGGGCGATCAGGATGCCGATGGTCAGTACCCGCAGCTGCAGGTATTCGGGCACCGAGAACCTGGTCATGAGGACCAGGAAGACGAAGAGATTGTCAGCGCTCAGGCTGTACTCGGTGAGCCAGCCGGCGATGAACTGCCCGCCGTAGCCGGGGCCGAACCCGACGATGATCGCGCCGCCGAACCCGAGGGCTACGACGACGTAGAACAGCACCCACCGAACGGCGTGCTGAATGGTGATGTGCGTCTGACCCCGGTTGAGAAAGAGGTCGATGGCCGTGATCCCGAGGACCAGGGCGATGGTGGCGATCCACCAAGCAGCGCTGACGTGCATTAAAAGGCCTCCGGTCTCTTCCCATGCGAAAGAACCGGAGGTCTCCTCCGCCCGGCAGATCGTGAGTGCACACAGGGGTGTGCGTGATCTGGTAATCCGAGCCGATGACGCCGGGCATGATCGGTCTTCGCTGACCGACCTGGTATCGAGATGCCGTGCTGACGACGTCACCGTTCTAGGGAGTACTCCCCTCCACTGGTGCTCAGTGTGCTCTGCCCTACGGGCCGAGTCCACTTACGGTGAACTACGACACATGCAGTGAGGGAACCTTTACAATTCGCTGACTTCCATGCGTCATTTCTCCCCGTTTGAAGGGTTTTGTGACTGAACCGGCATGAGCACGAGATCCGTGCTCATGCCGGGTTCGATCGATCAACGGGCGGCGAGCGCCAGTTCTTCCGCCCGGGCAGCCGGAACCGGTGCCGGGGACTCGCCGAGCAGATACCCCAGAGCCTGCTGGGCGTCCCAGCCGTCCGGGTGGAGGGCCAGCAGCTGCTTGGCGGCGGTGAGGTCGGAGCCGAGGGTGAGCAGCGGGCCCTCCTCGACGCCGGAGCGCACCTGGGGCATGCCCACGGTGGCCATCAGGCCGTTGCACAGGCACTTACGGCCGACGGTGTTGCTCAGGTCGCCGCCCTTGCGCAGGTAGTCGTCCTCGGGCTCGGACGGGCAGCGGTAGCCCAGCTGGCCGGGCTTCTTCTCGTAGGCCGTACGCAGGTAGGCCAGGTCGCAGATGCGGGTGCGCTCGGCGTAGGCCTCTTCGGTACCCAGTGTGCCGGCCATCGGCACGACCTTGAACGGGAAGCCGGTCGGGGAGGCCAGGGCGTCGGTGCGGACCTCGAGGCGGTCGCCGGCCAGGGCATCGAGCAGCTGGCCGCGGATCTGCGAGGTCGTGCCGGAGTCGCTGCTCAGTGCGAAGATCGTGCCGACCTGGACACCGACGGCGCCGAGGGCCCTGGCCTCCTGCACCAGCTCAGGGGTGGCGTAGGCGCCGGCCAGCCAGAACGGCAGACCGAACTTGGCGATCTTGGCCACGTCGGCCTCGTCGCGGGCACCGTAGACCGGCTCGCCGTTCTCGATCGTCATGCGGCCACGCGGCGGGGCGTTGTGCCCACCGGCGATGTGCCCCTCGACGACGAAACCGTCGGGGGTGGTGGCCTCTTCCTTGGTCAGGTAGGCCGCCAGCGGGTGCGAGGCGATGATGGCGAGGAACTTGGGACGCTTCAGAGGGGGGAAGTCCTCGGGAACCACGTCGCGGGGGTTGAGTTCGGTGGCGTAGGTCTGGGTTCCGCCGTCGACGTGGATCTCCATCGCCGCAAGCTCGTGGCGGGCCAATTTGTCGAGCAGGCGCGGGATCTTCGAGGGGATACCCGCACCGACGAGCACGTAGTCGACGCCGGCCAGCATCGCGCCGTAGGCGGCGGGAACGATCGCCAGCTGGATCTTCTCCAGCAGGTTGATGCCGACGGGGCCGCAGTGGCCCTCCTTGGCCAGCCAGACCTCGACGAAGGCGCTGGCCACCATCAGGTCGCGGCTGCGGCTGACCGGCTTCAGGGTCAGGTTGGGGACCGGCAGGTAGGCCTGGCCCTCCTCGCGGCCCTCGGGCCGGAAGTAACGCTCCAGGATGCGGTCGGCCACGGCCGGCACCGGGAAGTGGGCCAGCGCGCGGCGCATGTGGCCGCCCGGGTCGCCGTCCTGAAGACGGCGGGCCACCACGGTGTCGAGCGCGGTGCCGGACACCACGCCCAGGTTGCCGGTCTGGGCGACCTGGTTGGCCAGGTTCCAGTCGGAGACCGCGGCCCCCATTCCACCCTGGATGACGACGGGCAGAGCCGGCTCACTGCCGGGCTGCGCCCGGTCGAGACCGGGCGCTGACTCTTCGTTCCTCACAGCAGCAGGCCTTCCCGTCGAAGATGATCAACTTACGATTTCGTAAGTTACGCCTACGGAAACGTAAGTTACGCCCTCGAAGGTTCCCGACGCCAGACGCCGTGCAGGTAAAAAACCTGAGGTCACGGCCGGGGCGCGCTCAACGGCCCAGGTCAGGGCGATGCGCGGAGCGGGGCCCCGGTGCCTAAGATTTTGTTGGTGATCATGCAAAACCTCCCCGGCGTTCTAGAACTGTGATGGCCAGAGTTCTAGAACCTCGGGGAGGTTTTGCATGATCACGGAAGGGTTTTCCTAGATGTAGCCCAGCTTGCTCGCCGCGTAGACGGCCTCCGCGCGCCGGGACACGTCGAGCTTGCGCATGAGGTTGCCGACATGGAACTTCACCGTGGTCTCGGAGATGTAGAGACGGTCGCCGATCACCCGGTTGGAACAGCCCTGGGCGAGCAGGCGCAGTACCTCCACCTCGCGCTCGGTCAGCCGGGGACGGCCCTGGTCGGCCCCCGGGCTGAGACTGCGCACCATGGCGGCCGCGCTGCGGGCGTCCAGGGCGCTGTCACCTCGCCCGACGGCCCGGACCGCGCGCATCAGTTCGGTGGTGTCCGCGTCCTTCACCACATAGCCCCGGGCGCCGTGCTGGATGGCGGCCAGCACCATCCGGTCGTCGAGGAGGGTGGTCAGCACGAGCACCCCGATCCCGGGAAAACGACGGGTCAGCGCCGCGCAGACCGCCAGGCCCTCGGTGTCGGAGGAGGCGGAGAGCTTGAGGTCCAGCAGCACCACGTCGGGTCGCGACTGCTCCACCACCGCGAGCACCCCGGCCGCCGAGGCCGACTCACCCACGACGTGGAGATCGTCCTCACGCTCGAGAACCGCACGCAGTCCCTGACGCACGGTCGCGTGGTCGTCGACCAGCACGATGCCGATCCCCCTCGTCCGCGGTGAGGGGGCGGTCATGGGCGCTGACGTCGTTGTCATCGATGTCCCTCCAGATGCTCGATCGGTGCCTTCGCCTGCGAGAGCACGCCGCTGCGACATGCCCTCCCGTGCGACGGTCGTCCTCGGCCCGCATCTCCCCAGGACGGTAAGCGGGCCGGGCCCCTACGTAAAGGGCTCGCCGCAGAGGGTGAGCGCCTGCTCGATCGGCCGGGTCCGGTGCTCTAGGGTCCGACCGTGACCTATTCCCCGGTCCCCGAGCTGAACGCGTTGTGGGACTTCCAGGCCGAGCACGGGTTCGAGTCCTTCGCGCAGGGATTCGGGCTCTACGACACCTTCGGCGCCCGTGACGATCTGGCGCCCGGCTGGTGCCACGACGACGCGTTCCACGCCCGGCTGGCATCGTTCGCCCAGGCCACGGCCGGTGGCTCGATCTACGCCCTCTGGCGGGCCGACGACGGCACGCAGCCGGTGGTGGTGTTCGGCGACGAGGGTGGCATCCAGGTCGTGGCCGCCGACGTGCGGGACTTCCTGAGGGTTCTCAGCTTCGACGGGGAGCCGAGCGTCGACTGGGACCGGGTCTACTACTTCAAGAGCGACGAGGACGAGCCCAGCCCGGCTCATGAGGAGTTCGTAGCCTGGCTGGGCCTGCGTGCCCTCGAGCCCGTGGCCGAGGCCGATCCACTCGTCGAGGTGGCTCAGGAACGGTACGGCCAGGAGTTCAGCACCTGGCTCGGGCAGTTCCAGCTCGGGGACTAGCAGTGACTGGCTCTGACTAGCGGTACAGCACCTTCATCGCCTGACGCCGCACGGCCTTCACCGGCCGGCCCAGACGACCCTCGGCCGCCAGTGCCGAGCGCGCCGCGATCCAGCCGCAGGCCCCGTGCACGCCACCACCGGGATGGGTCGCGGCGCTGGCCAGGTAGAGGCCGTCCACCACGGTCTCGGGGCGGCCCAGGCCGGTGGCCGGGCGGAACACCAGCTGCTGGTGCAGCTGGGCCGTTCCCCCGTTGATCGCACCGTGATGCAGGTTCCCGTCGGCTGCCTCCAGATCGGAGGGACGCTGGAGGGTGCGGTGCCGCACCCGGTCGCGGAACCCCGGCGCGGCGAGTTCCAGGGTGTCCTCCATGGCGTCGGCCACTCGCTCCGCGTGCGCGTTGTCGTGCTGATCACGCGGTAGATGGGTGTAGGCCCAGACGCTTTCGGTGCCGGAGGGGGAGCGCGTGGGGTCGGCGGTGGTCATCTGGCCGAGCAGGGCGAACACCTCGTCCGGCGCCCGGCCCGCCGCCAGGTCGGACGACCAGCGTGACAGTCCGGACATCCCGCTGCCGTAGTGCACGGTCCCGGCCGATCGAGCGGCCTCCGCCTTCCACGGAATGCCGCCTTCCACCAGCCAGTTCATCTTCACCGTGGGCAGGTCCCACTCGAACCGGCGCAGGTCGGCCCGAAGCTTGTCGGGAAGGTGCTCCAGACCGACGATGTCGGTGAAGAGGCGTGGCGCGTCGACGTCTGCGAGCACCGCCTTCCGGACCCGGACCTCCCGCCCGCTCGCGGTACGCACCGCCACCGCGCGTCCGTCATCGACCACGACCTGGGTGACGTTCTCGCCCGTGTCGATGCGCGCACCGGCCGCCCGCGCCCGCCGGGCCATGGCCTGGGAGAGCATGCCGGCGCCGCCCTGGGGCACCGGAAAACCCACGTCCTGGGCCAGCATCACCAGCAGCCAGCCGAAGAGGCCGCTGCCGGTCGCATCCATCGGGACGTCGGCGTGCATGGCATTACCGGCGACCAGCAGCCGGCCGTGCTCACCCCGGAACCATTCCTGGCCCAGGCGGGTCACCGGTGACGCGGCGATCCGGGCCAGCTCGAGCGTGTCGCGGGCTCCGGCTTTCCACAACAATTTTCCACCCGAACGCACCGGGGGGAAGGGCGTGAACAAGGCCTCCAGCAGCGGCTCGCGCAGGCGCTTCCACTGCTCGAACAGTTTCAGCCAGGCCTCGCCGTCACCGGGGGCGTCGCGGTCGAGCGCAGCGGCGGTGTGATCCGGGTCGCGGTGGATGACGGCGCACTCGGCCTCGTCCGGCCCTCCGACGTGGGCGATCACGTTCGGCGCCTGCACCCAGGTCAGGCCGTGTTGCTCCAGGCCCAGTCGCTGGATGACCGGGGAGGCCGCCGCGAGCGGGTAGAAGGCGCTGAACAGGTCGGACGTGGCCTCGGGGGTCTGTGGCCAGAGCGATGCCGAGCGCACGGCCCCACCGACGTCGTCCTGCGCCTCCAGCACCAGCACGTCCCAGCCGGCATCGGCCAGGGCGCAGGCCCCGACCAGCCCGTTCGGTCCTGCGCCGATGACCACGGCGTCGACGGTCTCCACCCTTACCCTCCGTTTCGCGGGCATGCGCCCGTCAGGCCCATCCCAGCAGCCGGGGCCCCGGATCGCCAGCTGGAGGGGCCACCACCGTCACTCATGGTGGACGCGGTCCCGCACGGGGGTGCGGGCGCTGCCGGGCGTCGTGGTTGCCCGGTTCTGACCGATCGCCGACTACGTCTTGCAGTCGGGCGTATCCGCAGGGAAAGCTTGGGGCACCCAACGACGGGCGAGCACGGAGGACCGATGGCCTATCGCCGGAGAGCCGGGCACCGACCCCTGGTCGGCCCAAGAGCCCCCAGAGCCCAGCACCAGTTCCAGCTTTCGCTCGTCCACCCGGGTAGACCGTTCGCCGCCGCCTGACGCGGCCTGACCCGTCCGAGCCGCCGGACGCAGTCGAAGAGTTCCCGACCAGGACCGATACCGTTCCGGATTCCGCGACAGTCGCCTGATCCGCACCGGCCGATCCTCGACCCGGAAGACCCGACCAGCTCTCAGCCGGCGAGGTACCCGCCAATACCCATGTCGTCCGCCACGATTCGTGCAGCCCTCAGAGCCTGCGGGTTCAGGTCCCGGATGGCCTCGTACTGGACCGTGGGAGCGACCAGCGTCTGCACCGGCCGCTTTCCCGGCGGCGTCTCGACCAGGGCCACCACGGCGTCACTGACCTGATCGGCCGGGCCGATGTTTCCGGCGTTCTCGGTGGTGCGCCGGGTCAGGTCACCGATGAAGCTCGTGAGCCTCTCGCCGTAGAGGCTCATCCGGGCCTGGTCCTGGGGCAAGGACGTGTTGGGGCCGATGTTCGTGGGGTAGGCCGCCGCATCGACGACCACGGATTCGATGCCGTAGGGCGCCAGTTCGTGCTGCCAGGCCTCGGTCAGGCTGCGCTGGGCGGCTTTGCTGGCGGCGTACAGGCCGTTGAACGGCGGGGTGAGCCAGCTCGACAGGGAGCCGATCTGGATCAGGGCGCCGTGCCCCTGCTCACGCATGGACGGGATGACGGCGTTGTTGACCCGCAGCGCGCCGAGCGTGTTCACGTCGAACTGCCGGTGGGCCTCCTGCGCGGTGTAGGCCTCGAGAGGTCCGGCGAAGTTCATGCCGGCGTTGTTCACCACCACGTCAATCCGTCCTGCCGTCTGCAGGACGGTGCTGACGGCCTGCTCGACCGAGGTCTCGTCGGTCACGTCGATCTCGACCACGTGCAGGCCGAGGCCTTCGGCGGTGGCGAGGGCGGTCAGTTCGGCGGCGGCCCGGGCGTTGCGGCCGGCCACGTCGCGCAGGCCGGCGAAGACCTGGTGCCCGCGCCGGGCCAGAGCCTCGACGGTCAGTCGGCCGAAGCCGCTGCTGGTGCCCGTGACCAGCACGATCCGGGGCTCGAAGACGGTCGTTGCGCTCATCGGTACTCTCCTCGGCCAATGAAGTGGGGTGAGCCCCCGCTTCTGTGGAGGACAATATGGAGGGCCACCCCACTTGTCAACGGCAAGTGGGGTGACGCCCCGTTTATGGCTCAGTACGATGGTCGGCAGACCAGGACGATGGAGGTGCCGTGCCCGAGGGTGCTACTGCGCAGGCCCGGTCCGGCCGTCCCCGCCGGGCCGATGCGCGCCGCAACTACGACCAGATCCTGCGGGCGGCCGAGGCCGAGATCGCCCGGGCCGGGGCGGATGCCTCGCTGGAAGAGATCGCCCGCCGGGCCGGAGTCGGATCAGCCACACTGCACCGGCACTTCCCGTCCCGGTATGCCTTGCTGGAAGCCGTCTTCCACGACCGGGTGGCGATTTTCTGCGACCAGGCCCGCGAACTCGCGCAGGCGAGCGACCCGGGGCCGGCGCTGATCGACTGGCTGCGCGCCGTCGCGGTCTTCAGTGCCAGTACCCGAGGGCTGGCGGCCTCTCTGCTGGCTGCGGCGCAGGAGCAGGAACAGATGATCGACCGATCCTGTGAGGGCATGCTGCTCGCGGCCGGTGACGATCTGCTGGCGGCAGCCCAGACCGCCGGAACGGTGCGGGCCGGGGTGGCCGCCGCCGACCTGCTCACCCTCGTCAACGCGGTGGCGCTGGCCACCGAGGGGGCCGCAGACCCGGCCGGGCAGGCCGACCGCCTGCTCTCCCTGGCTCTGGAGGGGATCAGGCCCTAGAGCATCCGGGCGACCAGGCGCAGCTGCTCCAGCACCGCCTCGACGGCCGGCACGCCATGACTGCTGGGGGCCAGTACGGCCGACACCGTTCGTGACGGATATCCCTCCAGCGGAAGCACCTTCACCGCCGGATTGAGGCTGGCCCGGAGCGTCATACCGGGCAGGGCAGCCACGGCGATCCCCGCCGCGACCAGCGCCTGCACCACCACGTAGTCGTCTGTGCTGTGCCGGATGTCCGGGGTGAAACCGCTCTTCACCGCCTCGCGCACCAGGTGCTTGCGACAGGAGACGCACCCGGCGATCCAGCGCTGACCGGCCAGATCTTTCAGCGTCACCGACTCGCGGTCGGCCAGGGGATGGTGGTGGCCCATCACCGCGCGCAGTGGATCACGCAGCAGTTTCACGGCCTCCAGCGGACCACGCTCGAAATCCTCACCCGGGTAGTCGAACACGATGGCCAGATCGCACTGACCCTCGGCCAGCAGCACCAGTGCCTCGGGCGGCTCCACCTGGGTCAGACGGACGTCCAGACCCGGATGCTCGGCGCTCAGGTTCATCAGCGCGGTCGCGACCAGGGTGGCGCTCGCCGAGGGGAAGGCCGCGATCCGGACCCGTCCGGTGCGGCGCCGGGCCAGGTCGGCGAGGGCCTCACCGGCGGCCTCGAGCCGGGCGTCGATGGCGTCGGCGTGGCGCAACAGCAACTGACCGGGGTCGGTCAGCGCGATGCCGCGCCCGACCCGGGTGATCAGGGCCAGGCCGAGATCCTTCTCCAGTTTGCGGATGTGCTGGCTGACGGCCGGCTGCGTCCAGCCCAGCGTGCGGGCGGCGGCGGCCATCGAACCGGAATGGGCAACCTCGCGGAACACCAGCAGGCGCCGTGGGTCGAGGCGGGTGGTCGCGGAGCTCTCGGCCAGCACCGGCCGGTCAGGGTCGCTCAGGCTCTCGGAAACGGGAACGTTACGAACGGTTCCGCCGGCGTCCGGGATCCGGCTCGTCACCGAAGGTGAGGTCGTCTCCTGGGCCGCGGCCACGGTGGGCACAGCGTGACCGGTGTGGCGTCGCACCTGGTCCGGCGGGTCGAGGACCTCCTCCGCCTGCAGGTCCGGCACGGCGTGGGTGTGGACTACGGGCTGTTCGTCGTCGCCGATCGGTGCCATGGATCTATTCACCCACACAATCCAGCGAAACCAAAGCAGAGCTTGGGGATCACTCAGACCAAGTCGTTCTTGTGGCACCTTCCAACGTTGCGGGACGGTGAAAGCGGTAGGACGGACAGCTGGAAGAGGGAGACGAACATGCTGACGATCGGTTTGCTCGGCGGAATGAGCTGGCAGTCCACGGCGGAGTACTACCGGATCGCGAACGAGATGGTCGCGATGCGCCTCGGCGGCCTGCACTCGGCGCGGGTCGTGATGGCCTCGGTCGACTTCGCGGAGATCGGCAAACTGCAGCGGGCCGGGCAGTGGGACGAAGCCGGCCGGGTGCTGGCGCGAGAGGCCCGCGGACTCCAGGCCGCCGGTGCCGACATGGTGCTGATCTGTACGAACACCATGCACAAGGTCGCCGACGAGGTCGCGGCCGCGATCACCGTGCCGCTGGTGCATCTGGCCGACACCTCCGCCGAGGCGGTGAAGGCGGCCGGCGTGCGTCGGGTCGCCCTGCTCGGCACCGCCTTCACCATGGAGCAGGACTTCTACCGCGACCGTCTGGCCTCGCACGGCCTGGAGGTGCTCGTGCCGACCGAACCGGAACGTGCTCTCGTGCACCGGGTGATCTTCGAGGAGCTGTGCGTCGGGATCATTCGGGAGGAGTCCCGCCAGGCCTACCGCGACATCATCGCCGGGCTGGTGGCCCGGGGGGCCGAAGGCGTGATCCTCGGCTGCACCGAGATCGAGCTGCTGATTTCCCAGGCGGACAGCACGGTTCCGGTCTTCCCGACCACCCGCCTGCACATCGAGGCCGCGGTGAACCGGGCGATGGGGACCGAACTGGCGGCTGTCTGAGACGCGCACGGTTCGCTGTCGGGCGAACCGTGCCCGCGTTACCGTCGACGACATGCAGATCGCCGATGTGGACGTGGCGGCGGCCGCCCGACTGCTGGCCGACCCGTCGCGCTCGGCGATGCTCACGATGCTGCTCGACGGCCGGGCCCATCCGGCCGGGGCGCTGGCCCAGGCCGCGGCCATCGGGCGCCCGGCGGCCAGCGCGCACCTGAAGCAGCTGGTCGGGGCCGGCTATCTCGACGTGGTGCAGCAGGGACGCCACCGCTACTACCGCATCGCCCGGCCGGAGGTCGCGACCGCGCTGGAGTCGCTGGCCGCGATCGCGCCCTCCCTTCCGGTGCGCAGCTTGCGGCAGAGCTCGGCCGCTCGTCGCCTGGCTGCGGCCCGCACCTGCTACGACCATCTCGCCGGGCAGGCCGGGGTGCTCCTGCACGACGCCCTGCGTGATCATGGGCAGGTGGCCGAGGATGCCGTGACCTATCCCGGTGTTTCGGCTTTCGGCGGTCTGGGCATCGACGTGGAACTGCTGCGCCGGGGTCGTCGTCCACTGCTCAAAACCTGTCTGGACTGGACCGAGCGCCGCCCCCACCTCGCCGGGGCCCTCCCGGCCGCGTTGCTCGTCGCCTTCACCGACCGGGGCTGGATGGTGCGGCGCACGGGACGTCAGGTCGAGATCGCCCCGGCCGGATGGGAGCAACTGCGCGACTGGCTGGGCTGTTCTGCGGGCTGCCACGTGCGATAGGGCCGTCGGCGTCTCTGCTCCAGTCAAAGGTCACGCCACAAATGGGTATTTCGATGTCAAGATCGCTCACCCCCTCGTTCGCCGGACGCTGCCCCGGTATCTTGAGATTCTCGATGTAGAGCGCACGGAAGGCGGCCTCGGTGAGAATCAGCCAGCTGAGCGAAAAAACCGGAGTCAGCGCGCGCTCCTTGCGTTATTACGAGCAGCAGGGCCTGATTTCCGCCGTGCGTCGCCCGAACGGATATCGGGACTACGACGACGAGGCGGTGACGACCGTCCTGATGATCCGCTCGCTGATCGATCGCGGTTGCCCGACCGAACTGATCCGCAGTCTGCTGCCCAGCAATACGATCACCCACCTCGACCAGGCCGTCGGGCAGAGCGTGATCGAGTGCGTCACCAGCGTTCGCGACGAGGTGGCCGAGAAGGTCACGCACCTCTCGCGGACCCGGGACTCCCTGACGCACTTCCTGGAGCAGACACACCGCCTCGAGGCGCGATCACTCGTGGCTCAGTAGAAGTTCCGAGACCAGATCGGCCACCCGGATGTCCCGGTTGGTCTTCCCGAGGATGCCCGGTGCCCGTTTCGGCCCGGGAACGGTGTGCCCGCCACCGTGAATCGTGAAGAGCACTACCGGTGGACGTTCTCCGTCCCGGAAGTCGGTGCGCTCGACGGACGATGTGCTCTCGTTCGCGGGGAGCGTCGTGGTCGTGGGTGGTTGCGTGATGCCGTTGCGTGCCGCGTAGTACCCGGCCGAGCGCGGCATCGACAACGCCTGCCCACCCACCTTGAATACCTTGCGGGCCCACCATTTCAGGCCGCCACCGTGATAGGCCACGATCGGGTCCTGGGTACCGGCGATCAGCACCACCGGCATCGGGACCGGTGCCGGGGCCGGGTCGGGCACCAGGAAGCTCTCCGGTGTGGGCATGGTCGCACCGATCACCACCGCGCCCGAGATCAGGTCAGGGGCTTCGTGGATCAGGCGCATCACCATCTGCCCACCGTTGGAGTAGCCCACCGCGAAGACCTTCTTCGCGCCGAGTCGGCCCGCCACTGCCCGGGCGAAGGCGACGTCGTCGATGTTCTCCGTGCGGGCCGGGAAGAAGCTCTCGCGCCGGGCATCGTTCCAATTGCCCCGATATCCGTCCAGGTAGGCCACTGTGGCGCCCTGGGCCGTCAGGGTGTCGTACTGCCGGCCGGTGAATTCGCGGTGTTTCGGGCCGGTCTGCTTCGATCCGTGAAAGACCAGTACCAGCACGGACGAGGGTTGTTCCGGGAGCACCACCGTGAAGGTACGCGTGCGGCCGTTCACTTCGACGTTGTCCAGCATGAGGCCGACGCTAAACTCTGACATCGTGTCAAGGTCAAGCATGGGCGGTGGCAGACGTGAAGATCAGTGATCTCAGCACGAAGACCGGTGTGAGCGCCCGCTCGCTGCGGTACTACGAGCAGCAAGGCCTGATCACGGCCGTGCGTCGGCCGAACGGCTACCGCGACTACGACGACGAGGCCGTGGCGACGGTGCTGACCATTCGCTCGCTGCTCGACCTGGGTTTCCCCAGTGAGCTGATCCGCACGGTCATGCCCTGCACGAAGGGTGACACCGATCAGGCCGTCTGTGAGGGCGTGGTCGAGCGGGTCACCGCCATCCGCGACGAGATGGCGCAGCGGGTGGTGCAGATGGAACAGACCCGCGACACCCTGACTCGGTACCTGACGGAGCAATCTGCCGGTCTGCCGCCTGTCGTACCCGCAAAATGATGAAGCCGGAGGTCACGGCCTCCGGCTTCTGAGCGGTGTGCGATGTGGGGTCAGTCGTCATGACGGTCCACCCTCCGGCGCGCGGCGCGGCGGCTGTCCTCGGCCCGGCGGTTGCGGCGCGAACCGTCGCCGTTCGTGGCCGAGGCGATCTGGTTGAGCATCAGCCGGTGCTGGAGCTCGGTGGGGCTGAGGGCGCGCCGGGCGACGAGTTGCTCGTCCGTCCAGGTCTTCAGGAGTTTCATGGTTCTACTGAATACGGGTTGGAGGCGCCCGGTGTCACCTGGTTTTCTCAGTCTGCGTGGATCGGGACCTGCCAGGCCATGACCGTGCCGCTCGCGCCGCCGACCCGGGGCTTGAGGGTGCAGGTGCCCTCGTGCCGCTCGGCGCGGGTGCGCATGGTCGTGGTGCCGGTCCCGATCTTGGCATCCGCGGAGATGCCGCTGCCGTTGTCCTCGACCTCGAGCATCACCTGACCGTCGCCGACGCCGAGCCGCACCTCGACGTGGGTGGCGTGGGCGTGGCGGGCGGCGTTGGAGAGGGCCTCGCGGAGCACGGCGAGCAGATCGCTGTAGACCGACGTCGGAACCAGGGTGTCGACCGGCCCGCGGAAGGTGAGGACCGGCTCGAAACCCAATGTGCCGGTGGATTCCGAGACCACGCTGAGGGCTTCTGAGCGCAGGCTGGTGGGCTCGTCGTCGGGTTGCTGCAGGCTGAAGATCGACGTGCGGATGGCGTGGATCGTCGTGTCCAGGTCGTCGATCAGGCCGGACAGCTTGCCGGTCTGGACCTGGTTCCCGATGTTCATGCTGATGCTCTGCAGCCCCAGGCCGACGGCGAAGATCCGCTGGATCACCAGGTCGTGCAGGTCGCGGGCGATGCGGTCACGGTCTTCGAGCACGGCGAGCCGCTGTCGGTCGGAGGCCTGGCGGCTGAACTGCACGGCGAGAGCGGCCTGACCGGCGAAGCTTTCGAGCATGTGCATGTCGGCCTCGGAGTACGGCTCGTCGCCGGGGCCACGAGCGACCGACAGCACCCCGATCACGCTGTCACCCACCACGAGCGGCACGAGCACAGCCGGGCCGCTGTAGCACTCGGAGATACCCGGCCCGGTCACGAATCCCTCGGCCAGGAACGCATGGGGTTCCGAAAGGCGGCTGTCGGAAAGGTTGTAGCGGGTTCCGAGGGTTTCGTCGGTGTTCTCGCCGTAGGCGGCGCGCACGCTGAGGCCACCGTCGGAGTCGTTCAGCAGCAGGAAGCTCGCCCCGCCACCGGCCACGGTGGAGGCCCGCTCCACCACGAGCCGCATGGTCTCCTCGGTCTCGGCGCCGGCCAACAGCGACTTGGTCACGTCGCCGGCCGCGGTCAGCCAGGCTTCCCGGCGGCGGGTGACGTCGAACAGGCGGGAGTTCTCGATCGCGATACCCGCGGCCGCGGCCAGGGCCACGATGAGCTGCTCGTCACGCTCGGTGAAGGCTCCATCACCGCGCTTCTCGGTCAGATAGAGGTTCCCGAAAACCTCACCCCGCACCCGCAGGGGTACCCCGAGGAAGCTGCCCATCGGAGGGTGGTTCGGCGGGAAGCCGGTGGACGCGGGATGGTCGGCCAGGTTGTCCAGGCGCAGTGGCACCGGTAGGTCGATGAGGACACCGAGAATGCCCTTGCCACGAGGCGGTTCGCCGATCTTCAGGCGCTCGTGGGTGGGGATGCCGACCGTGATGAAGTCGATCAGGTCGACGCCGTCGGGGCCGAGCAGACCCAGGGCGGCGTACTTGGCCTCGGCCAGGTCGGCCGCGAGCTCGGTGATACGCCGCAGGGTGTCGGGCAGGCTCAGGTCACTGGCCACGGCGATCACCGCGTCGAGCAGCCGGTGGAGCTGCTGCTCGGTGTCGATGATCTCCTGGGAGCGTCCGATGAGCTCCTGCAGAAGTCGCTCCAGCCCCAATTTGGGCAGGGGTGGGGGTTGCCCGGCGCTCCAGTACCGGTGGGCCTCGATGGCATCCCGGTTGTGGCCGTAGCGTTCGTTGTCGTCGTTCTCGGTGTTCACTTCTGCTGGATCCTCGCCGCCGCCGTTGAGTGCCCGGCGGGAATCATTTCACGACGGGCTCTAGGCAACGTCCTGTCACCCGCTCCAGGGCCACCGCGAGGGTACGGTCATGGCGACCGGGCATCCAGGCCCGGGGCCGGTTCACCTGGCGTCCGGCCAGGGAGTCGCCCTCCTGGAGCTCGAAGGAACGACCCACCACATTGACGCTCCATCCCAGGTGGGTGGCCTCGTCGATCTTGTCGACGTGGAAGGCGACCACGGTGTTGCGGGCGGCGCGCTCGATGATGGAGCCGTTGGCGAAGGGGATCAGAAGCACGTCGTCGGCCAGGGAGACATTGACCGGAAGAACGTCGGGCATGGCTCGGTAGGTGAACACGAGCTGCCCGATCTGTGCGGTGGCCAGGAGTGCCAGGCATTCCGCGCGGTCGAGAACGCGCACGTTCAGCTCCGGGAGCCCCTCGTCGTCACCGGACGTCGAGGGCACGGCGACGTCGGGTTGCTGGTCGGTGCTGGGCACGGGGGGACTGGGCCTTCCAGGTTCCGGCGGACATGCAGATCTCGTGAGTCTGCGACGCCCGGCCAGGTGGTCGGCAGGGTCGAAGGTCCTGAGGCTGGACACCGGTGGGTCCTCCTGGGTGGTCGGTGTGGCGGTGCCCCACCGTCGAGGAGGAGGTGGGCTGTTCTCCCGGGAACAGGCACCGAGGCCAGGGAGGGAGACCCTGGCCTCGGGAGGGTGGAGCGAGATTTCGTGGAGTCAGCCGGCGATGAGGGTTTCCTCCTTCCCGTCGGGGACCGGGGGAATCGTGTCGCCGTGGACGACCAGGACGGGGCAGGAGGCGTACTCGGCGACCTTGGCGCTGATCGAGCCGAGCAGCACTCCGGCGACTCCGCCGTGGCCACGGCTTCCGACGACGACCATGGTGGCGAACCGGGATTCTTCGATCAGGATCTTCGCCGCGTTGCCCTCGCGGACCACCAGCTCGATCTCGACCGGTGCTTGGAAGGTTTCGGCGATGGTCTCGGTGAGCAGGCGGCGCGAGTCCCGCGGCGGGTCCCAGTCGCTGGGCCAGGTGGCCCATCCGTAGGTGGCGGGGAACTCCCAGGCGGTGACGGCGCGGAGGGTGGCTCCGGTGGTCGTCGCGAGCCGGGAGGCCCATCGCAGGGCTTGCCGGGACTGGATCGAGCCGTCCACCCCTACGATGATTCGGTTGGTGGTCATGGCCAGATCTCCTTCCCTTTCAGAATGTTTCGGTCATGGGTGGGGCCGGGTCGCCCGCGGGTGGGGGATGCTGGTGACCCGGCGGCTCTCAGCTGATCAGTGCATCCACTTCTGGTCCTTGACGATCGGGAGCTTCTCCCAGACGTTGCCCAGACCCCAGGTCTTGCCGGCGGCAACAGCGACCAGGGCGAACAGCACCAGTGCGTAGATGATGTGGTAGTCGATCAGGGGGTTGGTGCTACCGGTGGGCTCGCCGGCTCCGTTGGTCTGGGCCAGCGGCCACTCGGCCAGCCACATCATGGCCATGATGATCGCGCCACTGACGGCCGAGATCTTCATCGCCACACCGGCGATCACTGCGACACCGACCGCGAACATGCCCAGGATGAAGAGCACGTCCACCACCACATTGCCGGCCATGTTGTTGAACATCGAGGCGAACGGGCCCTGGTCGATGCTCCCCAGGAATCCTTTGGCGGGGGAACCGCCGTTGACCCAGGCCTTCTCGCTCACGGTCGAATAGTGAAGGCCGAACGTCTTGTCGATTGCCGCCCAGAGGAAGATGAAGCCGGTCACCACCCGAAGGACTGCGAACAGCTTTGCGGCGCCGCTCTTTACGACGATCGGTGAGGCTTCCACGTCGCTGGTGGTGACGTTTTCGGTGAGGCCGCTTGCCGACGAATCGATCGACATGACCAGTTCCTCTCTGGGGTTTCTTTCATCTTCGGTTGATGACGTCAGTCTGCTCCGGCGTATACGTAGCGGGAGCGGCCAAAAGCACGTCGTCATCGCGTCAAAGGTCCCGCCAAAGGTCCTGTGCTCCAGGAATGGCGATCAAGGTCGGCCATCAGGGCTCTGACCTGGCCATTCGCATTTTTGCGCGGCTTGTTGCAAGCTTGCGCGCACCCAAGGGCGGCGAGGCTTCGATCGGCGTCCTTCGAATGCGGATGCTGATCGGTGTGAGGTGCGCTCGTGCTGCACAATTTCGACCTCGTTGCCCTGGCTGTGACACTGCCCGAGTACGACCTGCTCCCGGGTGCCCTGGGAACGGTCCTCGAGGTCTACACAGAGCCGAGAATCACGTACAACGTGGAATTCGGTGCTTCTGACGGCGGCATCATGCCGCTGGTGACGCTGGATCCCGAGCAGGTACAGAAGCTCGGGCGATGACTTCTTGCGGGTCAGGCCGGTAGGGGCCCTGACCAGGGCCCCTACCGGGTACGTCAGAGGATGCTGTCGAGCTTCTTCACCTCGTCGTCGGTCAAGGTGAGATCGACGGCCTGGGCCGAGGCCGTAGCCGTCTCGGGCCGTGAGGATCCCGGGATCGGGATGACGACCGAGGACGTCTGGAGCATCCAGGCCAGGCAGATCTGCTGAGGGCTCACGCCCCGGGCGTCGGCCACCTCCTGGAAGGGCGTGTGTCCCGACCCCAGGCCGCTCGCGTTCTTGATCCCGCCCAGCGGGCTCCAGGGCAGGAAGGCGATGCCCAGCTCGGAGCAGAGGTCGAGTTCGGGCCGGGAGGACAGGTAGGCCGGGGAGTACTGGTTCTGCACGCTGGCCAGTCGTCCGCCGAGCACCTCCTGCGCCTCACGGATCTGGGCCGGGTTCGCGTTCGAGATCCCGGCCATCCGGATCTTGCCCTCGTCGAGCAGTTCGCCCAGCGTGCCCACGGACTCCGCGTAGGGCACGCCGTGGGGGTCGGGGCGGTGCAGTTGGTACAACCCGATGGCGTCGACGCCCAGGCGGCTCAGTGAGCCCTCGACGGCCTCCCGGAGGTGGGCGGGGCTGCTGTCGATGGTCCAGGAACCGTCGCCAGGACGCAGGTGCCCTCCCTTGGTGGCGACGAGGACGTCATCGGTGTTCTGCCCGTAACTGCTGAGGGCCTCCGCGATCAGCGACTCGTTGTGGCCGACCTCGTCGGCGTGCAGGTGATAGGCGTCCGCCGTGTCGATCAGGGTGACGCCCGCGTCCAGGGACGCGTGGATGGTCGCGATCGACCGGGCCCGGTCGGGCCGGCCCTCGATCGACATCGGCATACCGCCGAGGCCGATGGCCGAGACCTGGACGCTGCCGATGGTGCGCTGCTGCATGTGGCTCCTTCGTCTTCGTCGGTGCGGGGAGCTGGCCGATACGGCGATCCTCTCCCCGCTCCCGGCGCAGCGCCCGTCGGTCGGGCTCCTCGTGTGTCATGGGTCTCCTCAAACGCTCATTGAGGACGCTTCCCCACCTGCGCGCCGCGGCCCCGGTTTCCGGGGTGGTTGGCGTCGGTGCAGGTCAGGAGCGGTTTGGCGGGATACTGGGACGCCTGGCGGTAAGTCGCTTTGGAGATTCGGCCGCAACCCCCTAAGCTTCTACATGTCCGCAACGGAGACAAAGAAAGTCCGTCGTGAGTCTTAAGGCCCCCATCGTCTAGTGGCCTAGGACGCTGCCCTTTCAAGGCGGTAGCACGGGTTCGAATCCCGTTGGGGGTACGCTTCACCAGCAGTACGGTAGGTTGGGAAAACAGCAAGGCCCTGTAGCGCAGTTGGTTAGCGCGCCGCCCTGTCAAGGCGGAGGTCGCGGGTTCAAGTCCCGTCAGGGTCGCTCTCCCTGGGTCAGCAAGTCCGACCCAGGTTCGGGCCAGGTAGCTCAGTTGGTACGAGCGTCCGACTGAAAATCGGAAGGTCGACGGTTCGACCCCGTCCCTGGCCACCATCGTAATCGACCTCTAACCTTGGTTGGGGGTCGATTTGCGTATAGCAGGCCGGGCTTCTCGATGCGCTGAGCACCGTGAACTCGACACTTACTGCGCATCTGGGTGTTGAGTGCGCAGGAGAATTTTTGACATGAGCTCTGTGCACGTGGATCACGCGACGGAAACTCTTGCCGTGCTCCGGCGGATCGGTTGTTCATAGTCCGGAAGCGACGTCGCCAATCAGGTTCCTGGGCAATCAAACTGTGCGGGGTTCCATCCCGGAGATGGTTGAGACCGTCTTGTCCGTACTTCGCCGAAACCTCGCGGTCCGGGCGGTCATCAGCGATAGGGGCGCCCGGGTCGACGAGGTGGAGTATCCGCTCGAAGCTGTCCGCGAAGCGGTCGTCAACGCCCTGATGCATCGTGACTACAGCCCGGTGACTCGGGGAGTTCAGGTGCAGATCGAGCTCTACCCCGATGAGTTCAGGTGCAGATCGAGCTCTACCCCGATCAACTCGTTGTCCGTAGTCCTGGCGGCAGGTGGCCGTCCCGTCAGGCCCGGCCAGCGCCATGTTGATCGCCTGCGGGTCGGTGTCGGCCCAGCACGAACTACGCAGCACGGTCTCGGGTCGAAGCGGCTTTCGGCCATGTCCGGGGCCAGGTGCACCAGGTCCATCCAGCTTCGTCGCTCGTGAATCGCGCGCAAGAACGACTACTACCGGCTGCTGCGAGCGGTCACCGCCGAGGAGGCGTGGATCGATTGGATCCTGCACGTGCTCGAGGTGGTCCGGGAGTCGGCGACCTCGACGACGCGGAAGATCGCAGCCATTCGTACGTGCCAGGAGGACATCGCGGAGAGGGCCCGTACGGCCACTCCGGGCGGGTGTGACGCCCATTTCCGGGCCGTGCTTTTCGAGCAGCCTTACTGCCGCATCAGTGCCGTGGCGGAGAGATGTGCCGGCTCGCGCCCAACCGCCTTGTCCTGGCTGCATGCCCTGGTCGCGGCGGGGCTACTCAGTGATGTCAAGGTCGGCCGTGAAGTTCTCTTCGTCAACCATGAGTTCCTCGACGTGCTGATCCGCCCTGAGTGAGCTCCCAGGTGGGGTCACGCCGGTTCCCGAGCCCCGTTGACGCGGTAACGCGTCAACGGGGGGCAGGGATTTACAGCGCTCCGAGTGCCTTACCGGCTTCCCGGGCGGTCTCGAGGGCCTGGGTGTGCATGGCCGTGGCCATGTCCGCGAACCGGTCGAACTCCGGCAGCGTGCCGACGAGGGTGAACTCGCGCTCGATCACGGTCAGGTCGGCGCCCCAGACATCGGCGAGGATCCGCCGCATGAACGGGGTGGCGTGGTCCCAGCCGGCGCGCGGGGTGCCTTCGCCGTAGGCCCCGCCGCGGGCCGTCACCAGCACGGCCTTCTTGCCCTCGAGGAACCGCTGCCCATGGGCGCGCGGGTCGGTCCAGACCAGGTCGCCGTAGGTCTTGAAGTGCTGTGAGACGCCGTAGTTGTACAGCGGCACGGCAAACAGCAGGGCATCGGCGGCGAGCAGTTCGTCGACCAGGGTCGCCGCCAGCGCGCGGGCCTGCCGATGGGCCGGGGTGTGCTCGGACTCCGGCGACAGGTTGGCGTCGACGGCCAGGCCCCAGGCATCGGCCGGGAGCACGTCGACCCCGACGTGACGTCGCTCGATCCGGTCGTCCGGGTGGGCGGCGAGCCACTCCTGCTCGACGATGTCGCCGATCTCCCGGGTGGCCGAACCCTGCGGGCGGATGCTGGCGTCGAGGCGGAACAGAGTCATGATCGTCCTTTCTGGTTTCAAGATTGAAATGAAGCTAGCAGCTATAGTTCAATCTTGAAATGACGGGCCGGTCACGTCACCGGTGGGGCGGACGGATCCCCGCCGTACGCTGAAGGTCATGGGCGAACCGCGGTGGCTGGATCATGACGAGGAAGAGGCCTGGCTGGCTCTGGTCCGGCTGATGTTCAAGTTGCCGGCTGCCCTCGATGCCCAGCTGCTGCGCGACGCCGGGCTGAACCTGTTCGAGTACCTCGTGCTCAGCATGCTGTCGATGGAGGCGAACCGGACGCTGGGGCTCAGCGAGCTCGCCACCCTCGTCAGTGGTTCCCCGTCGCGGCTGTCGAACGTGATCAAGCGGCTCGAGAAGCGTGGCCTGGTCAACCGTGAACCGGACCCGGCCAACGCCCGTTACGCCCACGCAGTGCTGACCGACGCCGGTTACGAACTCGTCGTCGGTGCCGCACCCGGTCATGTTGCTGCCGTGCGGCGGTTCGTGATCGACGGACTGAACGGTGACCAGGTCAGGGCCCTGCGGGAGGTCGGCTACCAGGTGGCGGACAACGTCGACGCCCCCGACCGGAAGGCCTGACAGCGATGCGGTCCTCGAACGGCGGTGCGCCGGGAATGCCCTATCGTCGCGGTCGTGGATGAGGATGACGCCGTCACTCAGTGGACACCCGCGGCTCGGGACCGGTACGTGGCTGCCACGGCAGCGCTCCTGGAGACATTGAACGCGCACACCGGCCTGGTGGCGGCCCGGGTCGGGCGGCAGGCGGAGATGCCGGCGTACATCGACTCGGCGCAGCGGCTTCAGCAGGCCCTGGATGCGTTGACCGAGGCGGAGTTCGATGTCTGCGGTTCGTTCCCGTTCGCCCTCCGGGACGAGGACGATGACGATTTCGAGCCAGAGGACGACGAGGCTCCCGGCGCGCTCCTGAGGGTCGAACACCGGGCCGAGTTCGAGATTCTCGACGAGGCTGCGCTGGTCGAGGCCGGGCGTGCGGCCTACCTGACCTCCTGGCCCGACGATGTGGAGGAGGACGCCCGTCTGGCGGTCAGCGGTGCTGCCCAGGCTGTCGGCCAGCTCATCCACACCCATGGCTGGCAGTTCTTCGAGAACGGCACCGATGCGCTGGCTCCCCGCAGCAGCGAGACCGTGATCGAGCAGGATGCCGCCGAGCCCGAACGCGACGGAACTCGATGACCCGGTAAGACACGCCTTCGGGACCAATCCGCCGGCACCGTTCGCGCCGAACCTCCGCTGATTCCAATCAGCGGCAGGAGGCGACAGACCATGACGGCGATCGGTACGTCGCGAAAGAGCGGTCTGGTGCAGGGTGCGGTGTCCGGTCTGGTGGCGGCCGGGCTCGCACTCGGGGTCGCCGAACTGGTCGCGGGAGTGATCGGCCGGGCCGTAGCACCCGCCATCGTTGTCGGCGGTGCCGCGATCGACCGAACTCCTCGATGGCTCAAGGAGTTCGCCATCGAACAGTTCGGGGAGAACGACAAGAAGGTGCTGCTGACAGGCATCTTCGTCACCGTGGCCCTGCTTGCGGCAGTTGTCGGAGCTCTGGCGACGCGTTTTCGGCGGATCGGTCTAGCGGGTGCCGCCCTGCTCGGGCTCGTCGCGGCGGCGGCTGCTCTCACCCGACCGCAGGCGCGGCCGATCGACGTCGTGCCCTCGCTGGTGGCGGCCCTCGTCGCCGTCGCCGGGCTGGCACTTCTGCTGAAGAACCCGTCGGAGAGACCGGATCGGTCTCGACGGGCCGTTCTGGTCACGGCGGTTCTGGCGGCCGCGGCCGTGGCCTCCGGGGTGGCCGGCCGGTCTCTGCAGAATCTTCGCACCAACGTCGCGGCCTCTCGCAAGGCCCTGAAACTCCCGGTTCCCGGCCGCCCGGCCGAGGCACTCCCGGACGGGGCGATGCTGAAGGTCGAGGGCGTGAGCAGCTTCTACACCGCGCCCGCCGACTTCTACCGGGTCGACACCGCACTGTCGGTGCCGCGGCTGACCACTGATGACTGGCAGCTCAAGATCCACGGAATGGTCGGCCAGGAGATTACTCTCGACTTCGACGACCTGCTCGCGCGGCCGATCGTGGAGCACGACATCACGATGACCTGCGTGTCCAACGAGGTCGGGGGCAGTCTGCTCGGCACCGCTCGCTGGCTCGGCGTCGAACTGGCCCCGCTGCTGCGGGAGGCGGGCGTGGATCCGGCCTCCGACCAGCTGGTGGGCACATCGGTGGACGGGATGACCATCGGGACCCCGGTCTCGGCCGTCATGGACGGCCGGGCGGCCCTGCTGGCCATCGCGATGAACGGTGAGCCGCTGCTGCCGGAACACGGATTTCCGTGCCGGATGGTCGTCCCCGGCCTGTACGGCTACGTCAGCGCCACCAAATGGCTCGTTGATCTTGAGCTCTCGCGGTTCGACGCGTTCGATCCGTACTGGGTCCGGCGGGGCTGGGACCAGCAGGCGCCGATCAAGACCAGTTCGCGCATCGACACGCCGCGTCCGCTGGCCCGGGTCAAGCCCGGCACGGTGGCCGTTGCCGGGGTGGCCTGGGCTCAGCAGCGGGGTATTTCGCAGGTCGAGGTGCGTGTCGACGGCGGTTCCTGGCAGAAGGCCAGGCTTTCCACGGCCGTGAACGACGACCTGTGGCGCCAGTGGGTCTGGGAGTGGGACGCGACGTCCGGCTCACACACGCTTCAGGTGCGGGCCGTGGACGGCGAGGGGGAGATCCAGGTCGAGGACCGGGCCGAGCCCTTCCCCAACGGTTCGTCGGGCTGGCAGTCGATTGTGGTCACCGTCGCCTGATCCGCGAAAAAGACTTTCAGAAAAACCAATCCACCCGCGGTAGGGCCCCGAACCACCAGCAGACAGTTGAACATCCTCCGAGGAAAGGCAACTACCATGAACGTTTCGATGCGCAAGTTCTTCATCGCCGGTATCGCTCTCACCGCCACCGCGGGCCTGGCCGCCTGTGGCAGCGACAGTGACGGCAGCACCGACGCCGCGTCGGGCGGGTCGACCGGCATGAGCACGACGAGCGCCGCGAGCCCGTCGATGACCACCGGTTCGGCCATGGACACCGAGATGGTCGGCTCCGGCTGCGCGGCCTACGCCGAGCAGGTTCCGGACGGTGCCGGTTCCGTGTCCGGGATGGCAGCGGACCCGGTGGCCACGGCCGCCGGAAACAACCCGCTGCTCAAGACTCTGACCGCAGCGGTCTCGGGTCAGCTGAACCCGGATGTCGACCTGGTGGACACCCTCAATGGTGGCGAGTTCACGGTGTTCGCACCGGTTGACGATGCCTTCGCCAAGGTTCCGGCCAAGACGCTGGACTCTTTGAAGACCGACAGCAAGACCCTGACCGACATTCTGACGTACCACGTGGTGGCGGGACAGCTCTCGCCCAGCGACGTGGTGGGTGAGCAGAAGACCGTCGAGGGTAAGAACGTCGACGTCACCGGATCTGGCGACGACCTCAAGGTGAACGGTGCCAGCGTGATCTGCGGCGGTGTGAAGACCGCCAACGCCACCGTCTACCTGATCGACGAGGTGCTCAGCCCGGCCGACGCCAAGTAACACCATCCGACCGGGGCCCCGAGCAGCACGCTGCTCGGGGCCCCGGTCGTGGGCGGACGATCAGGAACAGGTCCAGGTGGCCGGCGCCGGGTCGTAACCGATGTCGTCCACGGAGGACTGGCTGTACCCGATCACCGTGCCGTTCTCGGTCACGTCGCTGACGCTGCTGTAGCCGCCCTCGATGTAGTTCGGCAGCCGGGTGACGGTTCCGGCGCTCCACACCGCGGCCTGCCCGAGGTAACCGCCCGTGGGGGAGCCCGCCACCAGCCCGCTGTCATTGACCACGTGCCCACTGAAGGTGGCCGGCAGAACAGTGCTGGATGCGTCTTTCAGCAGCACCGTGACCTGATCGGTCGCACCCGACGGGGTGCCCCCGGCCAGGATGTACGGGCCGGCGGCGCTCCGGGCGGAGGAGTCCTGGAACGCCTTCATCCCGTCGACCGGTGAAAGGCCCCCCTTGATGGTGCCCTTCACCGCACGGGGGACCCCGTACTCCGGGTCGTCGGTCGTGGTGCCGATGAGTGTGCCCGACTCGGTGATGTCGGTCAGGACCAGGCTGCCGTCACCGGCGCCGAGGTCGTGGTACTTCTTCGGGGAGTCGGCCGACCAGACGATGCCGTGGTTGTACCCGTCGAACTCGGCATAGCCCGCGACGACGCCCTGGTCGTTGATCGACCGCGCGGTGGCGGAGGACGCCCCCTTCGGAAGAGCCAGCTCGACGACCTTGCCCTTCACCACGAGGTACGGACGATTGTCGGTGAGGTCGTTGGCGAGGATCACGCCGTCAGCATTGACATCTACGCTCTGGGAGCGCTTTCCGCTCGGTGAGTCGAGAACGGTGACCTTGTCGTCCTGCCAGAGCAGGGCGCGGGTGCCGTGGCCGCTGTCGCCGGAGCCGACGAAGACATCGTCGTTCCCCGCGCTCGGCCAGACATCGGTGAAGCCCTTCGGGGTCTCATGGATCTTGATGGTCCAGGTGCAGCCGGCCGAGGGACGGGCGGCTTCGGGAGTGGTCGCGAAGGCGGATGCGGTGGCGGAAGCGGCGATCAGGCCGGCCGCCGCCAAAACGACTGCAATACGGGTGGGAACGCGAGAGAAGGCAAAACGCATGGTGATCCCCAGGGAAGTGCTGGAAGCAAGTGCCCGACCGGGCATTGCCTACCTTAACCGGGTGGTTCGCGACTTTCCCGGATTTTGCCGTTCCGTGACCTGTCGGCGTGTCACCGAAGACATCTAGTGGGAAGGCGGTTTCGAGCTCACCGGAACTGCCGGTCGCCGGTCAGCAGGGGCGGCCGGCGACGATCGCGGGGATGGGCGACCGGTCGGCCACCCAGGCCGAGCAGGCCGGGGAGATCCAGGAGGTCACCCGCACCGCGGCGTCGTGGTCGTCCATGAGGTTCCGGCGGTGGATCGGCTCATGGTGGGCAGCTCGATTGCGCAGGTACTGCAGTTTCTGTAAGGAACGATCAACTTCGATCCGCCGGTTGGTCAGGTTGCTGGGACTGAGCGGAAAAGCATGGCCGATGGCGGGTGTCCACAGAGCTGTCAGATAGCGCGAAGCGGTGAGATAACGCCAGAAGCCGAGGGTGAGCTCGGCGATCACCTTGCCGTGAAGTTCGCGGTCTCGGTAGTGGCGGGTGGCGCGCTCCCTCGCCTGGACGAGATCGCGCCGGCCCTGTTGGTCCAGTGGCGCAACGTCGAACCAGGATTGTCCGCGATGCCTCTGATCGGCCCACCTTCGCAATTGCTGGTCCATTGCATTCCGCACGATGACCTCTACCATCGCGGCGGTCGTCATTGCGGCTGCAGAGGCTCGGATGTTCCACTCATAGAGGGCAAAGGCAAGTTCCGGATTGCCTTGAGCCGCCAGCTCGTAGGACTCCAGGCGCTCGGTGGTCAGGTGCTGGCGAATAATGCGGTGGTCCCACCGTGCTGCCGCCGTATCGATTGACATCGTCACGCCCTTCTGCGACTCTTTTAGAGAAGACCCCGGAACGATCACTGGCCTCGGCTACATCGCCGGGGTTACGCCTTTTGCGAGTTCTTTCGGGCATCGGCCCGGTAGAACCATCGCGTACGGTCAGACACATCCATGACCATGGTGTGGGGTCCCCAAGATCCGGACCGAGCCGGCCTCGGTCATCCCACCTTCAGCCTGAACAGGCGATTCGCGTCCTATGGGAGAGCGCTTCATCCCGGCGCGTCAGTGAGGTCGATGCACTCTCGGTGCAGTCGTTCGGGGAGGGCGGTCCTGCGCCTGCCGCAGGAGGTCGAGGGCTCCTGCGGCAGTTCGGGAATCAGCCGGCCGTGACCGCGGAGGTGCGCGTGGCGGTGGTCGAGGTGCCGCCGAACACCGCACGCCACTGGCGCTTGGCGCTCTTCTTCGTCAGCTTGAACGTGCCGTTCTTCGCCGTCGTGACGGTGCCGGCGCTGACCCACTGACCGGTGGTCGTCTTGTACTCGATGCGGACCTTCTGGCCCGAGACGGCCGAGTAGGTGCCGTAGCCGAAGTTGACGCGCTTCAGCGTGCCGGTCACGGTGCGCTTGCCGTTGCCGATGTTCGTCGCCTTGGCACTGAGCACCGAGCCCCGCAGCAGTCGGAAACTGGTGCTGCACTCGCCGGTTCCGCGGGTCACCTTGACGGCGTGCAAGCCGGCGTCGGAGTTCAGGTAGAACTTGGGGCTCATCTGAACGATCGCCGCGCTGTAATCAGGGTCCTTGACGGCGAAGACGAAGAGGTCGCTGATCTCGATCATCCACTCGGTGCTACCCGCGACGCCGAACTTCACGTTCTTGGCCTTGGTGTACAGCGTGGCCGACGTCGGGGTGATGGTGCAGGAGGAGGCCGCCTGGGCCGGGGCGATCGGACCCAGCAGGGCCAGGGCGGCGCCGGCGACGACAGTGCCGGCAAGAAGACGAAGGCTTTTCACAGAAAGCAGCGTATGGACCGGTAGTTCAAGTTTCAGGCTTCTTGTCGCGAACGTGATCTTGAACCGCGAAAGCTTAGGGATAAGTGCGGTTTAGTCCTGGGGCTCGTCTTCTTCCTCGAGCGCCGTCTCCAGCACCTGGAGCACCTCGTCGAGGTAGTCGGTCCAGTCCTTGTCATCGGGCAGGAAGGCGGACAGCAGCCAGCCGCCCAGGGCGAAGCCGGTGATGGCCACATCGCCGGGGGTCATCACGTCGAGAACGGCCTGCTCGCCCAGCGCGGCGCTCATGTAGGTGCGCACCAGCTCGGCGGAGACCAGTGACCAGTCCTCCTGGGTCTGCGCGAAGTCGTCGGCGAGGTCGTCGATCTGCTTCGGCTCGGGCACGTCACCGTCGTGCATGTCCTGCAGGATCACGGCGGTGACATTGATGGCGAGCTGGAACGCGCCGATGGTGAAGTCGTCCCCGCGATCCAGGATGGCCTCGATCGCCGCGTCGAAGTCGTCCGGCTCTTCCGCCACCGAGGCCGCGAAACCCTCGCGGACGGCGGCTTCCAGGGTGCTGTCGATCGTCACGGACCGTCTCCTGCGTTTGTCTGGACTACCTGAGCGCCGCCCACGTTAGTCCCCGGCCCGGCTCAGGGCACGGGGGAGGTGGCGGAGAGTCTCGCGACCGTTCGGGCGTGCCGGCCCCACCGCACCTCGATGTCCGTGGACGCGTCCGGCCGGGGGAGTTGTGTCAGGCCCCCGTAGGTCTTCTGCCCGGCGTCGAAGGCGCTCGCCCCGACCTCGCGGTAGAGGCTCGCGCTGTAGAACCGCCAGGTCGCGTCCGGGTGGCCACCCAGGCAGTACCCGTCGGTGAGGATGGTCCGGGTCGTCGGGTCCTGGCAGACGGCGACGAAGGCCAGGCTGAGCGTCGCCGCCGGGTCGGGCTGTGTTCCCTGGGCGGTCGCGCAGCCGAACAGCACGATGGTGGACGCGGTGGCCAGCAGCGCGTACAGGCCGCGTCGAGCGGCGGTCATGGAAATCCTCCGGGCCCTGCCGGGCGGTCCCTGTGTCCCGGTCCGGACAACGTTCGCACAGGGACATTAGGTACGTCTCGGGCCGGGAGTGAATTATCGGACCGGGTGGGTGGCGTCAGTCACAGGCCGGCTCCGGTCGATGCGCCCAGTTCGGCCAGCACCGCCTGGATCGCCGGGCTGGCGTTCGCACTGCGCCGCCAGGCCGCGTAGACCTCGCGCTTGGGAACACGTTTCAGCGGCAGGGCGACCAGGTCCGCGCGCAGCGGCGGCCGGGCCAGCCGCGGGATCAGCGCGATCACCGAACCGGACGCCACCAGGGACAGCTGGGTGCTGAAGTCGTCGATCAGGTGCCGCACGTCGGGATCCCCGTCGGCCCCGGCGAACAGCCGCCGGAACCACTGGTGGCACACCGTCCCGGGCGGGCTCGTGACCCAGGCGTGCCCGGCCAGGTCGGCAACGGTCAGCGGACGGTCGAGGGCGACGAGCGGATGGGACCGATGAAGGACGACGTCCCCGACATCGGTGTGGATGTGCCGTTGGATCACGGACGGGGGAAGCGCGACCGGGAGCCCGTCGGCGTCATGGGTCAGCGCCAGGTCGGCAGTGCCGGCCTCCACGCTGTGCAGGGCCTGGTCCGGGTCTTGCTCGCTGATGTGCAGGAAGAGCTCGGGGCAGCGAACGGCCAGGTCCGACACTGCGGGTGCGAGCAGACCGCGCACGCCCGTCGAGAAGGCGACCACCCGCAGGGTGCCCTGCGGGGCGCCGTCGGCCACTGACCGGGCCGCCTCGGCGCAGTGCTCCAGCGCCTGGAAGACCTCGGGGGCCGAATCGACCACCGCCTGACCGGCCGGAGTGAGCACGACACCGCGCCCCGCCGGGGCCAGCACCGGCACGCCGACCTCCCGCTCCAGGCGCTTGATCTGCTGTGACACTGCCGAGGCGGTGAAACCCAGCTCCTCCGCGGCCCGCGCCAGGGTTCCCAGCGCAGCCACCGAACGCAACGCCCGCAGGGAGCTCACATCGATCATCAAGTCAGATTACGCAATAGTGCCAAGAAACCTTCGCTGGACCACAGGCATGATCGGGGCGAGGATCAATCCCATGGCCACCGACCGCGTTCCCGCTGATCTGCTCTTCGGCTCCAACATCGTCGCCATGGTGACCCCCATGACGCCGGACGGCTCCATCGACGACGCCGCGGTCGCGAACCTGGTCGACCACCTGCTCAGCGCCGGCTGCGACGGCATCGTGGTCGGCGGCACCACCGGCGAGGCCCCCACCCTGAGCGACCACGAGGCCAACGAGCTCGTGCGCCGGGTGAAGTCCCTGGTGCAGGGGCAGGCTCCGGTCATCGCCGGCGTCGGCACCTACGACACCGCCGCCACCGTGCGCCGCGCCCAGGAGGCCGAGGCCGCCGGGGCCGACGCCCTGCTGCTGGTGACGCCCTACTACAACCGTCCCACCCAGGCCGGCGTGGTGGCCCACAGCACGAAGGTGGCCGACGCCACCCCCCTCCCGGTGATGCTCTACGACATTCCCGGGCGCACCGGCCTGGCTCTCACCTCGTCCACCATTGTCGAACTGGCCGCCCACCCGCGGATCCAGGCGATCAAGGACGCGAAGGGCGACCTCTTCGAGGCGATGACGATCATGACGCGGACCGGGCTGGCCTATTACTGCGGCATCGACGAACTGAACCTGCCCTACCTCGCCAGCGGCGCCACCGGAGTGGTCAGCGTCGTCGGCAACGTGGCGGCCGACCGCAACGCCGAACTGATCCGCGCCGTGCGCAAGAGTGACCTCGACCGGGCCCAGGACGTCATGCGCGACCTGATCCCCCTGACCGATGCCCTGATGCGCACCTCGTCGGGGGCCATCATGGCCAAGGCCGCGCTCGCCGAACTGGGCGTGATCCCCCATGCCACCGTGCGTCTCCCGCTGATGGAGTCACCGGCCGAAGATCTGACGAAGCTGCGCAACGCCCTGCGCACGGTGGCCGTGCCGGTCGCCTGATCGTCGTGTGATCAGGCTGCCGGCGTTCGGAAGGACGATCAGCCCAGCACGTAGGTGGCGATCAGCTGGCTGATCGCGCGGATGTCGACGCGGCCCTTGAACTCGAACCGGATGTTGCCGACCGTGCTGAACCACAGGTCGAGCTCGGCGTCGAGGTCGAAAGTGCCGGCGGTCTCGATCGAGAACACCTGAATCTTGTTGTAGGGCAGCGTGGTGAAGTCTTTCTTCTTGCCGGTCATGCCCTGCACGTTCACCGCGATGATGCGCTTGTCGGTGAACGCGACGAAGTCACGCACGGTCTTGAAGGTCCACAGCAACTGCTCGCCCGGGACCAGGATGGGCCCGACGTGCTTCTCCACGTCACCGGGCGAGCACTCGCTGAGCCGGAACACCGAATCTGTCGCAAAGTCGATCATTCAGGCAGTTTAGGGCCGTTTCACATACAGGCGGTCGCCGGTGTACTCCAGCTTCACCACGCCGGACACCGCCGCGTCGTCCACCCGGGACGTGTTCGAGTAGTACCCGCCGGCCGGGTTCAGGAAGAACGTGCCCCACAGCTGGCCGGTGTGGTCGGTGAAGAAGTTGTTGTGCCCGATGCCCACGCCGGCGGTGTAGCGCTCGGAGTACGGGCCCTCGAGCTTGTCCGCGACGGCCACCACCGTGTCGTACTGGTACTGCTTGCGGCCGCCCTGGTCCGGCTCGTAGGAGTATCGAGGGCTGCCGTCGGCGTCGAGCGAGGTCCAGTCCCAGGCGGCCAGTAGCAGGTGGTACTTCTTGCCGTACTTGAAGACGTAGGCGCCCTCCAGGTAAGGCTCCACGCCCCAGGGGGTTTCCTTGAACTCCGCGAGGGTCTCGATGGTCTCCAGGTCGTCCGAGTAGCGCGCGTAGAGATGGTTGTGCAGGATCAGCCAGGCCTTCTTGCCTTCGGTGAACATGCCACCGTCGATGTGGAAGTAGACGGTCGGGTCGATCCAGTCCGGGCCACCGACGGTCTCGCCGTAGGGCTTCTCCAGATTGCCCTTGGCCACCCGGTACGGGCCCTCGACGCCACCCTCGCTGATGAGGGTGAACGTGCCGACCTTCTTCGAGTGGTCGCCCATGCATGCCACGATGTACCACTTACCCTGGAAATAATGTATTTCCGGGGCCCAGACGTTGCCACGCTTACCGAATTGGCCGTCGTCCTCCCACCACTCCTGCCAGGGGGCGACCACCGTTCGGCCGGCGGTGTTCTCGGTGACGAACTCCGGCGACCAGACCTTGCCCTTGTCTGCACCGGGTCGAATCTTGCTGGTGTCGGCCAGCTTCCAAGGACCCTTCAGTGATCGGGCGGTCCAGACGAAGATGCCGTCGTTGTAAGGGCCCGGCCCGGGCAGGCCTTCGGCGTTCGTGGTGCCGGTGGCGACGTAGAGCGGCCGGCCGTCGACGACGAAGCAGTTGACGTAGGTGTCCCGCATCCAGACCCGGCCGAGTTCCTCGTCGCGGGGCCGGAGTTCGAGATCGAGGACGAAGGAGTTGTCTTCTCGGGGCCACAGCTGAGGTCTCGGGTCGGCCCGGCCGTAGGGCTGCGGGTCGGGCCAGTTCGCGGGGCCTCGCGCCGACGTGGCGGGGGTCGCTGCCGAAGCGGTTGCTGATGCCGAAGTCACTGGTAAAGCAGCAATTCCCAGGGCTCCGGTGGCTCCGGCGAGAAGGGAGCGCCGCCCCAGGGGCAGCTGGTCACCGAGTCGGGTCATAGGTCCACGGCCTCCTTCATGAGTGCCGACGACGTTGCCGGGCACGGTGAAGACGCTATGTCAGACCAAAGCGTTTTGCAACGATGGAAACGAAATGTGACGGTCCGCTCGGATCGAGCGGACCGTCGTCCTCAATGACCCGTCAGGCCATCTGGACCGAACGGATCGAGTTCCCCATCACCATTCTGCCGAAGGCACTTTCAATGCTCTGGCCAGGGTCTGAGGCTGCGCCGAGGGTGAGCAGGAGGGGTACGAAGTGGTCGGCTGTGGGGTGGGCCACCCGAACACCAGGGGCTTTGGTCCGGTAATCCACCAGCGAGTCCACGTCACCGCGGGCCATCGCGTCGACCGCCCACTCGTCGAAGGCCTGAGTGTGCCCGACCAGCCCGGGATCCCGGAACACCGCGAAGCTGTGGGTCATGAAGCCCGAGCCGATGACCAGGTAGCCCTCCTCGCGCAGGGAGCGCAGCCGCACGCCCAGGTCCAGCAGGGCCGAGGGGTCGAGACTCGGCATGCTGAGCTGGATCACGGGAACGTCGGCGGCCGGGTACATGGCCATCATCGGGATGAACGCGCCGTGGTCGAGGCCGCGGTCGACGAACTGGTGCAGCGGCGTGGTGTCGGCCAGGGTGCCCGCGACCTGGTGGGCGAGGGCGGTGGCGTCGGGCGAGCGGTACTTCAGCGTGTAGTAGCGCGGGTGGAATCCGCCGAAGTCGTAGTAGAGCTCAGTGCCCTCGGCCGATCCGGAGATGGCCAGCGGGGCGTTCTCCCAGTGGGCCGACACGATCACGATGCCGCGCGGCTTGGGCATCTTCTGGCCCCAGTCGAACAGGTCGCGCAGCCAGGCCGGGTCGTCAAGGGTGGGCGGTGCCCCGTGGCTGACGAACAGGGAGGGCAGGGGGCCGTCGGAGGGCTGCCAGGTGCGCTGGGCCCGGGCCTGCGGGAGCACATCGGCCAGGAGCTGGTCATAAGCGCCGGCCGGGACGGAGGGGTGGAACGGATCGGACACGGCGGCAACTCCAGCGACGCGGTGGCAGGGACCCGTCCAGCATAACTTGAATCTTCAACTATATGCGATGGGCTGGACGGCTCCTACGTATCGTGATCTTCGGTCACGCCTCCGGACCCGTGCACCCCTGCCTCCGGGCAGCATTCAGCTCACTGCTCTACGCTTTCCGGGCATGAGCGAGTCGTCACCGAGCACAGAGCAGATCGAGCAGGCCATGGAGGTCCTGGCGGCCGCGAAGCCGGAGGACCTGCCGTTCGACTTCGTGTACCGCCTGCGAGCGTGGCACGAACAAGAGGTGCTGAGACTCGACGTCAAACAGGATCCCGCCAAGGGCTACGACTGGTTCGCCGGGATGAACACGCCTTAGAAGCGCACATCCTCGGGTACCAGTGGGACGGCGATGGGCCAGTAGCCGTCCCAGTCCCAGTTCCGGTGCCTGCACCTCCAGTCGTATTCGAGCCGTCGCGGCCAGAGGTACTCCGCACAGATCGCGAAGCCACAGATCGCGAAGGTGCCTGTCGCCAGGAGAACGCACGTCAGAAATGCTGCCGCCACGGTGTCCGCTCCCTTCGGAAAGCGGTGGAGGCGGACATGAAAACAGCGGGCCGGGCATCCTCGGGGGATGTCCGGCCCGCTGCGTGTCACCCGAACTGCGGGCTTAAGGCAGGACTCGTCCGGGTGCCGGTCGGGCAAAAGAGGCTCGCCCCGGCTCCGACCAGCCGGGGCGAGCGAACAGGGCGGTCCCGCCATGGGAGGGGGCACGGCGGGACCGGCTGCTCAGGGCGTCGTCATGGAGGTAGCGACACCCTGAGCAGGAAGCGACGCGGCTTCGTGGCCGACGGAACCGCATCTCCTCAGGGCCTCAGTCGTTCCGGCCCGGCCAAAGGTTGCCCGCAATCTTGAGAAAGATTTTGCGGACGACGAGGAGGCCGCCGGATCAGCTCGAGGAAGCTGTTGCTGCGAGGAGGTGCACCGGTCCACGCCCGCTGGACAGGTTGATCGTCGTCTCACCGGAGTGCGACGGGATCGTGATGTTGACGACGTACCCGGCGTCCGAGCCCAGCTCGACGCGCTGCTGCTTGAGATCCTGCCCGGTCACCGCCACGTTCATCAGGTTGCCGGTGTACAGCGTCACCGTGCGGGCCGCCTCGGAGGCGTTCACCGTCACCACGGCACCGTCGGTCTGCAGCCAGCGGGTGGTGCCGTCCCGATCCTGCTCGGGCGCACCGCCGGTCCAGGACAGCTTGAACGGCCCGTCCACGCTGGTGGCCGAGGCCGGCGCGGTGAAGTTCAGCAGTGGGCTGGACGCCGCGGACTTCTTCCGGACCGTCCGCAGGTCGTTGCGGGTGCCGATGGCCAGCCAGTCCTCGTCGGCGGCGCTCAGCATCAGCTGCTGCCCGTTCGCCATCGTGGTGACCTCGATCGTCGCCTGGGTCAGGCCCGAGGCGTTGCCGCTGGTGCCGCCCGTCGAGGAGCCGGTCGACGAACGGGGCGAACTGGAGGACGGGGTGCCCGGGTCGGTCTTGCCGCCCGCGTCCGGGGTGCTGGTGTCCTTCGAGGTCGAGACGCCGTCCGGCGTCTGCTCCTTCTCGGACTCCTGCGTCACGGTCGGGTTCGGGGCCGACGACGTCGCCGGGTCGCTCGGTGACTGGAAGGTCGGCACGTTCACCGGAATGGTGGACGGGGTCTGGTTGGAGGCCGGTGCCATCTGCGAGACCGCAGCGGTCACACCCCCGCCGACCAGCAGTGCGGCCGCCGCGGAGAGCAGCACGGGCCGCTTGCGGGGAACTTCCTCCACACGTCGACGCAGTGGCACGACCTTGGGACGGCTGTCTTCCATCCGCCGGCGGATCGCCACCACGTCCGGCTCGTGATCCGCGCCTAGTCCCCTGAGAGCTTTGAGCAGTTCATCCTCGGGCACGGATCACGCCTCCTTCCTGGTAGTCCTGGCCGAGGCCGCCGAGGCGGCCACTCGACCTGGATCCAACTGACTACGCAGCTGGGCAAGGCCTTTGGATGTCTGACTCTTGACCGTACCCAGACTGATACCGAGTGTTCGGGCGACCTCTTCCTCCGGCAGGTCGAGTACGTGGCGCATCACTACGCACGCTCGCCGCCCCGGGGGCAGCGCGAGCACGGCAGCCTGCAGATCTACCGCTCCACCGATGTCCGGCGGGTGGTAGAACCACTTCGTGAGCGGGGTCATCAGGCGATGTCGCTGACGATCCCGCACAGCCGTGCGCACACGTTCCACGGACAGGTTCACCACGATCTTGCGCACGTAGGCGAGCGGACTGTCCGCCCCCTGCACGCGATCCCAGTGTTCCCAGGCCGAAGCCAGGGCCTCCCCGACCACGTCGTCCGACTCAGCCCGGTTGCCGGTCATGCTGTAGGCCAGCCGGGCCAGCTCACGGTGATGACGACGGAAGAAGTCCTCGAACTCTGCCTTGGCGCTGGCGTTACCAGCCACGTTGCCGAGTCGGGACGGACTTCCTGCCGCCCAGGGTTTGCTCATCCGTGGAGCCGTCTCCTTGTCCTGGTCAGAGCCGTGCGAGAGGCTCCCGAATGCCCGCGGGCGCCTCTCGTACGTGCTGTCAGTCGGGCTGGGGCAAGCAAAGGTTGCCCTGTCTGCAGCGAAATTATGTTTTGCCGGTGATAAGCCCGTGTGACGGGGGTGCCCGGAGGAGGGAACGGCCCCGCCCGGAGGGAGCAGCTCTGGCAGGATCGGGCCCGTGGGGGATTCGGGGGCGATGACACCGGGTGACGGGTTCACAGAGGTATTCGTGCTGGCCCGGCAGACGGCGCGGGAACAGGCGGGCAGTGAGCCGGTCGATGCCTTCCTCGGGGTGCTCTCCTATCTCCATCCCGTCGGTCTGGGCCCGGAGCTGCTCGCCCACCTCCCGGATCTGGGCGCGGCGGCGGAGGCTCTGATCGCCTCCGGCGCGCTGCTGCGGGACGAGACCACGGGCGCGGTGCGTATCCCCCCGTCGCCGGCCCGGGTGCTGCGGGATATGGACCTGATGGGGAACACCGCCCGGAGACGTCTCGACGGGCTCGCCGGGGTGATCTCCACCCTGGTGGCGAGGGCACCGGGCGATCCCACGACGGCGCTGGAACTGACCCGGCACGCGCTGGCTCTGTGGAAGCGGTCACTGGAGGCCGTCGCCGCCGGGCACGACGGTGCGGTGGACGCCATGGAGAGGGTCGGCCGGGCCACCACCGAGGCCGTCACCCACCTGCAGTCGGCCGGCGAACCGGCGCGGGCCGTCGAGGCCGGCCGCGAGGTGCTCACCGGGTGCCGGTCGCTGCTGGGCGACGACCATCCGGTCACCCTGGCCGCCGCCAGTCGTCTCGGCAGTCTGTTGCTGTCTACGGGGGACGCGGGTCAGGCCGCCGATCTTCTGGCTCCCGTGCTGGCGGCGCGGCCCGACTCCCAGGACATCGCCCAGCCCGAGCTCATCACCATGACCCACAACCTGGCCTTCGCCCGGGGTGCGGCCGGGCGCACGGACGAGGCCATACCGCTGTACGAGAAGGCGTTCGCCGCGAGCAGCGCGGTGTACGGCGGCGAGCATCCGATCAGCCTGACCATTCTCGGGAACCTGGCCGAGAGCTACCGGGCGATCGGTGACTACGGCCGGGCGATCCCGCTGCTGCGGCAGGTGCTGGAAGAACGGCAGGCGGCGCTCGGCGGGGACCACCCGGACACTCTCACCGCGGCGAACAACCTGGTCGGGGCCTACAGCGACCTGGACGGGACGGCCGTACCGGTCAGCGTGTTCCGGAAGATCTACACCGACCGGGCCCGGGTGCTCGGAGAAGAGCACCCGAACACGCTGATCTCCCAGAGCAACCTGGCCAGTGCCCATCAGCGGGCGGGTGACCTGCCCACGGCGATCACGCTGATGAAGCAGGTGCTCCGGATCCGCCGCACGAAACTCGGCCCGGGCCATCCGGACACGCTCACGGTGATGAGTAACCTCAGCGCTGCCTACGCCGACACCGGGAAGGTCTTCCGCGGGTACCGGCTCTGCCGCCGGGTGGTGGCCGGGCGCAGCGCCGCGCTGGGCGAGAAACATCCGGACACCCTGCTCGCCATGAACAATCTGGCCCAGGCCCACCTCGCCGTGGGCCGGACGAAGGCCGCGCTCAACCTGCACGCCCGCGTGCTCAGCGACCGGCACGCCCTGCTCGGTGGCGACCACCTCGACACCCTGGCCTCGATGAACAATCTGGCCTCGGCCCTGAACCGGGCCGGTCACCCGGCCGACGCGCGTCCCCTGCACGAACGCGCCCTGAAGGGCCGGCGGCGCGTTCTCGGCCCCACCCACGTGGACACCCTGGCGTCGCTGAACAACCTGGCGTTCTCTCACCAGGGTCTGGGCGAGATGCCACGGGCGCTGGAACTTTTTGAGGAGGCGCTGGACGGGGCCCGGCGGACGCTGGGTGATCGGCACCCGGTGACGCAGAAGTTCGAGACGAATCTGCGCCGGGCCCGGGACACGTCCTGAGCCGGTCCGGACGGACGGCGGAAGAGAGACTTTCCGCCGTCCGCCGGTGCGGGAGGTCAGCGGGTTACGGTGACCTTGGCCGAGTTCGAGGTGCTCGGCGAGCTCTTGTCGTCGCCGGGGTAGGAGAAGCGGAAGCTGCCCGAGCGCTTGGCGTTGATCGTGACGGAGATCTGGTCCTGGCCCGGGGCAATGGTGCGCACCGTGCGGAACCTCGTCTCGTTCTTCGCCTTGAACTGGAGTTTGACCGTGGGTCGGTAGGTTTCGAACGTGCCGGTGTCCCAGTCGGCCCGGCTCAGATCGCCGGTCAGGGTGAGTTCTCCACCCTGCTCGACCGTGGCCCCGGAGGCCTTGAAGGTCGAGTTCCAGCCGGTCTCGCGCAGCAGGGCGAAGCCGGTGGTGACATTGTCGCGGCCGCTCGATGTCGACGTGCAGTTACCGTCGTCGTCGCAGTCGAACGACGTGTCGTCGTCGCGGTCGTTGCCGTTGGCGTCGTCGAACGCATACACGTAGGCGTTCTGCGTGCCGGCCATCTGGTTGCCCCGGAACTGCTCGGTGCCGACCAGATCGAACGTGGTCGAGCCGTCGGGGCAGGTGAGTGAGGCCGGCCCGGTGTATTTGTAGGTGCAGGCGCCGAACCAGCCCACGTGACTGCCCCGGTACAACTCCCCGGTGACGGCCCACTTCATGGCGTGTTCGGAGTCGTCGCAGTCGGTGGCGACGTCGAACTGCACGGTCACCGGTTTCACGCCGGCCGTCACCGCGGTCGGGGCGACGTCGGTGATCGAGCAGTCATCCCCGTCCGCGACCGCTTTGTTCATCGATTTAGCGATTTTTTCCAAGGGTTTCGGCGATCTCGACGTCTGTTCCGCCGGTGCGGCCTGAGCCGTGGCCGGCGTGATCAGGCCGATCGTGAGCGCTGTGGCGGCGCCGAGCATGATGCGTAACGAACGAGTCTGCATGCGTAGTCCCAGTCGGAAGACGACGTCTGGCTGGCCCATCATGGCTCACATCGACTGCACGATGCTCGCACGCGGCGTGTTCGATGCCGGCGTGATGAAACTTAAGTTTCCTTTGGGGAATTGGTTAACTGTTGAGGTCGTCGATCTGGCCGACATGAATCGCTGTAAAACCGGTGGGGACGCCGCTGAGCTGCGGCCGACAGCGGCGTCCTCCATTTTCGGTCAGCCGACCAGGGCCTCACCGATGTACTCACCCTCGGTGCAGCCCGGGGGCACCACGAACGCGGCCGAGCCCACGTGCGTGATCCAGATGTTCATCGCGTCGGACTCGGCCAGCCGCTCCTGGACCGGTACGAACGAAGCTGCCGCATCTTTCTGATACGCGGCAAAAAGCAGACCGCAGTCCGGCTTTCCGTCCGATCCCGGACCGTCGTCGTAACTGAACCCGCGCCGCAGCATGCGCTCGGTGGGGGTGCGGGCCGTGGCCCGCACCACGTGGGCCTCGGCCGCGACGACGGGAAATCCCTGGCCGTCGACGGCGGCGGTGTCCGGATCGTCTTTCTCCGCACCGCCGGTCACCGGGCTACCATCGGAAAGCCTCCGGGCGGTGGCCATTTCCTTGGCCGGCCGACCGAGATCGTCCCAGGTGTCGACATCCATGCGGATGCGCCGGAACACCAGCATGCTGCCGCCCTTCAGCCAGCCCGGGCCGTCCGACCACACCGTGGACCCGAAATCCTCGGTGCCGGAAGCAGGATTGGCCGTACCGTCGCGCTGCCCCATCAGGTTCCGGGGCGTGGTACCGGCCGGTTCGCTGTCCCGCGCGGGGTTGAAGCCCGTCTGGCACCAGCGCACCGAGGCCAGATCGCGGGAATCGCGCACCAGACGGCGCAGGGCGTACGACAGGGGAACCGCGTCGTCACTGCACACCTGGAGCAGCACGTCGCCGCCCGACCAGCGGTCCTCGAGCCGGTCGGTGGCGAACGCCGGCAGATGGCGGATGACCTCGGGGCAGTCGTCGCCCCGCCCGATCGCGTCGAACAGCCCAGGGCCGAAACCGAACGTCACGGTCAGCCGGGACGGCAGGGCCGGGATCTCCGGGTCGTTCCCGGCCAGGGGCGCCCGTCCCGCCGTCAGTCTCGCGGCGTCGTCGGTGAGAAGCCGCAGCAGGCGCTGCACGTGCGAACGGTCGGCTCCGGGTTTCAGGTCCAGCGCCAGGAATCGTGCATGGGCCTGCGCCCCGGTGGCGATCCCGGCCTGATGAGCTCCGTAAAAGGGGACGACCTGTGCACCTTTGGCTTCCGCCGTCACCACCGGTTCGGTGTCGGTCCCGGACAGGGCCAGGGTGGCCGCGGCGCCGGCCAGACCTCCGCCCGCCAGCGTGGCGCCGCCCCCGAGCAGGAGGCGGCGCCGGCTCAGAGGAGGCTGGATCACTCCATGCCGTCCATGTCGTCGTACTTCTCCTCGCCGGCCGAGGTGGTCTTGGCCAGCGCGGTGAAGTCCTCGGTCGAGCCGTCGTCGAGGGTCAGGCGCACCGTGACCTGGTCACCGGCCTCGATCGACTTCGCCAGATCGAGCACCATCACGTGGTCGCCACCGGGCGCGAGCTCGTGCTTCGACCCGGCCTTCACCACGAAACCACCCTCCTTCTTCTGCATCACCATCGAGCCGTCGACCATGGCCATCTCGTGCAGTTCGGCGGTGCTGGAGGCCGAGGTCTTCGCCGACTGCACCGTGACGTCGGTGGTGCCGGTGTTCTCGAGCGTGCCGAAGACCGCGGTCATCCCGGCCTTGGTGTCGGCCGTCTTCACCCACGGGTCGACGACGGTCAGGCTGTCGGCGCCGGTGCTGGTGATCTCACCACCGACGGCCTTCACCCCGGCGGTGGCGGCGGCGGACGATCCACCGGCGCAGGCGGACAGGGTGGTCACCACAGACAGGGCGGCCAGGGTGGTGGCTGCGAGGGCGAGGCGCTTGCTCTGGTACTGGGGCATGACGAAGTAACTCCTCGGGCGCTGAAGGAACGCCGATGCCGCACCATGGCCGCGAAAGGGTCAGGGGCACCGGCGAAGGGTGAACGTTCCGGCTGTGGGCAGCCAGACCTGCGAATCAGGCGAAAATCGCCGGAGAACGCGGTGGGCCACGGCGCCCGACGGCACCGGTGAGGGGTTCGGGCCGGAGCGGGGCAGTGCGGCGCGAGGCGGTACGGCGTAGCCGGGCCCGCACCGGCAAGGGCCGGAAGCGGGCGGGAAGCTTCGGGAAGATCCACGAAAGCATGCGCCACAGAGCGGTTTCGCCCTTGCTCAGGAGAAGGCCGAGCAGGGCGGCGGCGCTCAGGTGGGCGAGGACCATCAGAGGCGAACTGCCGGCCATGGTCATCGCCGGGTTGTCCTGGCAGACCAGAGATCCCGGGTGGGCCATACCGGGATGGCTCAGGTGGGAAGACATCTGCGCGCAGTCGGCCGCCGGGCCGAACTGCCCGAACAACCAGTGCAGTGCGGTCTGGACCGCGACCATCGCGGTACCGACAGCCGCTGGTCGGTGCAGCTTTCCGGCGCTGAGCACGGCTACCGGGGCCAGGAGCAGGCCCAGCCCGGCCAACAGGATCGGGGAGGGCGCGGTGCCACCGGCGAGAAGGTGGGCCACGGCGGCGAGAGAGACGGCGCAGGCCGAGAAGGCCCCGGCGCGCAACACCCGGAGCTTGCCCTCGACGAGCTGTCGCTCGGCAGCCCGCGTACTCACGCGTTCAGGATAGCCAGAGTCTTCCGGTCCCTGCTGCCGGGCAGTTCGCTCGTTCAGGATTCGATCAGGATGTCCGGGGCGGCGTGCGGCCGGGTGACGCCGTCGACGAGGATCACCGAGCCCGAGCTGTTACGGGTGCGCAGCGGCAGGATGGAACGGTAGGCGGGAGAGTCGTACCAGTCCCGGGCGGCCTGAAGGCCCGGGAACGAGATCACCACGATGTCTCCCGCCCAGGTCTCTTCCAGCGCAAACACCCGCGCGCCGTGCACCAGGAACTGGCCTCCGAAGGGCTCCAGCGTGCTGTCGATGCGGTGCAGGTACTCGATCACTTCGTCGTTCATGGTGACGTCGGTGAGGTGGGCGATGGCGTAAGCGGTCATGAGGACGACGCTAGGTGTCGGTGCGGCCGCCCGGCGATGACCTCACAGGTCATGTGAACGGTACGGATCTCCGGTGAGGCTGCCCTGCGGAATTCGCCGGGAGGTTGCCGAATCGCCCCGCCGAAAGAACTGAATTTTCGGTTCCTTCGGCCCGGGGATCGTCGGTAATGCCCGGAATGAATAAGGGAAGTGGTTGCTTGGCTAATTTTCACATGCCATCTGAGCTGCGGTGATGATTTCTTTCGAGATGTAGGGGAGCATTACCTAACGGGGATGAGGCAAGGTTTACCTCGGCTGTTCCCGTATTGCGGGGCGGGGAATTATCTGGTCCTCTTCGGTTAAGCAATGTCCCGGAGAACGCCTGACGGAAAGAAGTTGGTCATGACCACCATGCCCGCAGTGAGTGAGTGCTCGGTCGACGGTTGCGGCTACAACCACGACGGGTGTCACGCCTTCGCCATCACGGTGGCCGGGAGCAACGGCAGCGCCGACTGCGGCACGTTCATCCCGCTGGCGCGCAAGGGTGGTCTCGACAAGGTGGTCGCGCAGGTGGGCGCCTGTCAGCGTGCCGACTGCTCGTTCAACAGCGACCTGGAGTGCTCGGCCAGCGGCGTGCGCATCGGCGCGGGCACCGGAAGCGCCGGCGCCAACTGCCTCACGTATCAGCCTGCCTGACATCGCGGACACCACTGACATCACTGACGTCACCGATGCGCCTGCGGGCGCTCGTCCTGGGGTGACCCCGGCGCCGTCTCGGCGCCCATGGGGTTACCCCAGCGTCGTTTTGCCTGGCTGGAGGCACTGACATCAAGACGTCGCCACTCATGACGTCAATCGACTAGACAGTGACGCCACTGTGGCGTCATAGTGATGCACATGGACGTCACCGCATACACCGCCCGCCTCCACCGGGATCTGTACGCCGCCGGCGAGGTGGGCGGCGAGGAGACCCTGGCTGTCGCCGGGCACATGGCCAATGCTCTGGACTCCTCGATCCGGCTCGTGCTGCTGGACGCGCTGGTCGAGGCGGCCGGGGAGATCACCGAGAACCTGAGCCCCGGCTCGGTCGAGGTTCGTCTGCTCGGCCGGGAGGTGCAGTTCGCCGTGACGCCCCCGATCGCCGCGCCGGTCGAACCCGTCCAGCCCGCTGCGGCATCACTCCCGCCGACCCCGCAGAGCGGTACGGAGGAGCCGGAAGACGACGGTGGCACCGCCCGGCTCAGTCTGCGTCTGCCCGAACGTCTCAAGTCCCGGGTCGAGGAGGCCGCCTCGGCCTCCGGGCTCTCCGTGAACGCCTGGCTGGTGCGCTCGATCGCCTCGTTGGTCGATGCGCCCCCCGCCGCGCCGGTCCCGCCCGCAGCCCCGCCGGTCCCGCCCGTCGTGGGTCTGGGGCAGCGGCGCTCCGGCTGGGTCCGCTGACCTCTTTGTCACGGCCGTAACGGCCGTCCCGCACCACTTTTACTCGCGCACCGCTCTCACCTGGAGTCGTCATGCCCGAATTCAGCACCCCTGAGCCCATTCACGCCTTGATTGACATCGGTGGCCTCTCTCTCACCGTGCACGCCGTCGAGGGTGGTACCAGCACCTCGGTCGAGGTGAGCCCGCACAACCCCCGGCGTGCGGTGGACGTCGAGCACGCCCGTAACACCAGCGTCTCGCTCGTGGGGGGCCGTCTCACCCTCCGCTCCCCGCGCAGTACCAAGGCCCGGCTGAAGAATCTCTTCGGTTCCTCGGAACGGGTCGACGTGGTGCTCACCCTTCCCGCCGGCTCGAAGCTGGAGATGCGGGGATGGGGCGACGTCAGCTCGGAGGGTCTGCTCGGCGACGTCGACCTCAGCACCGGGATGGGTGACGTGAACCTGGAGGAGGTCGCCGACATCCGGGCGAAGACCGGGATGGGCGATGTCCGCGTGACCTGCGTGCGGGGCACCGCCGACCTGCGGACCTCGGCCGGATCGGTCTCGGTCGGCCAGGCCCAGGGTGAGATGACGGCGAAGACCTCGGCCGGCGACGTAAGGATCGAGGAAAGTCATTCGCTGGCAAGGCTTTCCACTTCGGCCGGGGACGTGAGGGTGCAGCGGGCCCTGGCCGGCATCGAGGCCCGGACCTCGGCCGGTGACGTGCGACTGGGATCGGTGAGCAGCGGCCGGATCACCGCCAACACCTCGTACGGGCAGCTGGAGATCGGCATCGCCCACGGCACGGCCGCCTGGCTCGACGTCAACGCCCGCCACGGCGTGGTCCGTAGCGCTCTCGAAGACATCGACGGACCGGGCGATTCCGAGCTCACCGTCGAGATCCACGCGACCACCGGATACGGCGACATCGTGCTACGCCGGGCCTGAACACCTACCGGACATCAGTGAACGAGGAGCGCACCATGACCGTTCCACCCGTTCCATCCGTCCCCGCCGTCCCGGGAACCGGACGTCCCGGCGAACTCGGGATCGACGTCCGCAATCTGTGCAAGAAGTTCGGCGACCGCGTCGTGCTCGACGGCATCGACCTCGCTGTGCCGCGGGGCACCGTCTTAGCCCTGCTCGGGCCGAACGGCGCCGGGAAGACGACCACCGTCAACATCCTTTCCACCCTGCTGTCACCCGACGCCGGGACCGTCCGGATCGCCGGGCACGATCTGGCCGCCGAACCGGCCCGGGTGCGTTCGTCGATCGGGGTCACCGGTCAGTTCGCCGCGATCGACGACCTTCTCACCGGCGCCGAGAACCTCGTGCTGATGGGGCGCCTGCATCATCTGGACCGGTCCGAGATCCGTCGCCGCAGTGAGACCCTGCTGGCGCAGTTCGGGCTCACCGAGGTCGGTGGAAAACTCCCCACCACCTATTCCGGTGGCATGCGGCGCCGGCTCGACCTGGCGATGGGTCTCATGGGCCGGCCGGACGTGGTCTTCCTCGACGAACCCACCACCGGTCTCGACCCCCGCAGCCGACGGGAAATGTGGGACGTCGTGCGTGAGTTGGTCGCGGGCGGGGTCACGGTGCTGCTCACCACCCAGTACCTGGAGGAGGCCGATCAGCTCGCCGACCGGATCGCCCTGCTCGACGGCGGGCGGATCGTGGCGCAGGGCACCGCGGCCGAGCTCAAGCGGCTCATCCCCGGTGGGCGCATCACCTTGCGGTTCGCCGACGCCCAGGCGCTGGGGCGGGCCGAGTCTCTCCTGAACACCATTGCCGCCAAACCCGAAGAGCTGAGCCTCGACGTGGTCGGGGCCGCAGACGTTCCCCAGGTACGGGATCTGCTGAACCGTCTGGACGCCGAGCGGATTCCGGTGAACGACATCGTGCTGCACACCCCCGATCTGGATGACGTCTTCCTCGCCCTCACCGGGCGTCCTCAGGCCGGGCCGACCCTGGAGGCATCGAGATGAGCACCGCGATCACCGACTCCGTCACCATGTTCACCCGGCAGACCCGGCGTCTGTCGCGATACCCCGAGCTGACCGTGATCGTGCTCACGGTGCCGATCGTGTTCCTCCTGCTGTTCGCGTTCGTCTTCGGTGGCACTCTCGGGGCGGGGCTGAACTCGGGGGCTACCGGCGATCGGGGCGACTACGTCAACTACGTCATGCCCGGGATCCTGCTCATGACCATCAGCATGGTCGCGGCCGGCACCTCCACCGGTGTCACCCAGGACATGACCACCGGCATCATGGCGCGTTTCCGCACCCTGTCGATCTCGCCGGGATCGGTGCTCACCGGTCACGCCCTGGCCTCCGTCGTGCAGAGCCTGATCTCGCTGGTGATCGTGATCGTGGTCGGCCTGCTCATCGGATTCCGGCCGGGGGCCGATCTTCTCGGCTGGCTCGGGGCGATGGTCCTGCTGGCCGGTCTGTCGCTGGCCATCGCCTGGCTGGCCGTCGCCGGTGGTCTGATCGCGCGCTCGGTGGAGACCGCGAGTAACTTCTCCGCTCCGCTGACCGTTCTTCCCTTCCTCGGTAGCGGTTTCGTTCCCACCGACTCGATGCCCGGCCCGCTGGCCTGGTTCGCCGAGTACCAGCCGTTCACACCGATCATGGACACCCTGCGGGCCCTGATGCTCGGCACTCCCCTCGGGGCGGGCACCGCCGCGGCCGCGGCGGGATGGTGCGTCGCGCTGACAGCGATCGGATATGCCTGGTCCCGGCGTGTCTACGCCCGTCCCCGCCGCGTCTGACGCATCCTGGTCAAGGTTTCCGGTCGTACGGATCCGATGCGCGCAAGGTCTGAACCGGCGGTGCGCCCACCGCCGAGTGCCCGAGGCCCTGACTGAGACGTTCGGCCGACCCGCCTCCCATTACCCCCTTCAGCAACGTTCCGTAAACAGCATCGCCCCGCGTTCCCGTGTCGGCCGGTCGTGCCGCGCGGCCGGAACGCGGGGTTCTATGCGTTTTGCCCGGGGCACTATCCGCCGGCCCGCCGGATTTGTCGCCCAACGGAAACTGTTGTGCTCGAACCTCTTACCGACTGTCCCAGAGGAGGGGGACAAGTGGTTGATGGGTCGTGCGGGGTGGCTACGGGGTGCTGGTGGAGGGGGCCGATCAGGTGCGCCGAGCAGGGGATACCGACTACTCTCCACACTTGAAAGAACACGATCCGTGTTTGAGGTCGGATCGCGGGATGCGGGAAGGAGGGGGCATGACGCTCCTGCATGGCGGTGGCGCCAAGGGCGCCGGAAGGCAGCGCGGCAATCGGCAACGTACCGCCGATGCCGATCCTGGTCCTGCCCTGCGCTCTCTCCTTCCGAGGAACGTCGAAGAGGACGAGTCCGCGCAGGAGCAGGTGACGACCGAGGCCGGTCTCGTCACCCGGACCCCACGGGGAGCTGAGGGAGAAGCTGGACGTGAGCACACCGAACAGCCCTCTGGGGGCTCGTCCGGTGTTGATCGTGACGCTGTTACCGCTGCGCGCCCAGATTCGGGTGATCTCACCTGGGCCGAGATGGTGAGCGGACGGTCGGGGGGCCGGCGGGGTGCGCGGTCCGTCCCGCGCCTGGAGATGGGAAGCAAGTACCGGTTGCAGTTCGGCCGCTCGGAGCAGGCTCGCTCCGAGGCCGGCCCCGTGACAGATCCGACCGTTCACCCTGGTGCGAATGTTGTTGCTGGTGAGGATGGTCGGGGTGGATCGGTGGTCGCGCCCGACCGGGCCGCGGACCATGCCGATTCGCCGGCTGACTCTGCCCCTGACGTGATGGATGTGTCTGGTGGGCTCCATCACCGCGCTGGGCCGCGGGGTGGGGATCCGGCGGGTGGGGGATCGGGACGTGTGGGGCAGTCGCTGCCCAGGGCATCGACCGGATACCTACCGAATGACGCAGTCACTGCGGACGAGAACGACCACCGGAGCAGGACCGGCTCGGCCACCGAGGTCGGGCCTGGCGGAACGGATTTCGGGGACATGAGTGGCTGGGGTGCCGCTGATGTGGGCCCGGGTGTGGCCGGGAACGGTGTGGCCGGGAACGGTGTGGCGGCTGACGGCCTGGCTGGGGCCGTTGAGGTCGGTGTCAGCCTGGCGGGCGCCGGTACGACGGGGCCTTCTCCGACCGGTGCTTCCGGAGACGGGTCTGTCTTCGATGGAGCGCCCTCGACCGCACCGCCTTCTGCCGAACTGCCCACGGACGCACGGCCGAGCGCCGCCACGGGGTCGCCGGCAGCTACTGAATCGTTCGCCGGGGCTGGATCTCACCCGGCCGCGGAACTGCGTTCGGGCGCGAATTTCCCTATCGCCGCTGATCTCCCCGCGCCCACTGATCTTCCCGCGCCCACTGATCTCCCCATCGTCACCGATCTACATGCCGCCACTGATCTACACGCCGCCGTTGACCTTCGGGCGGCTCCTGCATCACGCACCCTCACCGGCCCGAGTGTGGCCGGTGCGATGACGGCGAAGGTTGACCATGTTCTCGCTCGCGATCACGCAGAAATTCCCGGTGGGGGTCTGCCTGATCACGAACGGGGTGATGGGGCGCTGCCGTCGAGCGTGGGCGGTCGCCGTAGTCGGGGATCGTGGGCAGAGAACGCATCGTCCACCGACCCGAGGCTTGATCTCTCCGGGCCGGGCGCGGGACTGCCCGCTGAGTCTGAACCGCACACCATGACCGGATCGGATCCGGCCGGCCCGTCGCTTCCTGAATGGTCCTCTGACATCGATCCTTCCCGAGTCAACAAGTCAGCTGATCCGGAAGCGTCCAGCATTGACGAGTTGTCGGTGGTCGACGAACTGCCCGTGGTGGAAGACGCCGTGACCCTGGACGCGGCGCTGCACCGGATCGCGGATGCCGGGCCGACCTCAGCCGAGGTACTCCAGGAGCTGGTGCGCGACGCCGGTCTGCTGATGGACGCCCCGACGCGGATCGCCAGCGTCGTCAACGACCGGCTGATCTGGACGGCGGCCTACGGTGACGAATCGGTCGAGCTGGGTTCTGAGGTTCTGCTGGAGAACACCGCCTGCGGGGCAGCCTGGGGGACAGCGCTGATCCAGCACGTGGCCGCCGTTGATCCGGAGAGCGATTCTGCTGGCGTCGAGCTGAATACCGAGTGCTGTGGTTCGGCGGCGGCGGTGCTGGCGGTTCCGTTGCTACGCGCGGCGCCGGCGGGATCAGGGCGGCACGCGAGCATCACCCGCGAAGTGCTGGCTGTGCTGGCCTTCACCGCGGACCGGCCGGGTTGGTTCACCGATGAGGACATCGAGGCCACGGCCGATCTGGCCGAGGTGGCCGGTGAGCGGATCGCCACGCTCGAAGAGGATGAACTCGAAGAGGATGAAGACGACCTGGTCGCCCGCGGGGCCGCTGAGCCCGGGACGGCCGGACCGCAGGCGCGGCTGGAATCGTGGCTGGCGGAGCGGCAGCAGGCCGGGGGCGTCGCAGCCGAAGCGGTGCGCGAGCCGGCCGGCGAGGGTTTCGACCGGTGGTTCACGCCGAACGTGCCCAGCACTGCCTACGAGCCGGACAACCCGGCGGCATCAGCGGTTTTCGGTGCACTGGCGGCAGCCGAGGAGTCCGGGCCGGAGCGGGTCGTCGCATCGCCCGACGGTCGGCAGGACTATCGACACGATCCCTTCGGCCTGTTCACCCCGCAGCAGCGGGAGTACCAGGCCGAGTTCCAGAGCGATCCAGTCGAAGGTCAGAACGATGAGCGGGAAAGGGTTTCCGCGTTCGACCAGCTCTTCGACCAGGCCGCTTCCGACCGGCAAGACGCTTCCGACCGATCGATCTCGACCGCCGGCACCTTCGACTGGAGCGATGATCAGTCTCTCGACGAGGCGCTGAACCCGGAGGACGACGTCGACGAGGAGGACACGTCGGCCGGTTCGATGCTCGGTGGGAGCGATCCGGAGGAAACATCTTCCGGTCCGTTCGGGATGTCGGTTCCGAGAGGCGAGCGTCGCGCCCGCCGGGAGCGTGACCGTGCGGCACACCTGGAGGACGAGGATCTCATCGGGCAGTCCGTCACCGGACAGCAGACTGAGGTGGGCCAGCCGGTCGAAGCGAGCCGGTTGACGGAGAGCACCGCCCATCGGTTGGTCGAACCCGTTCAGCAGGTGGACGCGGGTCGGCCCGGCGGACCAGGACCGGAACCGGGTGCCGGATCACCGGCCGGTGCCGAGGAGCGGTCTGAGACCGGCCAGCAGTTCGAGACCGGCCAGCAGTTCGAGCTTGGCCGGTCGACCGAGACCAGTGGATCCTCCGCAGCCGGGCCGCGCAGTGATGCCGTTGAACAGCGCAGCCTTGCCGAGGAACAGAGTTCGGTCGGCCAGTGGGTCGAGGCCCCGCGTCGTTCCATGGCCAGGCGCGCAGCCGAAGGCCGGCAACAGCGAGAAGCCCGGCAGCCGGATTCCGCCTCGCGGACGGGTGCCGGCCAGCAGCCGGAGGTCGGACAGCAGGTCGATGCAGGCTCGGTGTCGGGCTCGGTATCACCGTCCACGGCGACCGGACCGTTCTCGCCGGTGGCTCAGACATCGGCCGCCGACTGCCGGACGTCCACCGGCACCGGCCAGTTCGAGGCGGTCGAGGTCGATGACACCGGGGCTCTCGAGGTCGGGACCCTCGATGCCGGAAGCTTCGCCGCCGCGTCCACCGGGTCCATCGGGCCTGCCGGGTCCACCGAGCCTGCTGAGCGTTCTGAGGCGAAGGTGTCCGCGGCTGATGTCGTTGCGGCTGGTGACGAGGCCCCGGACGAGGTCTGGGTGCGTGACCAGGTGCTCGATCTGAACACCGAGACCGCGGGTGAGGAACCGGGCTGGGCCGGTCAGAACACCAACCGGAGCATCGCCCCGACCGCCATCCACGCACGTCTGGCCGAGATGCGCGGAAACCCGCGAGTCGTCAATCGGGTCAACGGTTCTCCGGAGCTGCGTCAGGATCTTGGGCTTGAGCTGCTCACGCCTCCCACCGGCAGCCGGATGCCCCCGACCGGGGGAGGCCGGGGATCCGGCGCCGCACTGTTCGGGGGCTCTCTTCCTGTCGACGACCGGCGGATGCCGGGCCCGCGCAACCGTCGTGAACGTCCACCATCGGGTTCGGCTCTGTCGATCTCGATGCCCTCGGCCGACAGCATGGGGCTGTGGCAGTGGGACGCCGTGAGCAACGCCGTGACCTGGTCGTCGCCGGTGGCCCGTCTGCTGGGGATGCCCGCCGACGTGGAGCTGGACCTGGGCACCGTCCGGTCGGTGCTGGCGGGTGCCGATCGGGGCCGGTTCGACGTGGCGGTGCAGGCGATCCGCAGTGGCCGAGGCGTCGCCGGGGCACTGCGCCTGCGCACCCGGGACGGGCAGGCCAAGCACGCCTACGCCTGGAGCGAGGTGCGACGCGACGACAAGGGCAACCTGCTGGGGGCCTGGGGCGGCGTCGTCGACATCACCGCGTTCGAACGGGACGCCGATGCGCTGCGCTCCGGCCTGGCCGGGTTGCGGGCAGCGCAGGAACTGGCGGGTCTGGCCACCTGGGAATGGCGACCGGAGACCTCGGAACTCATCTGGTCGGACGAGATGTACCGCCTGGTGGGTGTTTCCGCGGAGAATTTCGATCCTGACCTGGACCGCTGGCATGCCTTCGTCCACCCCGACGACCTGGATCGGGCCCGCCGGGTGGACGTGGACCTCGACCCGCAGGGCTTTGAGGACGAGTGTGTCGAGACGTTCCGGCTGATCGGTACCGGCGGCGAGATCCGGCACGTGCAGTCGTGGGCGACGCCGGGACGGGCGCCCGACGGCACGATCACCGCGGTCTACGGTGCGACGATCGACGTGACCCGTCAGGTGCGCGACCGGATCGAGCTGGAGCGGGTCGCGGCCACCGACCCGGTGACCGGGCTGGGCAATCGGGCCTCTTACGAGCGGAGGCTGCAGCTGCTGCTGCGGGCCACCGGACCGACCCCGGGTGCCAACGAGAATGCCCTCAGCGTGGTGCTTCTCGATCTCGACCGGTTCAAGGTCGTGAACGACAGCCTGGGTCACGAGACCGGTGACCGGCTGCTGATCGAGGTGGCCCGCCGCCTGGTCGCGGTGGTGCCGGACGGTTCGCTGATCGCCCGGATGAGCGGTGACGAGTTCGTGGTCGTGGTCCCGGCGGGCTGGTCGCAGGCCCGGGTGGTGGGCCTCGCCCAGACGATGCTGGAGGCCCTGCGGGCACCCTACGTGCTGCCGGGATCGGGTGAGGTGCTGATCTGCCCGGGCAGCGTGGGCATCTCGAGCAACCGGGGGCGCCCGGGCTCGACCGGTGCCGACCTCCTGCGTGAGGCCGACATCGCCCTGCACCAGGCGAAGGATTCCGGTCGCGACGGCTATGCGGTGTTCGACGAGGCCCTGCGGGAAGGGGTGCGCGAGCGCCGCCGCACCGAGCAGCGGTTGCGGATGGCCCTGGCCGACCGGGGTCTGACCCTGGAGTACCAGCCGATCATCAACCTGAGCACGAACCGGATCATCGGGGCGGAGGCGCTGGTGCGTCTTGTGGACCCGCAGGGCGGCGAGCATCTGCTGGCTCCCGGCCAGTTCCTCGACATTGCCGAGAAGACCGGCCTGATCGTGGAGGTCGATACCTGGGTGATCAACGAGGTGATCGCGCAACTGCGGTCGTGGTCGGAGAACGCGGAGGATCTGCGGGCTGCTGATGCGCGGATCGGTGACCAGACAGGTCGGGGGCAGGTCACGCCGCCGTGGCTGGCGATCAACCTGTCGGCCCGTTCCACCGAGCACCCGGGCCTGGCGTTCCACCTGATCGACGCGGTGCGCCGGGGTGACTTCGGCCCGGAGAAGCTGAAGGTGGAGCTGACCGAGCAGGCGTTCGCCAACGCCGACCCGGCGGTGGACCGAGCGCTGAAGGAGCTGATCTCGGCGGGGATCGGGGTCGGGATCGACGATTTCGGTTCGGGTCGGTCGGGTCTGGCCGGGCTGCAGCGGTACAGCTTCGACTTCATGAAGATCGACCGCTCGTTCGTCACGCCGGTCGGCGAGGACTCCCGCGCCGACGCGGTGGTGACAGCCATCGTCGATCTCGCCCACGCCCACGGGATGCGCGTGATCGCCGAGGGGGTGGAGTCCGGCCGGCAGGCGCGGCGCCTGCGGGAGATCGGCTGTGACTACGCGCAGGGTTATCACTTCGGCAGACCCGGTGACGTTTCACGCATCATCCGCGGATAACCTCATCACCCTGCGCCCCGGGTGCACTCCGCATACCCTGTTCACCTGGGCAATCAAGGAGCAGCCGGGCGGTGCTCGCACTGTGGGCTTCCGTCGGTGGCGAACTGACGGGTGACGTGGTCGCGGGGAGGTATCGAGCGCGGTGTCGTGGTCGGCCTGGTTGGTCTGCGCTCTGGTGGCCGGCGGCGTCGGTTACCTGTCGCTGGCCGGGTTCGTCTGGGCCAATCGCCAGGGCATCGGCAGCCGCCCGCTGGTGGTCATGCTGCTCGCGGTCAAGGTCTGGTCGATCTGTTACGCCCTGGAGCTGAGCAGCACCTCCCCCGAGGTCGCCCAATGGTGGTCGGCGCTCAAGTACTTCGGCGTCGTGGCCCTGCCGCCGGCGCTGTGGAGCTTCGTCTTCGCCTACACCGGGCGTGGGCGGATGACACGAAGATCCACGATCCTGCTGACGATCCACCCGGTCGTCATGATGACCCTCCTCCTGATGCCCGTGACGCGTCCTCTGATCCAGGACTATTCAGACACCAGCCGGGTGCTCAACGCCCAGGTGCCCGGAGCCGGTCCGCTGTTCTGGCCGCACGCGGTCTACGTCTACGTGCTGATGCTGGGCGCCGACTTCGTGCTGATGGCCCGCCTGACCAAGATCGCCCCGCCCTACCGCCGCCAGGGCGCACTCCTGATCGCAGCGTCGTTGCTGCCCTGCTTCGGCAACGTGCTCTGGAACGCCGGCCTGTTCCGGGCCGGGATGGTCGACCCCACGCCGTTCCTCTTCGGCATCACCGCGGTGGTGCTGGTCTGGGGCTTCTTCCGGCTGCGCCTGCTCGACCTCACGCCGGTCGCCCGCGGCATCGTGATCGAGCAGATGAACGACGGCGTGCTGGTGCTCGACGTGTACGGCCGGGTGGTCGACGCGAACGCCGCCGCGGCCTCGATCATCAGCTTCCCTCGCCGGGCCATGATCGGCCGCTACGTGGTGGACGTGGTGCCCGGTCTGGCCACGGTGCTGGAGAAGCTGGAGGTCGGCTCGGCCGTCGACACGGTCGAGGACGAGGTGCTGATCTACCCGGCTCCCGGCGCCGATACCGCCGAGGAGATCCTGCCCGGTTTCTGGGGAGGGCTCTTCACCCGGCCCGAGCCGGCCGGGCCCGAGAAACCACTGCGTCTCACCGGGCGTCCGCTGAAGGTTGTGGACCGCGAGATCGACCGTCACACGGACCCTTCGGGGCTCCCGGGGCCCACCGGACAGGACCGGCACCGGGAGCGGACAGGGGAGCAGCTCGTCCTGGGGCCACCACGCGACGTAGCCGTCTCGATGACCTGGGTGACCGACCCGGTCGGCCGGCAGATCGCGCGGCTGGTGGTGCTGCGCGACGTGACCGAGCGCAACCGCACCGAGCGGCAACTGCGTGAGCTGCTGAACGAGCAGACCCGTCTGTCCGAGACCCTGCGCCAGAGTCTGCGTCCCGCGTCCTTGCCCCAGTTGCCCGCCCTGCGGTTCGCCGCCCGGTCGGTGCCCTCGGCGCGGGGCGAGGGTGTGGGTGGTGACTTCTACGACGTGCACCCGGCCGGCGGTGGTGAGTCCGCGTTCGTGCTCGGCGATGTCTCCGGCAAGGGGGTGCACGCGGCCGTGGTCACCTCGATGGCCCGCTACACCGTGCGCACCCTGAGCGCCCAGGGCTGGACCCCGAGCGAGGTGCTGCGGCAGCTCAACCGGGCTCTGCAGACCCCGGACGACCTGGAACGGTTCTGCACGGTGGTCTACGGGCTGGTCAACGATCCCGGGCCGGACGAGCGGCGGATCCGCGTGACGCTCAGCCTGGGTGGCCACCCACCGCCGCTGCTGCGACGGCACCGCGACGGGTCGGTGCACACGGTCGGGCGTCCCGGCACGGCACTGGGGCTGCTGCCGTCGGTGGACATTCACGAGGTGGTGGTCGATCTCGAAGCAGGGGACGTCCTGCTCGCCTACACGGACGGGGTCACCGAGGCGCGGGTCGGCGACGAGCAGTTCGGTGAGAAACGTCTGGCCGAGGTGCTGGCGGCCGTGCCCCGCGGCATCGGCCCGGCCTGGCCGTCGCCGGCCTGGCGGCGTGAACACCCCGAGTACGAGCGCAATCCGTGGACCGACCAGGCCGGCCAGAGCGAGCAGGGCGGGCCCGGTCATCCGGCGACCCAGCTGGCCGATGCCGTCGCGGATTCCGTGCTGGCCGCGGTGCGGTCGTTCGCGCCGGAACGCGACGACGTGGCGCTTCTGGTGCTGGCGGCGACTTAGGGCGCGTTTTGGAAGTCCATGCCTACTGCGGGGCACCCGGTGGCCGCCTGGCGGCACCGACTTCCAAAACACGCCCTAAGGCCGGATGACCGGGATTCCCTTGGGTTGCGTGACCGCGTCCACCGGGATGTCCGTAGGCGGCAGCGCCGCGTAGGGCTCGTCGTCCATCGGCTCGTAGAGGTCTTCGGGTGGCTCGGCCGGCAACCGCACCGAGAAACAGGTGCGGCCGGGCTGACTGGTCACGTCGACCTGACCCTCGTGGGCGAGCACCACGGCCGACACGATGGACAGCCCCAGGCCGGTGCTGCCCGCCGTTCGTGAACGCGAGTTGTCGCCGCGGGCGAACCGGTTGAACACCTCGGGCAGCAGATCGGGCGCGATGCCCGGCCCGTTGTCGGTGATCGTGAGCAGGGCCACGGGAGCGCCCTGTTCGCTGGTCACCATCCGTAGCGCGGCCTCCACGACGGTGCCGGGAGGGGTGTGCACCCGGGCGTTGGCCATCAGGTTCACCACCACCTGGTGCAGCTGCGCCTCGTCACCGGTCACCACGACCGGTACGTCCGGCAGATTCAGTTGCCAACGGTGGGTGGGTCCGGCCGCGTGCGCGTCGCTGACGGTGTTGACCAGCAGATCCGTGAGATCGACCGGGTCCTTGGCGGTGGGCCGGCCCTCGTCCAGCCGGGCGAGCAGTAACAGCTCCTCCACCAGTCCGCTCATCCGGATCGCCTCGGACTCCACCCGGCTCAGCGAATGCGCGACCTCGGGCGGGACGTGCTGCCCGGTACGGCGGGTGAGTTCGGCGTAACCGCGGATCGAGGCCAGCGGGGTGCGCAGCTCATGACTGGCATCGGCCACGAACCGGCGCATCCGGGCCTCGCTGGCGTTACGCGCCTGCAGGGCGTTGTCGACGTGGCCCAGCAGCGTGTTCAGGGCAGACCCGACCTGTCCGACCTCGGTGGCCGGATCGGTGTCCTGCTCCGGAACCCGGGTGGGGAGAGCGGTCTTGCCCTCGTGCAGGGGCAGTTCCTTGACGCCGGAGGCCACTTCGGCCAGCCGGTTGAGCGGCCGCAGGGTACGTCGCACGATCAGCCCACCGACGAAGGCGACCGTGAGCAGCCCGAAGATGCTCACCGCGATGACCGCGGCGGTCAGGCGCCACACCGCGGCCTGCACCGAACTCAGGGGCAGACCGGTGACCAGGGTGACGTCCTCGCCGTCGCGCTGGATCACCAGACCGATCACCCGGTACTTGCCCAGGTCGTCGCCGAGATCCACGGTGTGGGGCCGGCGGTCGGCGGGAACTGTGCTGACGACGGTCTGCTGGGCGCCGGTCAGCGCCACCCTCTCACCGGTGGCGTTGAGAACGGCGGCGACGCTGACCGTTCCGTCGGCCTTGATCTCCGCGCCGAGCGTGTCCTCACCCTGGCCGGGAGCGTTCAGGAAGCCGGGACCAGGCCCGGTGACGTTCGACGGCCGGTTCTCGGACGGAGACCGGCCGGCGAATTCACGGGAACGCCGCACCGCGGAGGTGAGCTGGTTGTCCAGCCGCTCCTCCAGGAACACCTGCAGCGAGAACACGGCGACCAGGCCGATGACGATGCTGATCGTCGCGGTGAGGGCGATCGACAGCAGGACCAGGCGCCGACGCAGCGTGGTGCGCCCTCTACGCCCCCTGAGCGAGGGCTTCGCGTCGGCGTGCCTGGACCTGCGGGAGCTGACCGACCTCATCCGTAGGGGATCGGGTCAGGCGGCGGCGGGTTTGAGCACGTAGCCCGCACCGCGCACCGTGTGGATCATCGGGGGACGACCTGCGTCGATCTTCTTACGCAGGTAGGAGATGTACAGCTCGACCACGTTGGCCTGGCCGCCGAAGTCGTAGTTCCACACCCGGTCGAGAATCTGGGCCTTGCTCAGTACCCGCCGCGGATTGCGCATCAGGTACCGCAGCAGCTCGAACTCGGTGGCCGTCAGCTTCACCGTGGCCCCGTCGCGGGAGACCTCGTGGCTGTCCTCGTCGAGGATCAGGTCCCCGACCGTCAGCTGCGCGTCCGGCGGCTGGGCGGCCAGGCTGGTGCGGCGGATCAGCCCACGCAGCCGGGCCACCACCTCTTCCAGGCTGAAGGGCTTGGTCACGTAGTCATCGCCACCGGCGGTGATACCGGCGATGCGGTCCTCCACCGAGTCGCGGGCGGTGAGGAAAAGAACCGGGATGTCCCGGTCGTCCTCGCGGAGACGACGAAGCACGTTGAGACCGTCGATGTCGGGCAGCATCACATCGAGCACGACGGCGTCGGGGCGCCAGTCGCGAGCCTCCTTGACGGCGGTGTTGCCGTCGGGAGCGGAACGGACCTGCCAGCCCTCGTAACGCAGAGCCATGGTCAGCAGGTCGGTGAGAGTGCGTTCATCGTCCACCACAAGCACGCGAACGGGCGCGCCGTTGGGGTGGCGTAGGGGGGCGGTCGTCACAGGAATCAAGCTGGTCGCCAAAGCTGAACGACAGCCCCCGTATATCTGTGAAAAGCCTGTGAGCGTGTCCGGAGCGGGGATGTATGTCCAGGTCAGGGCCATTTGCCCGATCATCATGGCTGATTCATAGCGTGACCACAGCCCGCGCGCAGCGGTTTCCGCGACGGTGTGGCGTCCGCTGAACCGCCAGTGCGCCCAAAAGGCCACCGGATAAGGAGATACGAGCTTGAATCTGGGTTTTGGGCTGTACGTCCCACGGGCCGTACGGGCAACGGGGACGGCAACGCGGTGAGTGACGCTACCTCACCCTCCCCCGGTCGCAAGGGCAAGGCTCTTCTGCGCAACCACTGGCTGAACCTCGGTCTCCTCGTGGTGCTGGTGGCGATCGTCGTGATCGCCTACCTCACCGTCGGCACCTCCGATGCCAGCACCGCCACCACCAGCCGCACGGCGACCGTCTCCACGGGTAACGTCACGGCCTCCGTCAGTGGTTCCGGCAACCTGGCGAGCTCGCGCAGCTCCTCCCTGTCCTTCGGTGCCTCCGGCACCGTCACCGCCGTCAAGGTCAAGGTCGGCGACAAGGTCAAGAAGAACCAGATCCTGGCCACCATCGACACCGCCGCCGCACAGCGGGAACTCGCCTCCGCCAAGGCCTCCCTGGCCTCCGCGCAGGCCTCCTACGACGACCTCACCGAGGGTCAGAGCTCCGCCGAGAAGGAGGTGGACTCGCTGGCCCTGGAGACCGCCCAGGACTCGGTCGACTCCGCCCAGGACTCGGTCGACTCCGCGACCACCCAGCTGGCCTCGGACAAGGCGGACGGCGCCCCCTCCGCCACCATCAAGAAGGACAAGGAGACGCTCGCCCAGGCGCGCTCGCAGCTCACCTCGGCCAAGTCGCAGCTGGCGCAGAAGAAGGTGGACATCGAGAAGAACCAGGAAGGTGCCACCGCCGCGCAGCTCGCCGAGGCGAAGGTCAGCATCGCCTCCGCCGAGGTCAGCGTGGAGGACGCCAAGGACGCCCTGGCCGACACCCGGCTGCGGGCGCCGTTCGCCGGCACGATCCTCACGGTCGGTGGCGAGGTCGGTGACAGCGTGAGTTCGGGCTCCTCCTCGTCCTCCTCCGGGAGCGGTACCAGTAGCGCCACCGGCACCGACTCGTCCTCGAGTACCAGCAGTTCCAGTTCTTCCAGCAGCGCGTTCATCAGCCTGGCCGCCACCAGCAAGATGACGGTCACGGCGAGCATCGCCGAGGCCGACATCGGTTCGGTGAAGACCGGTCAGGACGCCGAGATCACGCTCTCCGCCAGCGACGAGACGATGAGCGGCACCGTCAGCGAGATCTCGCCGGAGGGCACCACCAGCAGCAACGTGGTGCAGTACGAGGTGACGATCACGGTCACCGACCCGGTCTCCACCGCCCGGCTCGGCGCGTCGGTCAGCGTGGTCATCACCACCGGTTCCGCGGAAGACGTTCTGGTGCTGCAGACCTCGGCGATCACCACGACCGGCGACACCAGCACGGTCAGCCTGCTGAAGAACGGTGTGGCCACCACCACCGAGGTCGAGATCGGCCTGGAGGGCTCCAGCACCACCGAGATCAAGAGCGGGCTGGCGGCCGGCGACGAGGTGCAGATTCCCACCACGACCGACGATTCATCCTCCAGCAGCGGCGTTCCCGGATTCGGGAGCAGCGGCGGGTTCGGTGGCGGCAGCGGCGGCATGCCTGGTGGAGGCGGTGGCCCGCAGTGACCGAGACAGTACCTCCGCCGGTGGCCGCGAGGACCGCGAGCCGTCCGGTCATCGAGGTGCGTTCCCTGCGGAAGACCTACGGCCTGGGCGACACCGAGGTGCACGCCCTGGCCGGGGTCGACCTGGTGGTCCAGACCGGTGACTACGTGGCGATCATGGGAGCCTCCGGCTCGGGAAAGTCCACACTGATGAACATCATCGGTTGCCTGGACGTGCCCACCCAGGGTCGTTACCTGCTCGATGGTGTCGACACCCGGCGGCTGAACGAGCGCAGTCAGGCCCTGGTGCGTAACCGCAAGATCGGCTTCATCTTCCAGTCGTTCAACCTGATCGCCCGGACCTCGGCGACGGCCAATGTCGAGCTACCGATGGCCTACGGCGGGGTGAAGGCCGCCGAACGTCGTGTGCGGGCCCGTGCGGCCCTGGAACGGGTCGGTCTGGGGGACCGGCTGGACCACATCCCCTCCCAGCTCTCCGGCGGTCAGCAGCAGCGGGTGGCGGTGGCCCGGGCGATCGTGACGAACCCGGTGCTCCTGCTCGCCGACGAGCCCACCGGTGCGCTCGACAGTCGCAGCACGGCCGACATCCTCAACCTGTTCGACGATCTCAGCATGGCCGGGCGCACCCTCTGTGTGATCACCCATGAGGACGATGTGGCCGCCCGGGCCAAGCGCGTGATCCGGTTGCGGGACGGGCAGATCGTGATGGACGAGCGGGTCGCGGGCATCACCGACCCACCTCCGGGGGTTTCCCGATGAGCCGGTTCGCCGAGGCCGCCCGGTTCGCCGTCCGCGGGGTCCTGGGCAACAAGATGCGTTCTGCACTGACCACTCTCGGCATCCTCATCGGGGTCGCGTCGGTGATCATCCTGGTCTCGGTGGGTACCGGGTCCAGTGCCGCGGTGGCCGATCAGATCTCGTCCCTGGGAAGTAACACCCTGACGGTCTCGAGCAGTCAGGGCGGCACGGGTGGACGCGGTGGCGGCGGAGGTGGCGGGGGAGGCTTCCCCGGTGGTGGCGGAGGCGGCGGTTCGGTCGACTCCGGTACCCAGACGAGTGTCGCGGAACTGACCGAGGACGACGCCGGTTCGCTGCTCGACGACGAGCTGGCACCCGACGTGAAGGCGGTCGCCCCGACCGTCGCGGCCAGTTCGGTGACGGCCACCTACACCGGTGCCAGCCACGACGTCACCACGTTCACCGGCACCACCCCGAGCTACCTGGCCATCAACGACTGGAAGGTGTCGAAGGGATCGGCGTTCACCGACTCCGACTACACCGACCGCAAGCGGGTGGCCCTGGTCGGCGTCAGCGTGGCCGAGGATCTGGCCGGCGGTGACGGCAGTGACGTGCTCGACCAGACCGTGCAGTTCAACGGGGTCGAGTTCAGCGTGGTCGGGATCCTGGCCGAGAAGGGCACCAGCGGCAATACCGACCAGGACGACGTGGTGATCGCACCGCTCACGGCGGTGCAGGACACCCTGACCGGTTACGGCTCGGTCGACTCGATCACCGTGCAGGCCACCTCGGCCGAGACGGTGGACGCGGCGCAGTCGGAGGTCGAGGACATCCTCAACTCCCGGCACAAGACCACATCGGACGACGCGGATTTCAGCGTCTCGAACGCCTCGAGTTTCCTCGAGGCGGCGACCAGCACCACCGACACACTGACCGTGCTGCTCGCCGCGGTGGCCGCGATCTCGCTGCTGGTCGGCGGGATCGGCGTCATGAACATCATGCTGGTCACGGTGACCGAGCGGACCCGGGAGATCGGCATCCGTAAGGCCATCGGGGCGCAGAAGTTCGACATCGTCAGCCAGTTCCTGGTCGAGGCCGTGCTGCTGTCGGTCTTCGGCGGTCTGATGGGCGTGCTGATCGGGGTCGTCGGCAGTCAGTTCACGATCGTCGGCGTGAAGCCGGTGATCGAGCCGTACTCGGTCGTGCTGTCCTTCGCTGTCTCCGTGCTCATCGGGCTGTTCTTCGGCCTCTACCCGGCGAACAGGGCGGCGTCGCTGCGCCCGATCGACGCCCTCCGATACGAGTGAACCGCCACCAGCCGGCCCGCAGGATCGGCCGAGCACAACAGGAGCAGACCGCTGTGACCGCTGATTCGACGTCACCCGCCGGGATCGACCGGACCGCTCTGCAACCGGGAGTTCCTTCTCGCGAACAGGTTCCGTACGACCGGAACTGGGACGGCGCCCCGATCCAGCCGGCCGACGACGACCTGGACCTGCTGGCCGAGAGCAACCGCCGGATGGGAAAGGTCACGATCGCCCTGATGGCCGCGGTGCTCGCGGGCCTGGCCTTCATCGGTGGTGTGGCGGTGCAGAAGCAGTTCGGTAGCGCCTCGGGCGGTTCGCCCGGCGGTGGGATGTCGGCGATGGGTGGTGGACAGTCGCGGGGCGGCTACGGCCAGTCCGGCGGAATGCCCGGTGGTGGTGGCGGTTACGGTGGCGGGTTCGGTGCCCAGAGCGGTGCTCAGAGCGGTGCTCAGAGTGGCGCCGCCGGGGGGTCGGCAGGCTCCTCGGGGAACCAGGCGTCCACCAGCCCGGTGGTCGTCGGCACCGTGACCAAGGTGTCGGGCCGCACGCTCACGGTGAAGAACTTCTCGGGTACGGCCGTGACCGTGAAAGTGCCTCAGGGAACCACGGTCACCGACTCGTCCGCCACGGCGCTCTCCGGCCTGGCCCAGGGCGTCTCGGTGTCGGTGGTGGGTACGAAGGCGGACAACGGTGTCGTCACGGCGACGAGCATCACCGCCTCCTAAGAGTTTTCGTTCTCGGATGACGGAAGAAGGAGCAATACCGATGGTTCGCAACCGCAGAACCCTGACCGCGGTGGCAATCGCCCCGATGATCGCGCTGACGCTGGCCGCCTGTGGGGGAGGCTCGTCGGGTTCGACCTCGTCCGCGGCGTCCGCGACAGCGGCCGGGCCCGGCGGTGGCGGCGGTGGCAACGGCCAGTTCCAGCAGATTCAGGAATGTCTGACGGCGGCCGGTATCGACCTGCCGACCCCGAGCGGCACGCAGAACGGCACACCCGGCGCCATGCCGACCGACCGGCCGACCGACATGCCCACCGCGGGTTCGTCCGACCGCCCGACCGACATGCCCAGCGCCGGTGCGAGCGGCGGCCCGGGTGGGGGTGGCGGCATGGGTGGTGGCATGGGTGGTGGCATGAGCGAGGTCCTCCAGGACGAGGACGCCCAGGCCGCACTCAAGGCCTGCGGCATCGAGCTCTCCACCGCAGCCCCCACGGCAACCCCCACGGCAACGGCCACCGCGAGCTGACAACCCCGCTCCACCCTTCGTGATCATGCAAAGTGTCCCCGGCGTTCTAGAACTCTGGCACTGAGAGTTCTAGAAGTGCGGGGACACTTTGCATGATCACGGCAATGATTTTGTGGGGCTCGGCCGCCCCGAGGGTTCAGGCCCGGGTGTCGAACAGCAGGCCGTCCTGCAGCACCGAGGCCAGGGTCGAGGAGCTGACGCCGGCGTTGTCGGCCAGGTCGGCCAGGCTGGTGCCGTTCTGCAGGCTGCTGAGCAGCGAGGTGGAGTCGGTGTCCAGCAGCGAGCTCAGGGTGTTCAGGGTGCTCTGCTGATCGCTGGTCAGGGTGCCGCTGAGCAGGCCGGTCGTGCTGTTGGAGGGAGCCGGCGGGGGCGGGGGCGGAGGGCCCTGGGGGGCGCTGCCACCGCTGGGGCCGCCGACTCCGCCGACCCTGTCGATGATCGAGTCGACGATGCTGTCCGCGTCCGACCGGGAGGCGCCGTCGGAGGGCATACCGGCCTTCAGGGCCGCCGCCAGATCGTCGCGGGAGACGCCCTGGGTCTTCGCGATGTCGGCCAGGGTCTTGCCGTCCTGCAACTGACCGGACAGGTCACTGGTGCTCAGCCCCAGGGCCTGGGCGGCCACGCCGAGCGCACTACCGCTCTGGCTCGGGGCGTTGCGCTGACTCACCAGCGCCTGGGCGGCCCCGGCCAAGGAGGAACTACTGATCGAGCTGATGGACATGGCGGTGCAGCTCCCTTCGCGACGACCGAGTCTCGGTGCGTACCGATGAAGTCGTCGGGCCGGGCCGATTCTTCAGGGATTATGCGGGGCTCACAGTGCCTTCACACCTGTGGGGCGGCGTTTTACTCAGAGGTGGGACGGAATCGCCGCGGGGTAGAGTTCTAGATCTCACGTAACACGCCGGAAGCATGAGCCGCCGGCTCAGAGCCCACATCGTGCCGACCTACAGCTTGTGAGTGTGACTGCAGTGAGCAACAAGAAGCTTCCCGCCGCCGGCGTCAAGATCCTGCTGCTGGAGAACATCCACCCGGATGCGGTCGCCTCCTTCGAGGCGGTCGGCGCCGAGGTGGTCTCGATCGAGCGGGCGTTGGACGAGGACGAGCTGATCGAGCAGGCGGCGGGCGTGCACCTGCTGGGCATCCGCTCCAAGACCAACGTCACCGACCGGGTGCTGGCGGAGCTTCCCGACCTGCTCGCGATCGGCGCGTTCTGCATCGGTACCAACCAGATCGACGTGGCGGCGGCGCAGAGCCGGGGCGTGGCCGTGTTCAACGCGCCGTTCTCCAACACCCGCAGCGTGGTCGAGCTGGCCCTGGCCGAGATCATCGCGATGACGCGGCGCCTGACCGAGAAAGACCGCGGCATGCACGCGGGCGTCTGGGACAAGAGCGCCACCGGTCTGCACGAGGTGCGCGGCCGCAAGCTCGGCATCGTCGGTTACGGCAACATCGGCACCCAGCTCTCCGTGCTCGCCGAGAACCTGGGCATGGAGGTGCTGTTCTACGACACCGCCGACCGCCTGCCGCTGGGCAACGCCCGGCAGATCCACACCCTCGAAGAGCTGCTGGCCAAGGTCGACGTGGTCACGCTGCACGTCGACGGTCGCAAGGGCAACGCCGACTTCTTCGGTGACGAGCAGTTCGCCCTGATGAAGCACGGCGCGATCTTCCTGAACCTGAGTCGCGGCTTCGTGGTCGACCAGGAGGCGCTGCGCCGCCGCCTGGAGTCGGGGCAGCTGGCCGGTGCCGCGATCGACGTGTTCCCCGAAGAGCCCAAGGGCCGGGGCGACAAGTTCGTCTCCCCGCTGCAGGGCATGCCCAACGTGATCCTCACGCCGCACATCGGTGGTTCCACCGAGGAGGCGCAGCAGGACATCGGCCGGTTCGTCGCGGGCAAGCTGCGTGACTACACGATCCACGGCAGCACGGCCCTGAGCATCAACTTCCCGCCGCTGGCCACCCCGGAGCACGAGGCCACCCGTCTGGTGCACATCCACCGCAACACCCCGGGCGTGCTGGCCGCGATCAACGGCGTGCTGGCCGAGGAGAAGGTCAACATCGACGGTCAGACCCTGGGCACCCGTGGCGACATCGGCTACGTGATCACCGACATCGCCGCCGAGCCCACCGAGCAGGCCATCGAGGCCCTGCGCAACCTGCACGACACGATCCGGGTGCGTCAGCTCCGCCTCGGCTGAACTCCAGCAGTTCGTGATCATGCGAACTTTCCCCGGGAAAAGTCCGCATGATCACGAACTGGGTTTTCTTTTACTTCTTTCCCCGGGCGGCGAGGAAACGATCGTTTCCCTCCCGCACGTCCACCATCGGCTCGGGGTAATCGAGCTTTTTGCGGACGTCGGGGGGCAGCTTCCAGGGGGTGTGCACCTTGGGCCCGCCCACCTCGGAGAGCTCCGGCACGTACCGCCGCACGTAGTCGCCCTGGGCGTCGTAGCGCAGGGCCTGGGTGGTCACGTCGAGCACCCGGTTGAACCGGGAATCGGTGCCGGTGCCGGCCACCCACTGCCAGTTCATGGTGTTGTTCGCGGTGTCGCCGTCGAGCAGGTGGTCGATGAAGTGCTGGGCACCCCACCGCCAGTCCAGGTACAGCGTCTTGGTGAGGAAGTGCCCGACCACCAGGCGGGCCCGGTTGTGCATCCACCCCTCGTCGAGCAACTGACGCATGGCGGCGTCCACCAACGGCCACCCCGTGCGTCCGTTCTTCCACTTCTCGAACTCGCGCTGGGCGTCCGCCCCCGTGCGCCAGCGGTCGTGCCGGGTGCGGAAGTCCTGGCGGGTCGACGACGGGTGCGCCGCCAGCACCTGATGGTGGAAGTCGCGCCAGGCCACCTGCCGCACGAAGCCCTCGGCGTGCGCGGCCTGCGTCACCACCTCGAGCGGTGAGAGACAACCGAAGTGCAGGTAGGGGGAGATGCGGCTGGTGCGGTCGCCGGCCAGGTCGTCGTGGCCGTCCTCGTAGTCTTCGGCGTGCCGGTCGAGCCAGGCCGAGAACAGTTTCCGGCCCGCGCTCTCCCCTCCCCGGGCGAGCGAGGGGGCGGTCGGTCCCGGGCTGATGGAGGACGAGGTGGGCACCTTTCCCATCGGCAGTTCCGGCATCGACAGCTCGCGTGGGGGAGCCAGGGGAGAGCGCCGCGGCGCCTTCTCCCACTTGCGGTGGTACGGCGTGAACACGGCCATGTGGTTCTTGCCGACCGCCGTCACCTGCCCCGGAGGCACCACGAACAGCGAGTCGTCGTGCACGTGGAGATCGCACTCCAGCGGTGCGAGGGTCTCGCGCAGCGCGTCTTCGCGGCGCTGGGCGAAGGCGCTCGCGTCACCGGCCATGTGCACGGCCCGCGCCCTCACCGCCTTCGCCACCTTCGCGACCTCCGAAGCCACCTCGCCCCGGCGGATCACCAGCCCGGCACCCCGCTCCTCCAGACAGGACGCCAGGTCGGCCAGGCTCTCGGCGAGGAACCGGCCCCGGTTGGGACGGTTGTAGGAACCGTCGAGGATCTTGGGGTCGAGCACGAAGAGCGGCACCACCGGGCCGTCACCGGCCGCCGCGTGCAGGGCCGGGTTGTCGTGCACCCGCAGGTCCCGGGTGAACAGGACGATGGATGGCGCAGTCTGATCACTCACGGCGTCTTTTCTACCGCTCAGCGGAGTGACCCGCCTCTCAGAACTGGCTCGCGACCTGGGATTTTATGCCCGAAGTCGACGTGGTGCGTGAATGTCGAGCCGCAGGGTGCGGGAGTGCTGGATAACGTCGTCGTTCGATGTGTTCAGCCCGGGAACTGCCGTGACGAAGGCGCCGGCGGTCGGCTGACGAGCACCTGACACCTACCCGACCCGCCGCGATCCGTCGTGGGCGGCAACGGGAAGGAGATACGTGGACCTCGATTTCTGGACCCAACTGCTCCTGGTCGCGGTGGCGGCCGTCGCCGCCGGCGTGATCGCCTGGAGCCTCACCTGGATCGCCCGGTGGGCCGGCCGGCGCCGGGACTCCGGTGGCCTGCTGGCCATCCACCGGCTGTGCCGCCACCCGTTCATCCTCACCGCGGTGGCGATCGCCGTGGAGGTGACCCTGCAGGCCATCAACGGCATCAGCCCGGGCTGGACCCGCACCGGTGGGATCGCGGTGATCCTGGCCGCCTGCTGGCTGATCGTCCGATCGCTGCAGGTGGGCGAGGAGATCCTGTTCTGGCGGCTACGGATGGACGTGGCTGACAACCGCCGGGTCCGTCGACTGCGGACCCAGATCACCCTGGTCCGCCGGGTGCTCGGGGTGGTGGTGGTCCTGGTCGGGATCGCCGCCGTACTGATGTCGATCCCGCAGATGCGCACGTTCGGGGCCTCGCTGCTGGCCTCGGCCGGTATCGCGGGAATCCTGGCCGGTCTCGCCGCGCAGACCACGCTGGGCAACATGTTCGCCGGGCTCCAGCTGGCCTTCACCGACGCCGTCCGGATCGACGACGTGGTGGTGATCGAGGACGAGTGGGGCTGGATCGAGGAGATCACCCTCACCTACGTGGTGGTGCACCTCTGGGACGAACGTCGCCTGGTGCTGCCGACCAGCTGGTTCACCACGAACCCGTTCCAGAACTGGACGCGCAACGAGGCCCGGGTGCTGGGATCGGTGATTCTCTACCTGGATTACGCCACCCCGCTGACCGAGCTACGGCACTACGCGCAGTCCGTCATCGACGCCAACCCGCTGTGGGACCGCCAGGCCTGGGTGCTGCAGGTCGCCGACACCACCGAGACCACGATGGTGGTGCGGGTGCTGGCCTCCGCCCACGACGGCCCGGCCGCCTGGGACCTGCGGTGCGACATCCGTGAGGCCCTGCTGACCTGGCTGCAGAAGAACCACCCGGAGTCGCTGCCGGTGCAGCGCAACATCGGTGGCGCCGAGCAGACCTACGCCGACGGTGTGGTCACCTCGAAGGAGGCCGGTCTCAACGGTGCCGTGCGCCCGCAGCGCGATGAACCGCACCTGCCCGACCCGCAGACCGCCCACCTCGACCTGCAGACGCCCGACCACTCGGGCGAGGACGAGCAGGACGACTGCCTCGACGAGAGCAAGCCGCTGGGCGAGGCGACCTTCAGCAACTCCGGTACGGAGCGGCCCGCGGAGACGGTGGGCCCGGACGGTGCGCTGACGGACGGCTCACTGGTGGGAGTGCCGGCCGCGCGCACGCAGGACCGTGGGGCGAAGGTGCGGTAGCGCCAGCAGTCCGGCCGCCCCGATCAGGCCGGAGGCGGCGATCACGGTGCTGGGTGCCAGCCACTGGGCCGCCGCCCCGGCCAGCAGGATGGCCAGACTCTGCCCGCCGTAGAGCCCGGCGATCGCGATGCCGAAGGCCCGGGTACGCATGGCCGGCGGGATGCTCGAGGCGAACTGGGTGTTGGCCACCACCTGGAACGCCTGCCCCAGCCCACAGAGCACGAACATGGCCAGGCTCACCGTCAGACCCGGGCGCAGCGCGATGACCAGCAACGGAACCGTGCCGACGAGGGCCAGCGGGTACATCAGGCGGGAGGCGGTGCGGGGCGCCGCGAACCGGCCGATCGCCAGCCCGCCCACCACACTGCCCGCCGCCGCTGCGGCCATGATCAGCCCGACCACGCTGGAGCCGTGGCCCAGCTCGGCGGCGTAGGCGGTCGCGATGGCCTCCGGCACGATCGCGTAGGCCGCGCCGACGATCCCCAGCATCAGGGGGAACCAGATCTGCGCGTCACCGCGCACCACGCCCAGCCCCGCGATCATGTCGCCCCACACCGAATTGCCTGAGGACGCCTTCCCGCTCGCCTTCCGCTGTACGCGGCGGGCCTGCGCGGCCCGCCGGCCCCGGAGCCGCAGGCGGGAGCGGCGCCGGGTCGGTGGGGTGTGGTCGTCCGTGCGACTGCGCGGGCCCGGTACCTGAGTAGAAGCACGGGTAGAGGCACTGGTGGAGACACTGGTGCGGGCGACGCGCTGCATCACCGGCACGGTCTGCTGACGGCGCTGGAGCGGGACGCCGGGGGTCCGGGCCGGAGGTGGGGCTTCGTCCTCGGCCGGTTCTTCCGGCTGCGCTTCGGGCTCTTCGTGCTCTTCGGGTTCGGCCTTCGAGGCGGCGGGGGCCGGCCGGGCGACCAGACCCGCCCGCAACAGGGCCGCCGAGACCAGGAAGGTGAAGCAATTCAGGGCGAGCACGCCGGGCGCGCTGAGGGCGAGCACCAGTGCGCCACCCACCGCGAAGCCGGCGAGCTGGGCGATCTGGTGCACGGCCTGTCGCAGGGACATGCCGACCGGATAGGTGTTGCCCGTCAGGATCTGCGCGAGCAGGGCCGAGCGGGCCGCGTCGAACGGGGGTGCGAACATCGCGGCCAGGAACACCAGCCCGGCGACCCCCAGCGACGGCATGCCCGGTAGGGCGGCGATCGCGATGAGCAGGGCCCGGCCCAGGTCACAGGCCACCATCACCGACCGGCCCGGGAACCGCTCGGCCCAGGCCGCCAGCAGCGGACCCCCGAGCAGCCAGGGCACATAGGCGGTGGCGTAGCCGGCGGCGGCGAGCAGCGGCGAACCGCTGTCCTGGTAGAGCAGCACAGCCACCGCGACGGCGGCGATCTGGTCGCCGATCAGGGAGAACAGGTCCGCGGCGAAGACCGCGCGGAACTCCCGTACCCCGAACACGTCCCGGTACCGGGACGGTCGATCGTCACCTGCCGAAGCCGATTCGGTTGCCGCTGCTGCTGTCTCGGTCGCCGTCGCTGTCTCGGCCGCGGCGATGGCCTGCGCGGCAGGCCCTTCCAGCGTGTCCGGGTGGTTCCCGGACTCGCCGGGGTTCACCGGACCCGCGTCACGGTCGGCTTTCCTGCCTCCAGGACCGAAGTCCTCGAGTTCGATCGGTGGATCTGCCGCTCTCGTCGACACGCCTTGTCGTCTCCCCTGTCACGCCCGCCGTCCTTGCCCGTGGTGCCGCCCTCACAGCGCCCAGGCCCGCTCGTCATGTTTCTGGTGTTACTGGTGAAACTGGTGGTACTAGTGCCAAAACCGCGACCGGCCCCCATGCCGTGAGGCTGGGGGCAGTGCGCGTGATTCGTTGCCGTATCTACCAGCACGCTGTCGGTGTCCGGTTCGACACGGAACGGCTTGCTCGTGGGCTCAGCCCCAGGTCTGACCGCGCATCGTGGTGCACCTCCCCTGAAATCATCCGGCCCCGGTGCTGCCCCGGTGCCTCGATGACGACAAATCTGCTGGGAAGGTCCGACAAGCCACTTAATGACTACTGAACGCCCTGGTAGAACGCATGAACACGGTGAATGACAGGGCGTTGGACCCAGGTAGCGAATAGGTTCTTTCCGTGGCGCACGCATCGCGATCGGACTCCTCCGACCGGATCCGGGTCCTGGGACCCGTGGAGATCGTGCGGGCAGGTCGCCCGGTATCGGCCGGCAGCCCCCGCCAGCGTGCCCTGCTCGCATTACTCGCCCTCTCGGTGGGAGTGGCCGTTCCAGCCTCGCGGCTGATCGACCTGCTCTGGGGTGACACCCCGCCCCCCTCGGCGGGTAATACCGTGCAGGTGTACGTTTCGCGGCTGCGACGCCTGCTCGCCGCTCCTGGCGAAGTACCTCCATTACGTACGGTATCCGGAATGTATCTCCTTGACCTCCCTCCGGAGGCGATCGACTCGCGTCGGTTCGAGGAGGCCAGTGAGTCGGGTCGATCCCGTCTCGCCGCAGGTGATCCGGTGGGTGCGGCCCACGAATTACGTTCTGCGTTGCAGTTGTGGCGGGGGACCACTCTGCCCGATCTGGCCGGGGTGCCGGGCGCGGTGGCGTCGGTGGCCCGGCTGGAGTCCCTCCGGCAGTCCACCATCGCCGACCGCATCGACGCGGAATCCCTGCTGGGGCGCCATTCCCGGCTCATTCCGGAACTTCAGGACCTGGTCCGGCGACATGCCCTGAACGAGCGGTTCGTCGGGCAGCTGATGACCTCGCTGTACTGGGAGGGGCGGCAGGCCGAGGCGCTCGCGGCCTACGCCGCTGCGGCCGGGCGGCTGGGCGACGAACTTGGCATCGACCCAGGTCCGGCGCTTCGGGAGCTGCACGGGCGATTGCTGCGACAGGAGCTCGGACCGGTCACTCCGGCGCGCGAGACCGATGTGGAATCGCCCAGTTTTGTGGACGGCTGGCCGCTGCGCCCGGCCCCGGTGCCGCGGGCTGTCCAGGCCTCCCTGCTGACCCAGGGCAGTGACTCCGTGCGACTGGAAGCAGAATTCAATTCGCGGATGGTGAACCGGCTTTTCCCGGGCCGGATCCCGGGTCCGCGTTCGGGCGGTGCACCGATGCCGATGAGCACGATCCCGGTCCGGCCCCGGGGCGCGCCGGCGGCGTTGCGGCCCGGCCCGGCGCCGGCACCTCCCGAGTTCCCCGGGGAGGAATCCGGACTCCCGGCGGACCGGCCGCGGTCGTCGGCGGATCCCGGCGGACCGCCAGTGGTTCCGGGTGGTTCCGGAGCAGTGACCGAATCGCTCTTCACCACGGAAAATCGGACCGACGGCGACGGTGCGGGAGAACAAGGTGCTGGTTCCGCAGCCGCACCGGCGCCGGCCTCGGGAGATGCCTCCCGGCCAGGAATTTCATTCGTTCCCGGAAGTTCTTTCGGAACCGGGATTTCGTTCGCGAACGGGACGGGGGTCAGGAGCCGGGCCGGGGGTGTGACGGGAGCAGGGGGCGGCAGCGGGGCCGGGAGCGGATCTGGGGTCGGGAACCGGCGGGTGTCCGGGGCCAGGGGTTCTTCCGGGGTGGGAAGGGTGACCGGGCCGGGGAACACACCGAGTGCCGGCGCTCACCGTCCCGGCCGGGATCATGCCCGGTTCGGTCAGCTGGTCCCGAAGCGGCCGGAGACCGATCCCACCATTCCCAACGTTTCGGTCAACCTGGTGCCCCGCCCACCGACGCTCTCGACCGGGCCCGGCGCCCCGGTGCTACCCGGTATGCCCGGGGTGCCGGACGGCGACGGCCTGGCCGATACCGGCGGGATCCCGGTGATCGGGACCAAGCGCACCGCCTTCGGAACGGCGTTCGGCGCCGGGACCATCGGCCGCACGGTCGAACTCGGCACGGCGCTGGAGTTGCTGCGGCGCCCGGACGTCCGGTTGGTCACCATCGCCGGACCGGGCGGGGCGGGCAAGACCCGGCTGGCGGCGCAGGTGGTGGCCCGGCGCCTGGCCGACCGGGCGCGTGATGCGATGTCCGGACCCCGGGTGCTCGTGGTTCCCCTGGGCGGACTCCATGCCGGAGACAGCACCGGAGACAGTGGCGGGGCCGGGCTGGCCGAGCGCCTGCGGCGGGTGCTGGGCGTGGTGCCGGACTTCCCCGGGGAGGCGCCGCTCGACACGGTCTGCCGGGCCCTCGCCGCCACCCCCTGCCTGCTGGTGCTGGACGACCTGGAGCTCGGCGGGGCGGTCGAGGCCGGCCAGACCTCCCACCCACCGAGGGCAACACGCGGGACCCCCCTTCCGGTTGGGTCCCCGGTCGACACCGTCACCGCACTCATCACCCGGGTCGGGGGCCTGCGCGTGCTCGCCACCTCCCGGCGTCCGCTCGGCGTGCCGGGGGAGCAGGTGGTCGGCCTCGGCCCGTTGTCCCTGCCGTGGGCCGGGTCCGGGGCCGACGACGTGGACATGGTGCGCTCGTCCGATGCCGTACGGCTGTTCCGCGACCGGGCCCGGGCGGTGCTGCCGGCCTTCGAGGTGACCGGTGAGAACGCCGGCCCGGTCAGCGAGCTCTGCCGCGCGCTCGACGGGTTGCCGCTGGCTCTGGAACTGGCCGCTGCGCGCTCGCGGGGCCGGGCCCCGGACCTGATCAGCGCCGAACTGGACGAGGCGCGTCGACGGCCGGGCGGGATGCTCGGCCCGGTGCTGAGCTGGACCGTGAACCTGCTCGACGACACCGAGCGCCTGGTGCTGAGCCAGCTCTCGGTGTTCGTCGGGGGCGCCACGCTGGAGGCCGCCGAGTGGGTCTGCGGGCCGGTGCCCGGGCCCGGTCAGGTGATCGACGTGATCGGCCGTCTGGCCGACAAGAACCTGCTGCTGATCGACGAGACCGGACGGCTGGGCATGCTCTCGCCGGTCCGCGAGTACGCCCGCGGTCTGCTGGCCGCCGATCCCGGGCAGGAGGCGGCCTGCTCCGACCGGCACGCCGCCTGGTTCGCCGAGTTCGCCGACGCCCTCCCGCCCGTCACCGACCGCTGGCTCGACCCGGCTCCGGTGGCCGCCGGGGCCGGGCCGGGCCGGGCGATCGAGTTCGACAACCTGACGTCGGCCGCAGCCCGTGCGCAGGGCCGCGACGGCGAGCTCTTCGCCCGGCTCGTGGTGGCGCTGCTCGATCAGGGGGCGGGCACCGGGCGCTGGGACCTCGGCGATGCCTCCACGTGGCTGGATCAGGCCCGGGCGGGGCAATCGCACGACCGCACCACGTCCCGGCTGCTGATCGCCGGGGGATGCCTGGCCCTGTTCGGCGGGAACCCGCGCCGGGCCCTGGAGATCCTGGCGGACTGTCCGACCTCCGGCGACCCGGTGAACGCAGTCCGGACGGCGCTCATGCGGGCCGTGGCCGCCCGCAGTCTGGGCCGCAACGAAGAGGCCCTGGCCGAGCTGGAAGGAGCTCTGGATCAGATGAGGGCCGTGCGGCGCCTGCCGGACACGCTCTGGCACGCGGTCGTCAACACGCTCGCCGACGTGCTGGACGAGCTGGGCCGTACCGCCGCGGCGATCGGTCACTGGCAGCGCAGCCGGCACCGGGCCGCGGCCGAGGGTGACCCCGCGCGTCTGGCCTACCCGCTGGCCATGCTGGCGCAGGCCGCACAGGACCGCGGCGAGGAACGGCTCTCGCAGGTACTCATCACCCAGGCCCGCACCGCGGCCGAGAGCGGTGGGCCGGCGATCCGGGCCGCGGTGGCCGTGACCGGTGGCGTACTGGAGTTACGCGGGGGCGACAGCCGGCAGGCCGTGCAGTCGTTGCGCACCGGCCTGCGCGAGGCTCATCGCGCAGGCCGGTACTTCACCCTGCCGCGTATCGCCGGGCTGCTCGGGGCGGCCCATAGCGAAGGTGATCCGGAGCGCGCGGCAACACTTCTCGGGGTCAGCTCGGCCTGGTGCGCCGAACGCTCGCTGGTGGTCACCGGCCACCGCGAACGCGAGATCATCGAACGGGCCGAGAGCGGCCTGACCCGGGCGGCACGGCCCTCGGACACAGTGCGCCGAGCCGCAGCCCGAGGAGCGGCCGTACCCTTCGGGTCACTGACCGGACTGCTGAGGCTCGACCCGGCCGACCGGACGGAACCGGAAGGCCCGGCCATCTCGGCGAGACTCATCGACCTGACCGGGGAGGCCCCCCGCGTCCGTACGTGATCAGCTGGAGCGAGGTGCCGTCAGGGGCAGCCGTACCTCGAAAGTCGTTCCCTCGCCGGGAACACTGATCACCTTGATGTCGCCGCCGTGCCGGTTCACCACGATGCGCCAGACGATGTCGAGACCCAGTCCGGTGCCCTCACCGATCGGCTTGGTGGTGAAGAACGGCTCGAAGATACGCCGCTGGATCTCGGGGCTCATGCCGGGGCCGGTGTCGGAGATCGTGACCAGGGCGAAGTCTCCGGCCGAGCCGGTGGTGATCGAGAGTTTGCGCTCGGGGCGGTCGTTCATCGCGTGGATCGCGTTGTCGATCAGGTTGGTCCAGACCTGGTTCAGTTCGGCCGGATAGGCAGGGATCGCGGGAAGTGACTTGTCGTAGGTCTTCTCGAGCTTGATCCCGGCGCGCACCTTGCCCCCGAGCATGATCAGGGTGCTGTTCAGGCCCTCGTGCACGTCGACCTGCTGGTGTTCGGCACGGTCCATCTGTGAGTACTGCTTGGCCGCGTTGATCAGGGTGGCGATGCGATCGGTCGCGTCTTCGATCTCGGCCATCAGCTGCTCGCTCTCGAGCGCGTAGGTGATCCACTTCAGGCCGGCCTCGAGGTGGGTCTTCGGGATCGAGTCCGAAAGGCCTTCCAGCCATTCCAGGTCGAGCCCGGCGGCGACCCAGACCGGTGCGAGCTGCCAGGCCGAGGAGACGCCGTGGTCTTCGCACCAGTCGCTGAACTCGTCTTCCAGGTCGTTCGCCTGCATCGGCGTGAGGTGTTTGGTCTTGCCCGACTTGGCCTTGGCCGACTGTTCGATCGCGTCTTCCTGCAGCCCGGTCAGTTTCACCAGGGTGTCGGGGTCGACCTTGCCCGAGGCCAGGTGCTTGAGCTTGCCGCGCATGGCCGCGACCCGCTCGCGCAGGGTGGCGGTGGCCCGCACCGCGGCGGAGGCGGGGTTGTTCAGCTCGTGGGTCAGGCCCGCGGTGAGCCGGCCCAGGGCGGTGAGCCGTTCCCGCTGACCGACCACCGCGTCCGACGTCCGCAAGCCCGTGAACAGCCCGTCGAGCAGGTGGATCGCCATCGGGAACCACTCGCTGAGGGCCTGCGCCAGCTCGTCCGCGGGGATGCGGAAGAAGGTGGAGGGCGCGAGGGTGCGCAGCGACGCGGCGTACTGCGACTGGCGCGAGGCCTCGGTGGCCGAGGCCAGCCAGGCCCAGGTGGCACCGGTGTAGACGCCGGGGCGCTCGGAACGGGAGACCTCGACCTCATGGTCGCCGACCCGGCGCAGCATCGCCTGATGGCCCTCGACCAGCATGTAGAAGCAGGTCGCGGGCTCGTCGGCGTCGAACACGGTGGCGCCGGCCGGGTAGCGCACGACCTCGCCGTGCTCCGACATCCAGCTCAGCTGCTCGGCGTTCAGCTTCTCGAACAGGAAGAAGCGCGACAGCTCAGCCGGAGTGAGCCGTTCCATCGGTTGTTCCGTGGTGGTCACCGTTACTCCAACGCTTCCCGGGGCACATCAATTTCACGGACGGGCGAGATACTGGTGCACGAGCGAGACGGCCATGGCGCCCTCGCCGACGGCCGACGCCACCCGCTTGACCGAGGTGGATCGGACGTCACCGGCCACGAACACACCGGGGATGCTCGTCTCCAGCGGGAACGGGTCGCGGGTGGGGGCCCAGCCGGCCGGGCGCTTCCCGGCGTTCAGCAGATCGGTGCCGGTGAGCAGGAACCCGGCCTCGTCGCGCTCCAGCTCCTGCGGCAGCCAGTCGGTCATCGGGGCGGCCCCGATGAAGACGAACAGGTGCCCGCAGTCGACGTCCTGCGTGGTGCCGGAGACGTTGTCGCGCAGCACGATCTTCTGCAGGTGCCCGTCACCGTGGACCGACGACACCTCGGTGCAGGTGCGCACCTCGATGCGGTCGTTGCCGCGGATCTGCTGGATCAGGTAGTGCGACATCGAGCGCTCCAGGTCGGGCCCACGTACGGCGAGCGTGACCCTGGCCGCCTGCCGGGAGAAGAACATCGCGGCCTGACCGGCCGAGTTCGCCCCACCGATGATCACCACGTGCTGGTCGGCGCAGGCCTGCGCCTCGGTCGCCGCCGAGCCGTAGAACACACCCTTGCCCACCATGTCGTCGGCACCGTCGGCCCGCAGCCGCCGGTAGGAGACACCGGTGGCCAGCAGGACCGCGTGGGCGGCCACCCGGCGCCCGTCGTCCAGCTCGACGATGCGCTTGGGGCCGTGGGTCTCGAGGCCGACCACCCGGCGGGCGGTGAGCAGCTCCGCTCCCAGCCGGCTGGCCTGGCGCCGGGCCCGGTCGGTGAGCTGGCCCCCGCTCACGCCCTCGGGGAAGCCCAGGTAGTTCTCGATGCGCGAGCTCTGCCCGGCCTGACCGCCGGTGACCCGGCCCTCGACCAGCACGGTGCGCAGGCCCTCGGAGGCGCCGTACACGGCGGCGCCCAGCCCGGCCGGCCCGCCGCCGACGATGATCAGGTCGTAGAAGTCCTCGGCCGGTGTGGTGGACAGCCCGATCTTGTCGGCCACCTCGCTGAGCGAGGGGTTGAGCAGCACGTCGCCGCCGGCCGTGAGCAGCACCGGTACGTCGGCCTCTCCTGCGCCGGCCGCCTCCAGCAGCTTGCGGCCTTCCTCGTCCTCCACCGTGTACCAGTGGTAGGGCATGCCGCTGCGGGCCAGGAAGTCACGCACCTCGTGGGCCTGCGCCGACCAGCGGTGACCGATGATCCGGGTGGACTCGATCTCCGGATCGCCCGCTGCCGCCCAGGTCTCGAGCATCGAGTCGACCACCGGGTAGAGCTTCTCCTCCGGCGGTTCCCACGGCTTGAGCAGGTAGTGGTCGACGTCGACGACGTTGATCGCCTCGATCGCGGCGTCGGTGTCGGCGTAGGCGGTCAGCAGGGCCCGGCGGGCCCGGGGGAACAGGTCCATCGCGCGCTCGAGGAACTCGATGCCGTTCATCTCCGGCATCCGGTAGTCGGCCAGCAGGACCGCCACGCGATCACCGCGCAACCGGATCTCCTGCAGGGTTTCCAAGGCTTGCGGGCCGGAGTCGGCCCGGACCACGCGGTACTGTTCGGCGTAGCGACGGCGCAGGTCACGGGCCACCGCCCGGGACACCGACGGGTCGTCGTCGACCGTGAGAAGGATCGGCTTGCTCACCGGCTGAAGCTCCTCATGGGTGGGGGGATTCGAGACTAGTTCGCGCATCGTCGCCGGACCAGGTTTTACGCCTGTGGCGCACACCCGAGAACGTCGCGCAGAGTGGGAATTGCTCACTCGCGGTTCGTTACGTGAACCGTTACGTGATGTGACCCGCTTTGCCCTCCTGGGCGCGGGCGTGCTCGACTAGTCTCTAGGGCTTGTATGGGCCTGGTCCGTTCTGGCGCGTTCCGGGCCATGACCTGAACCGACAGGAGTACCGCGTGACCGACTGGGACCCTTCTGCCGTGGCCGCCGCGCTGCGTACGGAGAACCGGTTCTCCGGGGGCTCGGTGGTCGGGGTGCTGGCGATCGGTCACTCCCAGACCCGGATGTGGGTGCTGGAGTCCGAGTCACTGCTGGAAGACGCGTCTGTCCACGGTGGCGGCCGGGTGTCCGGCAACCCCGCCATCCTCGCCGAGAGCCGGCTCGACGACCTCGGCGGCGAACTGTTCGACCGGATGCTGTTCGAGCGTGCGACCGAACGGATCACCGAGGTGCCGGGGGCGGACGACGCCTTGGTCGGCCGGCTGCGCGAACCTGCCGGTGAGCCCTGGCGTGGGCTGCAGCAGCGGCTCTTCCTGCAGGTTCGCCGCGCTCGCGAGGAACTCACCGCCTGGCACAGCGCCACGGTCGAGATCGACGACATCCCCGGCATCACCCCGGACGGTCCGCTGCGGCTCGACCGCATCGAGCTCGACAACGCCCTGCGCCCGCACGTGCTGCAGATGGCGCGCACCCTGCAGTCCACGATCGAGTCGTCGGGCCATCGCCCGGCCACGCTGGACGGCATCTACCTGCTCGGCGACGCGCGCATGCCGCTGATCGTGCGCTCGGTCTATGACGTGCTCGGGGTCAGCCCGACGATGCTGGGCCAGGACCCGTCCGCCGCCCCCGGCCTGTCCAAGGCCGCCACGCGCACCGCCGCCGGGCGCCCGGTTCCCGGCCCGGGGCAGCCGGCCTCACCGGCCGACGGGCTGAGCCTGCGGTCCACCCCGAAGGCGAAGGGCAAGAACGGCAAGGTCGTAGCCGGCCTGAGGACGACCTCCGCACCCGTCGATGTCGAGTCGCCTCCGTCGACGGAGATGTCCGGGAACTGCCTGACCCCGGGCAAGAACGTCGAGGCGGTCCGGCCCGATCCGGAGCTCACCGACACCGGGTCGCTACGCCTGCTCGGTCACCCGGGTGACGGGTTCGACGTCGAGGCCGCGAGCGTCGGCTCGGCGCAGAAGAACCGTCGTCGCCTGCTGGTGCCGGCCGCCGGGGGTGCGGTCGTGATGGTGGCCGCCTCCCTGATCGTCGCGGGGCTGGTGCACAACAACACGCTGCCGACCCCGACGAAGACCGAACGGGTGCAGGCGGCCTCGGCGACCATCACGCCCACCACGCCCCCGGCCACGCCGTCCGTCCTGCCTCCGGTGGAGAGCCTGCGGGCCCGCCCGGTCGGCATCTCGATCACCCTGAACTGGGCCGAGGTGCCCGGGGCCGAGCAGTACTCGGTGTACCGCGACCAGGGCACGAAGGCCGAGGAGGTGCGCACGGCGACCGTCCCCCAGCTGACCGACCGGCCCGGTGACGGCCGCGTGCACACCTACACGGTGGTGGCGCTGGACGCCGACGAGGTCGAGGGTGAGCCCGGTGAAGCGGTCGCGGCGAAGGCCGCCACGCCGTACGGCAAGCTGCAGAACATCGCCAGCGCCTGGACCGGCATCGTGCCCGCCCGGCCTGGTCTCAAGGGCAGCTCCGGCCAGATCTGCCGGGCGAAACCGGGCAAGGCCGCGGGCGCGGCCGGGAGCATCGTCTGCCGGTACCCGGGCAAGCTCACGGTCACGGTGTTCACCTACAGCTCCGAGGCCGCGACCGGCCGCCGGTACAAGGTCCTGCGCGCGATGAAGGGCGTTGCCAGCGGTGGCTGGAAGGCCGACGGCGACACCGGGCGGTTGCTCGTCGGGGGCCCTCGGAACGCGCCGTGGCGCTGGTGGACCTACGAGTCCTCGCCGACCACCGTGGTGCAGGCGAACTGGCCGGGCCACACCTCCGCCCAGCTCGCCACCTGGGCGAAGAAGCGGATGCCCTTCCACCGCTGAGGCGGCCCGGGGCACGACCGTTCGTCGCGGCGGACCACGGGGGAGGGCATTCGGGTGAGCCGGGACCGACGATCTTGGGTGGGTACGCCGCCGAGTCGATCTTGCGTCCATGGACTGGGGTCAACCTCGGGTGCGGCCTTGCCTCATGGGCATGCTGGAATCCGGAGAGGGAACAGTGGATGCCCGGATCCAGCACGCCCTGGACGTGCTGGTGGAAGAGCTCGGGGTGGACACCGCGTTCGTGAACCGGTTCCGGCGGGGTCTGTGTCACATCACCCACCGGTCAGGGCTTCCGCTGGCTGACGAGCTGCAGGCACCCAAGACGGTGGACAGCACGATCTGCCGGCTGGTCGCGGCCGGGGAACTGGAAGCGCTGGTCCCCGACACCGGGGTGCATCCGGTCCTGGCGGGTCATCCCGACGTCCGACGGATCGGCATCACCTCCTACGCCGGCGTTCCGCTGGTGGTCGACGGGGACATCGTGGGCGCGGTGTGTGCGGTCGCGGCAGACCCGGTGCCGGGCTGGAGCGACCGGGATGCCGACCGGCTGGCCACCGTCGGGGAGTTCATCGGCCGGGTCCTGACCTCCGCCGAACGGCCCGGGCCGAGTGATTCCGGGGGATCCGGCACCCACGAAGCCGGGGCGGCCGGGGCGCCGTTGCCGGATCTGGCCGACCTGGCGCAGACAGTGGCCGGCAGTCGTGACCTGGAGTCGCTGACCCGGCCCCTGCTGGAAGTTCTGCAGTCCAGCACCGGGCTGGAGTCGACCTACCTGACGTTCGTGGACTGGGTCGGTGACCGGCAGCAGATCGTGTACTCGCTCAACGTCGGTGAACTCGACATCCCGGAAGGGCTGACCGTGCCGTGGAGCGACACCCTGTGCCAGAGGTCCCTGGACGCCGGAATCCCTTACACCGCTGATGTTCCCTCATTGTGGGGGGACAGCGAGGCGGCTAGGCAGCTGGGGATCCGCACCTACGTCAGCGTGCCGATCACCGATGCCGACCAGGCCGTCATCGGCACCCTGTGCGGAGCCGGTACCGCCAGTGTCGACCTGCAGAAGCAGCACCTGGGCACCATGCAGCTGTTCTCCCGGGTCCTGGCCGAGGAGATCAGCCGGGAACGGGCCGAGCACCGCGAGCGGGCCCGGGCCGAAGCACTGGCCCAGCGCACCCGTTCACTCTGGCGCGAGGACACGGTCGACGCCCTGACCGGGTTGCACAACCGGACCGGGATCCAGGAGTGGCTCACCACGGCGATCGAGACCCTGGAGACGGGCCGTGAGCAGCTGGCGATCGCGTTCTTCGACATCGACGACCTCACCACGGTCAACGACGTCTACGGCTCCGAGATCGGCGACGACGTCCTGCGCTGCCTGGCGGCCGCGCTGAGGAACGCCGGACGCCCGGGCGATCTGCAGGGGCGCTGGGGCGGCGACGAGTTCGTCGCCGCAGCCGTTCTCGCACCCAGCGACGCCTCGTTCGGGAACTGGACCCACCAACAGCAGATGGCCGCCAAATGGTTCTACCAGACGCCTGACCGATTCACCGGCCCTCATCAGACGGGCGGACATACGGTCCACGCGTCCCTCGGCGCCATCACGGTCGTCGAGACGGCCACCAGCCCCGAACACGCCCTGCAGGTGGCCGAGCAGGCCATGAGCCGGCACAAGGCCCGTAGCTCGGCCTAAGGACTAGGTGTACTGCTATGGCGTGTGGACCTTCTCGACATGCTCACCGGATGTGCAGTTCCTCGAAGAGGAGAGACGCCAGAGCTCGGGCGTACGCGCCGGTGATGTGGTTGTCGTCGCGGTAGACCAGGGTGTTGCCGACCACCACCGGGCAGCTGGTGGCCGTGCAGAACCAGGGCGCGGGGTCGACCACCCGGGCGCTCGCCGACCGCACGGCCCGGGCGATGGCGGTGCGCTGCGGTGTTCCGGTCGCCCGGTCGGACGCCTGGGCACAGGCCTGAATGTTCCTCGGGTTCTGCGAGAGGCACTCGGGCACATCGGTCTTCGCCCTCGGGGAATCGGCCAGGAAGGCCACGTCGGTGCCCCCGGCGAGCAGCGTCGAGACGGTCCTGGCCCAGCCCGTGGCCCAGGTGGCGTCCACGTCGGAGGCTGATCCGACCAGGTCGAGGTGGTCGGCGATCGAGGTCGTCACCACCAGGTCCGGTTTCAGCGCGTGGATGCGGGCGATGCTGTTCGCCCGCCAGGTGTTGCAGGTGCGGTAGTCGCCCCGGAAGGTCTCGGCGTAGACGTGCACCTGTGCGGGGGTGCACATCACCTTGGTGAAGACGGCCAGGCGCCAACGGTTTTCGCGAGCCAGGGCGTTCAGGGCCGGGTACCACTGCGCGGCGTGCGAGTCGCCGAAGAGCACCACGGTCTTCCGGGGCCGGGCGCTGCCGAGCGACTCGCAGCGTTTGGGCGTGCGGGTAGCGGCCACGGCCACGAAGCAGCCGTTGCCGGAGATCGCGGGCTCGTCGCCCGAGGCCTTCTGGAGTGAGGGCTCCAGGTTGCGGGGGAGAACCGTGACGCGGGTGGCGGTGTCCAGTCGTCGGGCCAGCTGCTGGTGCCGTTGTGAGGGTGGTCCCTGCAGGTTCAGGCCCGCGGCCAGTCCTTCGCCCTGCGTCTGCCGGGCAGGCAGGGCCGGGGCCAGCACGGCGAGGGCGACGGTGACGGCGGTCAGGGCGGCGGCGAGAACCCCGGCCTGCCAGGGCCGTGCCCGTAACTGCTCGTGGTGCCGCAGCGGCTGCTCGACCAGGGTATACCCGGCGCAGGCCAGGCCCAGTGCCACCAGGGCAACGAGAAGTTTTTCATAGGTGCTGATCTCGCGCTCCAGGAGATAGGGCGCGATGATCAGGGCGGGCCAGTGCCAGAGGTAGATCGAGTACGACCGGGCCCCGACGAACTGCAGCAACGGCAGGGACAGCACCCGTCCGGGTCCGGCCCGGCCGGCGATGATCACGGCCACGGTGCCCAGCACCGGGATCGCCGCGGACCATCCCGGGAACGGCGTTGAGCTGTCGAAAGTAACCGCGGCATAAGCAATAGCGCTCAGTCCACCCCAGCGCAGAGCGACCGCACCCCGGCCCAGGGCGCGGGCGGCCCGGCCCGAGACGTCGGCGACCTGGCCCGGGACGTCGGCGGCCCGGCCTGCGGTGTCGGTGACCCGGCCCGGTGCCGCCGTGACCGTGTGCCCCCGAGGTGCGCCCCTCGTCCCCTGTTCGTGATCAGGCAAACCTTCCCCGCCGACCGTTCCGGAACTCGGGGGAGTTTTTGCCTGATCACGCAAGAGCTGGGGGATGACCAGGGCCAGGAGAGCTCCGGCGCCCAGTTCCCAGACCCGGGTCGGTGCGCCGAAATAGGCTGCCACCGAATCCGTCTGACTGGTCACCAGGGAGTCGGCGAACGAGAGGGCGATCAGGGTCGTGAGCAGGGCCGCGAAGGCCGCCCGGCGTCGCAGCAGCACCAGGCAGACCAGGGCAAGCAGGGGGATGGCGAGGTAGAACTGCTCCTCGACCGCCAGCGACCAGAAATGCTGCAGCGGGGAGGGGGAGGCACCGGCCGAGCGGTAGTCGTTTCCGACCTGGATCAGGCGCACGTTGAGCACATAACCGGCCGAGGCCACGGCGTCCCAGGCGATGGCCCGCAGGCGCAGCGGCGGCAGCCAGATCCAGGCGGCGGCCAGGGTGCACACCAGCACCAGGCTCGCGGCCGGCAGCAGGCGCAGTGCCCGCAGTGCGTAGAAACGGCCGATCCGTAACCGTCCGGTGTCCGCGACCTCGCGCGCCAGGTGTGAGGTGATGAGAAACCCGGAGATCACGAAGAAGACGTCCACCCCGACGTAGCCGCCGGTGAAAGTCTTTATCCCACAGTGGTAGAGCACCACCAGCAGAACGGCCAGGGCGCGCAGGCCCTCGATGTCCGTACGGAAGCCCGGGCGGGGCGCGGGTCTCACGTCGTCCGTCGTGGTGATCCGCAACCCTCGCGCCGGGACCGCTTCGATCTCGACATTGCTCACCCGGTTCGGATCGGCACCCACGGGTGCCCACTGACGTCCACCGTTCGGCCCAGATCGCTTACAGCTGATCCTCAGACAGCGCGCCGAACCCTCCCAGCCAGGCAGCCCAGAGTTGAGCCAACGACCTGGAGGAGACCTCGATGAACGCTCGCGACACCGCCCGCCGCACCACGGTGGCCGTGACCTCGGGCCTGGCCGTGGCCGCCCTCGCCACCACCGCCACGGTGGCTCTGGTGGTGGCCCGCGCCGACGGCGCCGACGCCACCACGACGACGACCACGTCCACCGGCGATTCCTCCAGCACCGACACCCAAGACCAAAGTCAGTCAGACACCGGCAGCTCCGGCAGTTCGGGCATCAGCCCCGGCAGCGGTTCCGCCGACGCCACTTCTGGAGGTTCGTGATGCCCCTGCTGGAGACCCTTCCCGTGCGTGACACCGTGCGTCAGTGGCCGGTCTGGAGCACTACGGCCCGGGTGGTCGTCACCGATGCCGCGGTCGCCGACGAGGCGCAGGAGATCGTGCGGCAGCAGCTGAACGAGGTCGACGAGGCCTGCAGCCGGTTCCGCGACGACAGCGAGATTACCCGGATTCAGGAGCTTTCCACCGGGAACCGCCCGGTCACCGTCTCCCCGCTGCTGGCCGTGCTGCTGGGCGCGGCCCTGGATGCCGCCCGGAGTACCGACGGCGATGTCGACCCGACACTGGCCGACGACCTGGCCGCGCTGGGTTACACCGAGGACTACTCGCTGATCCAGGCCCGGGCCGGCAGCCTGAACATCCCCATCACCCTGAGCCGGCGCGTGCGGCACAGCTGGAAAGACCTCGACCTGACCGGCCGCCGCCTGCGGATGCCGGCGGGCGTGCGCCTCGACCTCGGCGCCACCGCCAAGGCCTGGGCCGCCGACCGGGCGGCCCGCAGCCTCGCCGACCGGTTCGGCGTGGGCGCCCTGGTCTCCCTCGGCGGCGACATCGCGACGGCCGGACCGGCCCCGCGGGACGGCTGGCAGGTGCTCGTGCAGGACGGCGTCCACGAGCCGGCCGCGCGGGTCGGCATGGACGGCGGCACCGCCGGCCTGGCCACCTCCAGCACCGTGAGCCGGAACTGGCGCAACGGCACCCGCGCCGTGCATCACATCCTGAACCCGGCCAGCGGCCTGCCCGCCGAGCCGGTCTGGCGCACCGTCTCGGTCGCCGCCGGCACCTGCCTGGAGGCGAACACTCTCTCCACCGCCGCGATCGTGCGGGGTGAGGACACCCGGCACTGGCTGCGCGGGCAGGGTCACCCGGCCCGGCTGGTCGCGGCGGACGGTTCCGTGACCACCCTGAACGGCTGGCCGACCGAGGAGACCGTCCGGATCGATGCCGAGCAGGTGCACGAGATTCACCTCCCACGCGAACATCTGACGAGCGCGGCATGAGCACGGAGGCCCTCTGGTACCTGGCCCGGGGCAGCGGCGTGGTGAGCCTGATCCTCTTCACCGTCGTCGTGGCCCTGGGCATCGGTACCCGGTCCGGCCGCACTTTCGCCGGGATGAACCGGCTCGCGGTGGCGTCGGTGCATCGCAGCGCGGCCCTGCTCGCCCTCGTCTTCCTGGTGATCCACGTGGTCACCCTGCTCTTCGACCCGTACGCCCAGCTGAACCTCGTCGACATCCTGCTGCCGTTCGGCTCCGGCTACCGTCCGTTCTGGGTCGGTCTCGGCACCCTGGCGCTCGACCTGGCCCTGGCCGTCACGATCACCAGCCTCCTGCGCGACCGCATCGGTCTACGGGCCTGGAAAGCCGTGCACTGGCTCGCCTACGCGATGTGGCCGATCGCCCTGGTGCACGGCGTCGGCTCCGGCACCGACCGCAGCTCCCTCTGGCTGCTCGCCATCGACGCGGTCTGCGTGATCAGCGTGATCGCCGTCGCCGTCAGCTCACACCCCGCCCTTCGGCCCGCCGCCCCGGTCGAGCTGTCCACCCCGAAAAACCTTGCTCGGAGGGAGTAACGATGACCATGACCGCCATGACACCGGCCCCGGGGCTGAAGATGCCTCCCGAGGGAGCACGGCTCTTCGCGGCTGCCGACCCGAGCCAGGCCACGCATCTGGCCACCTACGGCATCATCCCCGACGTCACCCCCGCCCAGCTGCTGGAGCAGGTCCGGATGTCCGGGCTGACCGGCCGCGGCGGCGCAGGATTCCCCACCGCCCGCAAGCTCGAAGCCGTCACATCCGGTAGCAAGGGCCCCGCGGTCGTGGTGGCCAACGGTGCCGAAGGCGAGCCGGCCAGCCGTAAGGATGCCGAACTGCTGCGCCGGGCACCGCACCTGGTGATCGACGGGATCGAGGTCGCGGCCCGGATCACGGGCGCCCAGGAGGCCTACGCCTACGTGCGGGCCGAGGTCGTGCCCGATCTGCGGCAGGCCCTGGCCGAGCGCCGGCCCACCGTGAAGATCACCGTCGTGGCCGCCACCGACACCTTCGTCAGTGGCCAGGAGACCGCGGTGGTCAGCCGTCTGAACGAGGGCCCGGCGCTGCCCCGGTTCAGTCGCCACCGGATCTTCCAGCGCGGCATCGGCGACCGCGCCACGCTGGTACAGAACGTGGAGACCCTGGCCCACCTCGGCCTGATCGCCCGGTACGGCGGCGTCTGGTTCGCCAGCGCCGGAACCCCCGAGTCCACCGGCACTTTCCTCACCACCGTGCACCCGGTGACCGAACCCCTCACCACCGCGCCCACGGTCTGGGAGGCCGCGCACGGTCTGTCGCTGCGTCAGCTGATCAGCCCGGCCGCGGGCCGTCCGGTGGAAGAACTGCAGGCCGTCCTGATCGGCGGCTACCACGGCACCTGGGTTCCGCTTCCTGCCGCACTCGACGCCCCCCTGTCCCGGGCCGGCCTGGAGCAGTACGGTGCCGATCTCGGCGCCGGGGTGCTCGTCCCGCTCGCGAGCACGGCCTGCGGCCTGGAACTCACCGCCTCGATCGTGGCCTATCTGGCCCGGCAGTCCGCCCAGCAGTGCGGCCCGTGCCAGTTCGGCCTGCCCGAGCTGGCGCAGAACTTCACTGCGCTCGCGACCGGACGGGTCGGGCGCGGCGGGGTGGAGGCCGTCCGGCAGTCCGCCGGCCTGGTCGAGAACCGGGGTGCCTGCAAGCATCCTGACGGCACGACCCGTCTGGTGCGCAGTGCTCTGCGGGTTTTCGAGAAGGACGTGACGCTGCACCAGTACGGCCGTTGTCTGGCCCGGATCGGTGAGCCCTACGGAGGTGCCCGGTGACGCGTCCTCTGATCGTCGACTGGACGGCCTGCGAGGGCCGCGGCCTGTGCGCCGACCTGCTGCCCGAGGTGCTCACCCAGGACCGGTGGGGTTATCCCCAGAACCGTCACCCCGGGCCGATTCTGGTGCCGGACGAGCTGGAGGGCCCGGCCCGGCAGGCGGTGCGGATGTGTCCCCGCCTGGCTCTGAGACTGGAGTCCGCATAATCAACACAGGGGGGACGCCGACGGCGTCCCCCCTGTGTTGTGGTTCAGGAGTGTTCAGGAGTGTTCAGGAATCAGGTGAGACGCTTGAACGTGGTCGAGCCGACCGCGCCGCCCTGCGGATCCACCACCAGGCGGTACGCCCCGTCGGCCGGTGGGTAGAACGGGCACTCGACGGCGCTGCTGGTGAGGGCGCAGAAACCGATCAGCGTGTCGCTGGCGGCCGGGAAGAGGAACAGGTAGGCCGAGCCGTTCGTGCCCCAGTTCGTCGCCGAGACCGAGATCGGCAGTTCCTCGCCGGCCTCGCCGTACACGCCGTAGATCGCTCGCGATCCCTTCGCCGTGATCGACGCCGTGACGGCGGTGTTGGTCTGTAGCTGGCCCTTTTTCTGATCCGCGGCCACCGCGAGGGTGAGGCCACCGACCGCGCCGGCGTCCGGGTCGACCACGAACTTCCAGTAACCGTCGGCGTTCGGGGTGAAGTCGTAGTACGTCGGGGCGGAGGCCAGTGGCACCGCGTCCACCAGGACCCCGCCCGGCGTGTAGATGTATCCGTTCGCCGTGCCGCCCGTGCCCCAGCCCGAGGCGGTGACATCGAGACTGATGTGGGCCTTCTCGGCCGCGACGGCCTTGAAGTAGTAGACGATGTTCTGGCCCGGCACGGTGGTCGCGGCCGGCGTCGCGGTATTGACCGCCAGGGTGCCCTTGTCCACGTCGTTCGCGAACGTGAAGGTCGTGCTGCCCGTGGTGGTCGGGGTGCCCGGCGACACCTGGAGCTTCCAGACACCGGTCGTGTTCGGGGTGAAGTCGTAGAGAGCGGTCTTGCCCGAGGCCGCGACCCAGGAGTCGGCGAGCACGTACGTGGTCTTGCCGTTGGACGTCACCGGCACGTAGAGGAACATGCCCGCGCTACCGTTCGCGCTCCAGGTCGAGGCGCTCGTGGAGAAGGCGACGTGCCTGCCCTTCTCCGCCGCGAACGTGTAGGAGACCTGGCGGTTCGGGACGGTGATCGACGTGGTCACGGCGGTGCCGCTGACCAGGGCGCCGCCGTTGACGACATCGGCCGCGGCGGTGTCGGCCAGAGCCAGCCCGCCGAGTGTCAGCGCACCGGTCGCGGCTGCGATCACGACACGACGCAGCAATCCGTTCTTCTTCATGGTCCCCCCCTGCAATGTGGCCACGCACGGTCCGGCTGAGGTGTGGCGGGACGTGCGGGACGTGGTGAGAGCGCTCAGCCCGCAAGGCTTCACGTCGGCCGGACCCCCATCCGGCACAGTCGTCACAGTAGTGCGATGCGGAACCGACATTCCGTGATTGGCGGTACGCCACGCCGATCCCGGGAATGTTCACCGGGTAGATCGAGATTGCCCCACCGGGCGGCGGGGATAGGCTCGCCGCGAGTGACCACCCGAAGACGGAGAGCATGATGACCTTGCCTCGCGACACTGACCCGAAGCTGGCCGAGTACGCCCACCCGGAACGACTCGTGACCACCGGCTGGCTGGAGAAGCATCTCGGGGAACCGGGCCTGGTCGTGGTGGAGAGCGACGAGGACGTGCTGCTGTACGAGACCGGTCACATCCCCGGATCGGTGAAGGTCGACTGGCACACCGAGCTCAACGACCAGGTCACCCGCGACTACGTGAACGGTGAGCAGTTCGCCGCGCTGATGTCGGCCAAGGGCATCGCCCGCGACGCCACGGTCGTCATCTACGGCGACCGCAACAACTGGTGGGCCGCCTACGCCCTCTGGGTGTTCACCCTGTTCGGTCACGAAGACGTGCGCCTGCTCGACGGTGGCCGGGCCGCCTGGATCGCCGAGGGCCGTGACCTCACCGACGTCAAACCCCCGGTCGCGACCATCGACTACCCCGTGGTCGAGCGCGACGACACGAGCATCCGGGCCTTCAAGGACGACGTGCTGGCGCACCTGGGCCGGCCACTGGTCGACGTGCGGTCGCCCGGCGAGTACTCCGGCGAGGTCACGCACATGCCCGACTACCCGCAGGAGGGTGTGCTGCGCGGGGGCCACATCCCGGGCGCGGCCAGTGTGCCGTGGGCGCGGGCGGCGGCCGACGACGGCCGGTTCCGCTCGCGCTCGGAGCTCTCTGCCATCTACGAGCAGGAGCAGGGCCTCGCGCAGGGTGACGACGTGATCGCCTACTGCCGGATCGGTGAGCGCTCCAGCCACACCTGGTTCGTGCTCACGCACCTGCTCGGGTTCGAGAAGGTCCGCAACTACGACGGCTCGTGGACCGAATGGGGCAATTCCGTGCGGGTTCCCGTGGTTCGGGGGACCGAGCGAGGCTGACCGGTCCCCCACCTTGTCCGTGATCATGCGATCCCCACCTTCCGGCGGAAGGCGGGGATCGCATGATCACGAACAGCCAAGGATGGGTTGCCATGATGGGGGCCCGACATCCTGAGGAGCCATCCTGAACACGCTCGAGAACCGCATCGCCGGAGCCCTGCTCGGCGTCCACGCCGGTGACTCCCTGGGCGCCAGCCTGGAGTTCATGACCTTCGGGGCCGTGCGTGCCGCCCACCCCGACGGGCTGCGCGAGATCGTCGGCGGCGGACCGTTCGACTGGCCCGCCGGGCACGCCACCGACGACACCGACCTGACCCGCGCCGTGCTGCTCGCCTACCTGGCCCCGGGCGACGACCTGGTCCGCACCGCCGGTGAGCACATGCTCGACTGGTTCGACGGCAACTGGCCCGGTCGCACCCCCGGCAGCCAGCCGTTCGACATCGGTGGGGCCACCACGACGGGCCTCACCCGGTTCCGCGAGACCCGCGACTGGCGCCGCGCCGGTTCCGGCGCAGGCAGCGCGGGCAACGGTTCGCTGATGCGCTGCATCCCGACCGCCCTGGCCCGGCCCACCGCCGAGCCGGCGCTGCGGGCGCAGGAGGCCACGGCGATCTCGGCGATCACCCACGACGACCCGCGCTGCGTGCACGCCTGTGTCGCCTACACCGAGATCGTGGTGGCGCTGCTGGCCGGGGAGAGCCCTCGCGAGGCCGCCGGGGCCGGGCTGCTGGCCATGCGGGCGGTGCGCGGCAGCGATCCGGAAGACGGCGCCGCGGCGGTGGAACTGGCCATCGGTCAGGGGCTGGACATCGACCTGGAACAGGCCATGGAGCAGGGCGACGCCGGGTTGGCCCACGGCGGCACCGGCTACGTGCTCGACTCCCTCGCCCTGGCCGTCGCCGCCCTCGTCGACCCGCGCCCGGCCGTCGACCCGCTCGTCGACGTCACCCGCCTCGGCGGTGACACCGACACCAACGGCGCGATCGCCGGGGGCCTGCTGGGCGCCCGCGACGGTGTCTCCGCATGGCCCGCGTCATGGATTTCGCGGTTGCAGTTCGCCCCCGAGTTCAGGGCCGCAGCCAGCACTTTTGCCGCCCGCGCGGAACAGTGACCGGAACGCTGTGTGCCCCCGGGGGTACCCAGCGTCGGCATCCGCGGCGATACTCGTGAGAGACGCCAGATCGCCCTAGGGGGTCACGGATGCCGGACAGGGCTCCCGAGGTGGACGACGCGACCTTCGTGTCCGCGTTCGTCTCTCGCTGGGTCGCCGGAAGTCTCGACGTCACCCCGCTGACCGAGGCCGACCGTCGTGAGGTCGAGGCGTCGCTGGCCGCGTTGCACGAAGGGCTCGGGCATCGCTGGCACGGCAACGTGGTCTGGGCGCGCTCGCCCCAGGAACTGCGTCGGTCCCTGACGGGCGCCCCGGCCCTGATGCGCCGGCCCTACCTGGCCTCACGGACCGAGCGCCTCCCCCGGCTCACCCGGGTCGGTAAGGGGCTCAGCCAGGGCACGATCGTGCTCGGATACTCCTTCCTCGCCACGATGATCACGTTCCTTCCCGCGTACTACGCCGGCTCCCTGATCAACTCGCTCAGCGGCCGCCTGCTCGGCCCCGGCGGCGTGGTGATCGTGGTCGCGATCGCCTCCGTACTGGCCGGTCTGTTCTCCGCCCTGGTGCTGAGCCGGGCCGCGCTCAACTCCGCCCGCCAGGTGTTCGCGCCGATCGGTGAAGATCTCGACCAGCGGCTGCGGCCCCTCCTCACCCAGGGGCGCACCGGCCTTCTCGACATCGGGGATCTGGTGCGCCGGGCTGTGGCCGGGCTCTGGGACGAGCGTCTGCTGGAGGGGGCCTGGACCGAGGGCACCCCGGTGCGGGGCTTCCATCGTGACGGGGTGCTGCACGACCGCGGAGCCGTCGGCGCCGCCCACCAGGCCGCACAGCTCGAGCAGCTCGAGCAGCTCGAGCAGGGGCGGAGGGATGACAGCGACACCGATCCGCAGATCCAGGCCGCACTGGCCGGTCTGGTCGGTGTGCGCCGGGCCCTGGTCTGGGTGCCCTACACCTGGCTGACCGTGGTGCTGGAACCCCCGGTGCAGATCCACACCGAGAAGGCGGGCGACGGCGTGCGGCTGCACCGCGACGACGGCCCGGCGCTGGTCTGGGCCGACGGGCAGGTCGAGTTCTGCCTGCACGGTGTCCGGATCCCGGCCGCGCTCGCGGCCCGTGAGCCCACCGTGCGCGAGCTGCACACCGAACGGAACTCTGAGGTCCGGCGGGTGCTGATCGAGAGAGAGGGCTGGGAACACTACGTCACCCGGGCCGGGCTGCAGCTGGTGGGCAGTTCACCCGATCCCGGCAACCCAGGGCGCGAGCTGCGGCTGTACCGCACCCCGCCGGGAGTGTTCGACTCCGACCGGCTGCTGCTCATGACCAACGGCAGCCCTGACCGCACGGGCACCCTCCGTCACTATGCGGAACTGGTGCCCGGCACCCTCGACGACCCGGTCGAGGCGGCCGCCTGGCAGTACGGCGTACCGGCCGAGGTGTACCGCGAACTGGCCCGCAGAACCTGACCGTCACCGGCACCGAGAAACCCGAGAAGGAGCACGACATGCACACATACGGCTCGGCGCTCGCGCTGATCGGCGTCAGCGTGCCCGACCACCTCCAGGCGGGGGCCGGCGTGCCGGTGCTCCAGGCTCCCCAGGCCCAGGGTGATCTCCTCGTCGTTCCCGTGGCCGACCCCGAGGGCCTGGACCGGTGGCAAGACGTCCCGGACGAGGGGGAGCAGGTGGTGCACGGCGAGGCCACCGGTAACACCCATTGGCTGCACCACGGTTTCGACTCACCGGGGGTACGCTTCGCCCGGCCCGTCGCCGGCGACCCGCTGGTGACCTGCTACGTGCAGGTGCCACCGGGGCAGAGCGCGCTGCTCGTGCACACCGATGAACACGGCGCCAACGGTATCGGTGCCGGTACCTACGAGATCCGCCGCAAGCGCCAGTTCGTGCGCCCCGAGACCGAACTCGGCGCCCACCCGATCACCCGCGGCCTGACTGGCCGTCCCGACGCCAGCGCCTGGGACCTGGTCTGGGACTAACCCCCCAACCCTTCGTGATCATGCAAAACCTCCCCGGGGAGGTTTTGCATGATCACGAACAGGGAAGAGTGGCGGACGCTTCGTCCCCGGCGAGGTCCGGCGAGGTCCGGCGAGGTCAGGCGTCGCTCAACGGGCCGACGTCGGTGATCGTGATCACCGCGGTTCCCGCCTCGTTGCTGGCCGCCAGGTCGATGTCGGCACTGATCGCCCAGTCCCGGTCGCCCTCCGGGTCGTCGAGAATCTGACGCACCTGCCACTTATTCGAGAGTTCCTCGATCTGAAGCATTTTCGGTCCGCGCGCATCCGGCCCGGTGCCGATCGAGTCGTACTCGTCGAAGTAGTCCTCGATCGCGTCCTGCCACTCGTCGGCGTCCCAGCCGGCCTCGGCATCGAGCTCGCCCAGCGGGAACCAGGCCCGCTTGGCGAACAGCTCCACCCGGCGGAACATCGCGTTGCGCACGAGAACCATGAAGGCCCGGCGGTTCGCGGTGACGGGCGGCGGCCCGGTGGGAACCGGGGGACGCGTCGGGTCGAGTTCGTCTTCCGGGTTGCGCAGCGACTCCCACTCGTCGAGCAAGCTGGAGTCGGTCTGGCGCACCAGCTCGCCCAGCCACTCGGTGAGGTCGGTGATCTCCTCGGTGCGCGCGGTGTCGGGCACGGTCTGCCGCATCGCCTTGAACGCGTCGGAGAGGTAACGCAGCAGCGTGCCCTCGGAACGGGCCAGCTGGTAGAAGTTGATGTACTCACCGAACGTCATGGCCCGCTCGAACATGTCCCGGGCCACGGATTTCGGCGAGAGCTCGTGGTCGGCGACCCACGGGTGGTCGGCCCGGTAGATCTCGAAGGCGCCGTCCAGCAGCTCTTCCAGCGGCTTGGGCCAGGTCACCTCCTCGAGCAGCTCCATGCGCTCCTCGTACTCGATGCCCTCGGCCTTCATCTGCGCCACGGCCTCGCCGCGGGCCTTGTGCTGCTGCGCCGACAGCACCTGGCGCGGGTCGTCGATGGTCGCCTCGATCACCGAGAGCACGTCGAGCGCATAGGTCGGTGCGTCGCGGTCGAGCACCTCGAAAGCGGCCAGTGCGAACGGCGACAGCGGCTGGTTCAGCGCGAAGTTCGCGGGCAGGTCGACGGTGAGGCGCACCGTGCGGCCGAGTTCGTCGGGAGTGTCCAGCTTCTCCACCACACCGGAGGTGAGCAGGGCCTCCCAGATCGCCTCGGCCTGGTCGAGGTGACGCTGGCGCGAGCCCGGGTCCTCGTCGCTCTCTTCCAGCAGCTTCTGCATGGCGGAGTAGGCGTCGGCCGGGCGGGCCAGCACGTTCAGCACCATCGAGTGGGTCACGCCGAAGCTCGAGGTCAGCGGCTCGGGCGGGCTGGTGCTCAGCCGGTCGAACGTGGACCGGCTCCAGGAGACCGAGCCCTCCGGCGGCTTCTTGCGCACGATGCGCTTCTTCTTTTTCTCGTCGTCACCGGCCCGGGCCAGCAGCCGCTCGTTCTCCACCTCGTGGTCGGGCGCCTGGATGATCACGGTGCCCGCGGTGTCGAACCCGGCCCGGCCCGCGCGCCCGGCGATCTGCATGAACTCGCGCACCTTCAGGTGCCGCTGGCGCACGCCGTCGTACTTGGACAGGCCGGTGAACACCACCGTGCGGATCGGCACGTTGATGCCGACACCGAGCGTGTCGGTGCCGCAGACCACCTTCAGCAGACCGGCCTGGGTGAGCTGCTCGACCAGACGCCGGTAGCGGGGCAGCATGCCGGCGTGGTGCACGCCGATGCCGTGCCGCACCAGCCGCGACAGCGTCTTGCCGAAGCCCGCGTTGAAGCGGAAGTCGCCGAGGGCCTCGGCGATCTTCTCCTTCTCGGCCTTGGAGGCCATGTTGACGCTCATCAGCGCCTGAGCCCGCTCCATCGCCGCGGCCTGGGTGAAGTGCACGACGTAGACCGGCGACTGCTTGGTGCTGAGCAGTTCGGTCAGCGTCTCGTGCATCGGGGTGGTGACGTAGGAGAAGAACAGCGGCACCGGGCGCTGCTCCGAGCTGACCGTGGCGGACGTGCGCCCGGTGCGCTCGGTCAGCGCCTTCTCGAACCGGGTGACATCACCCAGGGTGGCCGACATCAGCAGGAACTGCGCCTTCGGCAGTTCCAGCAGCGGCACCTGCCAGGCCCATCCCCGGTCCGGGTCGGCGTAGAAGTGGAACTCGTCCATGACGACCTGGGCGATCGGCGCGTCCGCCCCCTGGCGCAGGGCCAGGTTCGCGAGAACCTCAGCCGTGCAGCAGATGATCGGGGCATCGGCGTTCACGGCGGCGTCGCCGGTCATCATGCCGACGTTGGTCGCCCCGAACGTCTCGATCAGGCTGAAGAACTTCTCCGACACCAGGGCCTTGATCGGGGCGGTGTAGTAGGTGCGCTCGCCCCGGGCCAGTGCGCTGAAGTGCGCACCCATCGCGACCAGGCTCTTTCCCGAGCCGGTCGGGGTGGCCAGGATGACGTTCGAGCCGGAGACGATCTCGATCAGCGCCTCCTGCTGCGCCGGGTAGAGGGTGAGCCCTCGCTCGGCCGTCCACTCGGTGAACGCCTCGAAGATCTCGTCCGGGTCGGCGTCGGGGCCAGGATTCTTGGGCAGTCGGTCCAGGAGCGTCATGATCTGCCCATCCTCCCACCAAGAGGCTCGTCGGCGAGTCATCGCCCACTGCGGGGCCACCCGACTGAAGGAAGGACGAAGGTGAGCTTCCGGCCGGAAGCTCACCTTCGTCCTTCATCGGGTGGGGTGGATCAGGCGGACGCGATCGCCGCCACCGGGGAGATCCGCGCCGCGCGCCGCGACGGAAGCACCGAGGCCAGCGCGCCGGCCACCGTGGCCACCACCAGGATGGCCACCACCTGCACCACCGGGACAGCGATGTGCACGCCCCCGGAGCTGCCGAGCGCCGCCTTGACCGCCAGCACACCGTAGACCGAACCCAGCACCACGCCGATCGCCGCCGCCACGCCGGCGATGAGCATCGCCTCCCAGAGCAGCATCCAGCGCAGCTGAGCCCGGGTCAGGCCCAGGGCCCGCAGCACACCCGACTCCCGGCGTCGTTCCAGCACCGACAGTGCCATGGTGTTGCCGACCCCGATGATCGCGATCACCACGGCCACCGCCAGCAGCCCCAGCACGATCAGCAGCAGGATGTCGATGAGCTGGTCGAAACTGGCCCGCTCGTCTGCCGAACCGCTCAGCACGCTGTCGGGGGCGACGTCGGCCGCGGCGTTCGAGGCGGCGTCGAGGGCCTCGCCCCGCTCGTCGTTGTCCAGGTCGTCGGCCAGACGCGCCCAGACCTGCTGGAGTCCGGCGGTGGCATCAAGTTTCGCCAGATCGGTGCTCGAGATCCAAGGGCTGTCCATACCGCCGCCGGCCAGGTGAGCCTTCAGCGTGACGGTCCGGCGGCCCACCGAGACCTTCACCGGCGCGCCCTCCTTGACCCCGGATCCGTCCTCGTACCAGGTCGGCAGGGTGATCGTGCCGTTCGCCGGCACCCGGCCGGCCGCGTCGGAGCGCAGCACCTTGGAGGCCCGGGCCGGGTCGATGCCCAGGACGTAACTCTCCTCACCGTTGATCTTCACGGTGCTGCCCGGCACCCCCATCGTCGTGGTCACGTTCGGCACCCCGGCCAGCGTGCTGATCAGGACGGAGGGCAGGCCCTCCTGGGCGCTGTCGGTGACGATGACATCGGTGGGGTAGCTGTCGTCGATGGCGGCGGACGCGGAGGCCCGGGTGGTGGCGGCGCCCACCACCATCGTCGTGGTCAGGGTGACCCCGATGATCAGGGCGGTCGCGGTGGCTGCGGTGCGCTGCGGGTTCCGCGTGGCGTTCAGCGCGGCCAGCTTGCCGGGCACCTGACCGAGCGGGCCGACGACCCGTCCCACCAGGGCGACCGCGAGCGGCACCAGCCAGCGGGCCAGCAGCAGCACGGCCAGGAAGGTGATCATGCCGCCGACCGTGGCGAGGAGCAGTTCGCTCTCCTTGCCGCCGTACCAGGCGATCGCGATCCCCGGCACGGCCAGCAGCACACCGGAGATCCGGCGGAACAGCCCGCCCCGCGTGGTGATCGGGGCCATGTCCATCGGGCGCAGGGCGGCCAGCGGGGCCACCTTCGTCGCCTTCCGGGCCGGGGTGAATGCCGCGACCATGGTGACGACGATGCCGACCGCCATCCCGATCAGCACGGGCATCAGGTTCACCGTGACGCCGGCCAGCGGCACCGGCGAGTTCTCATAACTCGAACCGATGGCGGAAACCCCGGCGGCAAGACCAATTCCGGCCACCACCCCGAGAAGTGAGGCGACCACACCGATCACGAACGACTCCACCAGCACGCCGCGTCGCAGCTGCTTGCCGCCGGCGCCGATGGCCCGCAGCAGTGCCAGTTCACGCACGCGCTGGGCCAGCAGCACGGCGAACGTGTTGGCGATCACCAGGGCACAGACGAACACCGCGATCGCACCGAACACCAACAGCACGGTGGCCAGTTCGGCGTTGTCCGAGGTGAGTTCGTTGGCGATCGACTCGGACTGCTCCTCGCCGGTGCGTACCGTCAGACTCTGCGCCGCCCGGTCGTCCCGCAGGATGTCGCGGATCTGGAGGGTGAGCTGGTCGGAGCCCACTCCGGGGGCCGCCTCCACCCGGATCGCGTCGATCTCCTGCGCGCCCCAGGCGGTGGCCTGCTGCATCGTGGCCCAGAACTGCTGACTGCCGATCGAGGTGATACCCGACGAGCGGTCGGTGATGCCGGTGACCGTGGCGGTCACGGTCTTCGTGTCGCCCTTCGTGTCGCCCTGGCCGCTGCCCGACCCGTCATCGTCCGTGGGCTGGAGCTGCAGATCGACCGTGGATCCGACCTCCAGGTTGCGGCCCGGGGCCGCCACCACCTGGTTCGGCCCGTCCGGCCAGGTGCCCGCCTTCAGCTTCTGCCAGCGCAGTTCGCCGTCGCCCAGGCTCTGCACCTGGGCGTAGCGGTAGCCCTGGCTGCCGGGCAGGCGGGCATTGAGGTAGGCGCTCCGGTCGAGGGCGACCCCGGCGACCCCGGGCAGCTGCTCGATCTTCCCGCCGATCCCGGCCATGGCGTCGGCATCGGGCATCTCGCCGGTGCTGGTCTGCCAGTCATAGGCCACGACCGCGTCGGTGTGCAGGTACTGACTCGAGAGAGCGCCCAGAACGGTGTTCTTCGAGGTGTCGTTGAGGACGAGGGTGGCTACGACGAACCCGACCGCGATGACGATCGCGAGCACGGTGGCCACCAGGCGGTGGGCCTGGGTGCGCAGCTGCGCGAGGCTCAGCGAGAGCATCGTCAGCCTCCCAGGTGCCGCAGCGCGTCGAGCACGCTGTCGGTGGTCGGGGCCAGCAGTTCGCCGGCGATCGACCCGTCGGCCAGCATCACCACGCGGTCGGCGTAGGAGGCGGCGACCGGGTCGTGCGTCACCATCACCACGGTCTGCCCGGTCTCGCGCACACTCGAGCGGAGCATGCTCAGCACCTCGGCGCCGGCGGTGGAGTCGAGGTTGCCGGTCGGCTCGTCGGCGAAAACCACGTCGGGGCGGGGGAGAAGGGCCCGCGCAATGGCCACCCGCTGCTGCTGGCCACCGGAGAGCTCGCTCGGGCGGTGAGTCATCCGCTGCCCCAGGCCCAGGCGATCGACGATCGAGTCGTACCACTCCTGGTCGGGCTTGCGACGCGCCAGCGTCATCGGCAGTTCGATGTTCGCCCGGGCGTTGAGCGCCGGGATCAGATTGAACGCCTGGAAGACGAAACCGATGCGATCACGCCGCACCCGGGTCAGTTTCGTGTCGTTCATGCCGGTCAGCTCGGTGTCGCCGAGCCACACCTGCCCGGCGCTCACCGAGTCCAGCCCGGCGAGAACGTGCATGAGAGTTGATTTCCCGGAACCGGACGGGCCCATGATCGCCGTGAAGGCCGCCTTGTCGAAGCTCACGTCGACCCCGCGCAGGGCGGGCACCGCGGACTCCCCGCGGCCGTAGACCTTACGCACGCCCTGAGCTCGCACCGCAGACTCGCGGGGCCGCACGGGCTGGGTCTGGGATGCAGGCTGGGCTGCTGTCCAGGACATCGCTTCTCCTCCTCAGGCATGGTGTTTCGACTGAGGAAGACGCTACGGGGGCGGGTGGTACCGGCACATCGCGCGGCGGGATGATCCCGGGGCATCAGACCCTGGTCTGACACCCCTCCTCCGCCGGGAGGGTTCAGGGGCGCACGACACCCAGCTGGTAGGCCAGCACGACGATCTGGACCCGGTCGCGGGCAGCGGTTTTCGTCAGTACCCGGCCGACGTGGGTCTTCACGGTGGCTTCGGAGACGACGAAGTACCCGGCGATCTCGGCGTTGCTCAGGCCGTTGGCCATCAGCACGAACACCTCGTACTCGCGGGGCGTCAGGTCGGCCAGCACACGGGGCAGCGGGTGCTCGGGGTCACCGGAGGGTGGGGCCTGGAGCAGGGCGGTGCGCGGGTCGGGGGCGGTCGGGGTCCAGTGCGCATTCACCGCCGGCGGCGGTGCGGGCAGACCGGGCTGCGGGGCGATCCCGAGAATCTCCTGGCTCCTGCCCTGGGCCAGGATCGGCCCGATGTGGTGCAGCAGCTGCCGGGTCGAACTGGCCCCGATCACGGCGTCACCGGCGAACACGGTGCGCAGTGCGCCGAGCATCTCTTCGGGCGGAGCGTCTTTCAGCAGGAAGCCGCTGGCCCCGGCGCCGATCGCGGACATCACGTACTCGTCCAGGTCGAAGGTGGTCAGCACGACCACCTTCGGCGCGTGCGGCAGTTCGACGATGCGCCGGGTGGCCTCGATGCCGTCCATCTTCGGCATGCGCACGTCCATCAGCACCACGTCGACCTCGGTACCCGCCAGCCGGGCCACGGCCTCCTCGCCGTTGGCCGCCTCGACCACCACCCGCAGGTCGGGCTGGGAGTCGATCACCATCCGGAATCCGGCACGAACGAGCTGCTGGTCGTCGACCAGGGCGATCCGGATCGGGGTGGTTTCGCTCACGGACGATGACCGTAGGGCAGATAGGCACGAACTCCGAACCCGCCTCCCTGACGCGGGCCCGCCTCCAGCTGCCCGCCGTAGAGGGTGGCCCGCTCACGCATGCCGATCAGGCCCTGGCTGCCCGGGGTGGCCGGGGTGGCCCCGGCCCCGCGGCCGTCGTCCTCGATCCGGATCTCCAGGGCCTCGGTCAGCCAGACCACGCGGATCCAGGCGGTGGCCCCCGGACCGGCATGCTTGAGGACGTTGGTGAGCGACTCCTGGACGATCCGGTAGGCGGCGAGTCCGGGACCGGCGGGAAGCAGGACGGACTCCCCGAGCACCTCCAGCTCGACGGTGAGCCCGCTTCCCCGCACCTGCTCCACCAGATCGCTGATCGCCTCGGTGTCCGGCTGTGGGGTGAGCTGTTGTGTGCTGTCGTCCCGCAGCACACCCAGCAGCGCCCGCATGTCGGCCAGAGCCTGCCGTCCGGTAGCCGCGATGGTCTCAAGTGCGGTGATGGCAGCGGCTGGATTGTGTTGTGCGGCATACCGGCCACCGTCGGCCTGGGAGATGGTGACGGACAGCGAGTGGGCCACGACGTCGTGCATCTCCCGGGCGATCCGGGCGCGCTCGGCGGTGGCCGCCAGCTGGGCCTGCTGCTCCGCCTCGGACTCCAGCAGACGGGCCCGTTCGTGCAGGCGCAGCTCGTCCCGCAGCCGTAGGTGGCGCATCCGGCCCAGCGCCCAGGTGCCGAACAACACGGCGGAGAGGAACCCGAGCCCGAGCAGGGCGTCCGCGCCGAGCAGATCCTGGTAGAGCATCACCGTGCTACCGGCGAGCCAGGCCACGCCCATGCCCGCCCAGCCCGCCCAGGTCGGGCCGTAGGCGCTGACCGAGTAGAGCGAGACCAGCGCCACGACGGTGGCGGGCAGGAGGGCGCTGCTGTCGCCGGAGATCACGATGAGTGTCCCGAAGGCGGACACCCCCAGGGCCGAGAGCAGGGGGCGGGTGCGGCGCCAGACCAGGCTTCCGGTCATCAGGGAGGCGAGCAGCCAGGCGGAGTCACCCGCGGCCAGGAAGGCGACGAGGAACATGAACACCGCCGCGGCCCCGGCCCCGGCCGCGTCGACCTGCTGGGGATGCGTGCGCAGCCAGTTGTAGGCCGACTCCAGCCGGTAGGTGTCCTCGCTCACCGTGCCACCGTACGTTCGCGGGCCCCGGTCACACGTCAGACCGTCGGGGGATCCGCGAGGTCAGACCCTGGTCTGACAGTGGCCCCACAGTCGCGGGGAGGCCGGACCGGTCCCGGGAGGGTGAGCGGCCCGAATCTCCCCGCGATCCGCTGTGAAGCCCTGTGAATCACCTGTCGGTGCGGGTGCCGAACGGGTTGTCGCGCGCAGCCCGCTGGTCGGCCTCGGCCTGCTGCTGGGCGGCCAGGGCGGACACACCGCGCGGGGCGTCGGGATCGTTCTTGACACCGGCGTAGAAGACCCGCCAGTTCTCCCGCCAGCCACCGAACGCGTCGGAGTCCAGCTTGTGCTTGCCCTTGCCCAGGAGGCTGCGGCGCCGTTCCACCGTGTCGAACTGCGACTGCATCATGCGCAGATCCTTGAACAGGAACGTCATCGCCTCGGGCGTGAAGCGCCAGTAGTCCACCGGGGTCGGGTGATAGCGCCAGCTGAAGAGAGTCGAGTGGTAGGTGAAGCCGCCCGGCCGCAGCAGCCGGACGATCTCGGGGGCGGCCAGCCAGGGCTCCCGGATGTGCTCGAACACGTCGACGCTGATGATGGCGTCGAAGCTGCCGGACTCGATCTCCGGGCAGTTGGTGATATCGCCCTGAATCACCCCAGGCTCGGTTATCTCGAGATCAAGACAACTATATTCAAAACCGGGGAACCAGTCCTTGTAGGGATTGGCTCGTCCTCCGATTTCAAGAATTCGTCCCCCCTTCACCCCAGATTTACCCAGCATCGTCTTGATGTGTTGCCCGATGCGTTCGGTCCGGTGCGGGAATGCCTCGAAATTCTGTTCGAGACGCTGCCGGGCGCGGGCCTGTTCGAGAAGCTTGACATCCTCAGGGGAAAGGGCTGTCTCGCCGGCCGGAACCTCGGTCTGACCTCGGCGTCTCGTCAGGCGGCGCAACTGCTCGGTCACCACGTGAAGCCTCCGCGGGGTTGGTGCAGGAGTGTCATAACTGTCCTGTGTGAATTTGCTGTGAGTGCACAAGGGGACGGCCAAAAACCTTACACTCCGCAGGTGCCCCATCATGTGATCGCTGTTGCGGAATCGGACTCATTCCTGAAATGGGCTGTCAGTCTCCTCGGGCAACTACCGGAGGGAACGCGGACCGAGGTCGTGGTGGCCTGCTCGCCGGCCAGACCTTCGGCTTCGCAACGGATTGCGGCCCTGAGTGGCACTGCGTACGCAGGCCATGACCCTGAGGTGCTGTCGCCCGGGCAGCTGATGAAGCGGGTGGAGCGGGACCGGCCCGACGCCGTGCTGCTGGCCCTGACCGGGCCGAGCGTGCACGCCTACCAGGAAGCGCTGAGCAAGTCCTCGCACCGTCCGGTGCTGCTGACCGGTATCCCCGGTATTGCGATCCCGGCCCGCCGCCGGGCCTGGGGCTACCGCGGCGCCGTCGACCTCTTCGTCGTGCACAGCCACCGTGAGGTGGAGGACTACGACCAGATCCGCCGGCAGATGGGGATGCACGCCAAGGTGGGGCTCGCCACCATCCCGTTCCTCGCCAAACCTGCCGACATTCTCCCCGCGCGCGAGATGACGCAGGAGATGGCGGCCGGAACAACAGCTTTCGAAGCCTCGCGGAACGAGGCGGGAACCAGCGTCGAACCGCTGAACCCGGTGGCGGCACCGCAGCGCAACCGGGTGCTGTTCGCCACCCAGGGCAAGGTGCCGCGGGTCAAGAAAGACCGCGTCCAGATCCTCCTGAGCCTGGCCCGGCTCGCAGCGAACCGGCCTGATCTGGAGGTCGTGGTCAAGACGCGCGGGGCGGTCGGCGAGTTCCACACCCACCACGAGCCGCACCACTACCAGTCCCTCTGGGACGAGCTGGTGGCGGCGGGTGAGGTGCACGCGCCCGACGCCCTGACCTTCGCGGCCGGGTCGATGGCCGAGCAGCTGGCCAACGCCGTGGCGCTGGTCACGGTGAGCTCGACGGCCGTCCTCGAAGCGATGGCGCTGGACATTCCGGTGCTGCTCATCGACGAGTTCGGCGTTTCGGAGAACCTGATCAACCAGGTGTTCGTTGGTAGTGGGGTGATGGGTGGACTGGACGAACTCGAGCGCGGTGACTTCCGTCATCCCGAAACCTGGTGGCTGGCAGACAATTACTTTCATCCCCGCGGTGACAACTCGTGGATCGGGATGCTCGACGAGCTGGTCGTGCTGAACGCTGCGGGGCAGCTGCCCACCATCGCGTCCGGTCTGAACAAGGGCCGTTCGGCGAAGCGGCGACGGCTCGACCGGCTGAGGCTGACCCCGGCTGGAAGTGCGATCGTGCGGGCGCGCGTCAGAATGCGTCAACGTGTTCGGGAGTCATCACAGACGCTGACTCGTATCTCGGCGCAGAGTTCCTGATCGCGTCGATGACTGGACGCCGTCCGTTCACACAGGTTGTTGATGGGATCCGTAACCTAAACTCGCTCTCCGGGATCGTGGCCGACGAGGGGCTGTCCGAATCCTGCCGGTGACCCACACACTTGGGATCACTCCGGGGCAATCCGCCGGAGACTAGAGGGCCCTCAGGCTTGAAGGAGCAACAATGACTGCTGGACCCAGTAAGACGATCGCGCCGGTTGAGATCGGCGGGAAGCTGGTCGGACCCGACCAGCCCGTGTACGTCATCGCCGAGATCGGCCTGAACCACAACGGTGACGTGGCGATCGCCAAGCAGCTGATCGACATCGCCCACGAGGCGGGTTGTGACGCGGTGAAGTTCCAGAAGCGCACGCCGGAGATCTCGACGCCGGCCGACATGCGTGACGTTCAGCGGGAGACCCCCTGGGGCACCATGAGCTACCTCGACTACCGCTACCGCGTGGAGTTCGAGGAGGAGCAGTACACCGAGATCGACAACTACTGCTCGAAGCTGGGCATGCACTGGTTCGCCTCGCCGTGGGACGTGCCCTCGGTCGAGTTCCTGGCGAACCGGTTCGACGTCGTCACGTTCAAGGTGGCCTCGGCCTCGGTGACCGACCTCGAGCTGCTCACCGCGATGAAGAACACCGGCAAGCCGGTCATCCTCTCGACGGGTATGTCCACCCTCGAGGAGATCGACAAGGCGGTGGAGACCCTCGGTACCGAGAAGCTCGTGATGATGCACGCGACCTCGACGTACCCGATGCCCGCCCACGAGGCCAACCTGCGCACGATCAACACGCTGCGCGAGCGCTACGGTGTGCCCATTGGCTACTCCGGCCACGAGCGGGGCCTGCAGATCAGCCTCGCGGCCGTCGCCCTCGGCGCGGTCACGGTCGAGCGTCACATCACCCTCGACCGCACCATGTGGGGCTCGGACCACTCCGCCTCGCTGGAGCCCGAAGGCCTGCGTCACCTGGTTCGTGACATCCGGATCATCGAAGAAGCCCTGGGTGACGGCGTGAAGCGCGTCTTCGAGGGTGAGCTCAAGCCGAAGGCTCGCCTGCGCCGGGTCGGCTGACCCCGCTGAACAACGGATAATCATCACCGTGACCGACGTCGCCGGAACCGGCACCGTGCAGGCCTGGGTGGAGTCGCCCTTCCAGCTCCTCGGAGCGTTGGAGGCGCACGCCGCGGGCCGGCTCGGTCGGTGGCTCGTCGTCCTTCCCCGTAAGGACGTCGAGCCACTGGTGACGGCGGTCGCCGAGGTCACCCGGCTGGGGCTTCCCGCCGGTGTGACCATTCAGCTTCCCTCCGGTCCACCGCGGCACGGCGGCGGCGACCTCGCCGTCGGCGACGCGTTCTCCGGAGAGGTGCACCGCCTGCTGGTGCAGCACCCACCCCACCGCCTCGTCCTGCTGGACGACGGCCGTTCCACCCGCCGTGTCATGGACGCACTGATCGACCCCGACGTGCCCCTGGTGCGCCCGCACGTGCCGCAGCCCCCGCACCGCGCGATCCTGGCCCGGCTGGCCAAGCTGCGGCTGCGCCGGATGATCGCCCAGGGCCGGGTCCGGGTGATCACCGCGCTGCCGTTGCCCGAGCGGGTGCTGCGGGCCGCCGACGCGATCGGGCTGCCGGTCGAGCCCCACAATTTCGCCTGGTTGCGGTCGCTCCCGGGAGGTGAGGCCGGTTCTTCCGACCAGGAGAAGACGATCGTGCTCGGCACCTCGATGGTGGCGAACCGGCTCATCAAGGCCCAGCCGTACCTGTCCTGGATCCGCAGCCTGGCCGACCAGGGCCCGGTCGTCTACCGCGCGCATCGCCGCGAGAACGCTTCCACCCTGAGTCCTCTGACGAACTACCCGGGCATCACCATGGTCCGCGGTGAGGTGCCGGCCGAGATCAGTCTGCGAGGGCTGAGTAACCGACACCGATTGGTGTCACTGCCCAGTACGGCCGTCTCCACGTTGCGACTCATCGTGCCGGAGGCGCAGATCCAGGAGTTCGCGGTTCCCCAGGAGTGGTGGATGCCCAGCACCCCGGACGCCGCCCGGCATCACCTGGTTCCTGACGGGGAGTCGGATTCCTTTGAGATTCCCCAGCATTCATCGCATTGAAGGTACGGAACCGGTACCGCTGGCAGTATTCTGATCATCAGGGTCCGCTGGGCCCGGCCGGTGCGGTACGGCTGCAGTAGCCGGTCATACCGCTGGGCCTCCATTCGAGCTAGTTCCGAGGACACCTCGTGAGTGACGCACCACCCGCCAAGCCCCGTCCCCGAGTCGTCGCCGTCATCCCCGCCCGAGGCGGTTCGCAGGGGGTTCCGCTCAAGAACCTCGAACCCGTAGGTGGGCGAAGCCTTCTCATGCGTGCCGTGACGGCCTGCCGCAAGTCGGAACTCATCGACGAGGTGGTGGTCAGCTCCGACCACGCCGGCATTCAGGAAGAGGCGCGTCGCGCCGGCGCCACCGTGGTGGTGCGCCCCGCCACCCTCTCCGGTAACACGGCTTCTTCGGAATCTGCTGTGCTGCATGCGATTACCGAGATCCAGGGAGACGGTGAGGCTCCCGAGGTGACCGTGTTGGTGCAGTGCACCAGCCCGTTCATGGACCCGGAAGACCTGGACGCCGCGGTCGGTCGCGTGCTGGCGGGAGAGGCCGATTGCGCTTTCTCCGCAGTCGAAAGTCACGCCTTTCTGTGGAAATACGGGCCGGACGGCCTGATCGGTATCAACCACGACCCCAGCTTCCGGCCCCGCCGGCAAGACCGGGACACCGAATTCCGTGAGACCGGTGCGTTTTACGCGATGCGCACCGACGGCCTGCGCCGTCACGGCCGGCGCTTCTTCGGCACTCTGGTGGCCCAGCGCGTCAGCGACGATCACGCCATGGAGATCGACACCCCCGATGACCTGCACATCGCCCGGCTGCGGGCGGCGGTGCTCGAGGAGCAGGAGCGCATCGACGGGCTGCCGGTGATCGACGTCGACACCCTGGTGATGGACTTCGACGGCGTGCACACCGACGACCGGCTGTTCCTCACCGAGGAGGGCACCGAGAGTGTGCGGGTCAGCCGGGAAGACGGGATGGGCATCAAGCTCGCCCGTCAGGCCGGGCTGAAGATGCTCATCCTCTCGACCGAGGTGAACCCGGTGGTCGCCGCGCGCGGTCGCAAGCTGCAGATCCCGGTGATCCACGGCCAGTCCGACAAGGCTCAGGCCCTGAAGGAATGGATTGCGGCCGAGGGTCTCGACCCCGAGCGCATCGCCTACGTCGGCAACGACGTGAACGACCTGGGCTGCCTGCGCATGGTCGGCTGGCCGATCGCCGTGGCCAACGCCCACCAGGAGGTGATGGACCTGGCGCGACTTACCCTCACCAAGTCCGGTGGGTCAGGTGCGGTGCGCGAGGTGTGCGAGCTGGTCATCTCGGCGATCAATGCCCGCGAGGCCGGCAAGGCGTAAAGAGGCTGTTGCGGAGCGAGGTCTGCGCCCTCGCTCCGCCCTCTCACTCAGAGGCGCAGAGGCACCCGGGGTGCCACATCGTCCTCCATCAAGCAGTATTTTGTTGGCAGGACGAATCTGCTAATAGCTATTGACGATTTAATTAGGCTGCTGCGATGATCCTCGGGCAGTAATGTGTCTGCGTGCTCGTCAAATTACTTCGCGCACGTCTGCGCCCCTACGCTCCTGCCATTGGCTGGGTAGTTCTGTTCCAGCTGGTGCAGACGGTAGCCACCCTTTATCTCCCCACACTCAACGCCGACATCATCGATCGAGGCGTGATCGCTGGGGACACTCACTACATCCTGCGGGTCGGGGCCCTGATGCTCGGCATCAGCCTGATCCAGATCGCCGCGCTCGCGGTGGCGGTCTACTTCGGCGCCCACACTGCAGCGTCCCTCGGGCGTGACGTGCGAGCCGCTCTCTTCCACCGCGTGCAGTCGTTCTCGACCCGCGAGGTCGGGCACTTCGGCACCCCGACCCTCATCACGCGCACCACCAACGACGTGCAACAGGTCCAGATGCTGGTCCTGATGACACTGACCTTCATGGTGTCGGCGCCGATCATGTGTGTCGGCGGCATCATCCTGGCGGTGCGCCTCGATGTGCCGCTGTCGGGCATCGTCGCGGTCGCCGTGCCGGTGCTCGGCGTCCTGGTCGGCCTGATCATCGCCCGCATGCGGCCGTTGTTCCGGCTCACCCAGCAACGGCTCGACCGCATCAACCAGGTGTTGCGCGAGCAGATCGCCGGGATCCGGGTGATCCGGGCCTTCGTGCGGGACGACCGCGAGCGTCTGCGCTTCGAGCGGGCCAGCACCGATCTCTACGACGTCTCGCTGTCGATCGGCCGGCTGCTGGCCCTGATGTTCCCCACCGTGATGCTGGTGCTGAACCTCTCCAGCGTGGCCGTGCTCTGGTGGGGCGGTCACCGCATCGACGCCGGTCAGCTGGAGGTCGGCGAACTCACCGCGTTCCTCAGCTACCTCATGCAGATCCTCATGTCGGTGATGATGGCGACCTTCATGTTCATGATGGTGCCGCGCGCCGAGGTCTCCGCCGAGCGCATCGTGGAGGTGCTCGACACCGAGACCAGCGTGGTGCCGCCGGCTCAGCCGCGCGAGACCGGCCAGTTGCACGGGCGTCTGGAACTGCGCGACGTGGCCTTCCGCTACCCCGGCGCCGAGCGTTCGGTGGTGGAGGAACTGAACCTGAGCGCCCTGCCGGGTCAGACCACGGCGATCATCGGCAGTACCGGCAGCGGCAAGACCACGCTGCTGAACCTGGTGCCGCGGTTGTTCGACGCGACCGAGGGCGAGGTGCTGGTCGACGGCGTGAGCGTGCGCGACCTCGACCCGAAGCGGCTGTCCGAGGCCGTGGCCCTGGTGCCGCAGAAGCCGTACCTGTTCACCGGCACGGTGGCGACGAATCTGCGCTACGGCCGGCCCGAGGCCACCGACGACGAGCTCTGGCACGCGCTGGAGATCGCTCAGGCCAAGGACTTCGTCAGCAAGATGCCCGAAGGGCTCGACACGCCCATCGCGCAGGGCGGTACGAACGTTTCCGGCGGTCAGCGCCAACGGCTCTCGATCGCCCGGGCGCTGGTGCGGCGGCCGGAGATCTACCTGTTCGACGACTCGTTCTCGGCGCTCGACTACGCCACCGACGCGGCCCTGAGGGCAGCGTTGCAGGCCGAGACCCGTGAGGCGACCGTGGTGATCGTGGCCCAGCGGGTCAGCACCATCCGGGGCGCCGACCAGATCATCGTGCTCGACGGCGGGCGCGTGGTGGGCACCGGCAAGCACCGTGACCTGATGGCGCGCAACGAGACCTACCGAGAGATCGTGCTCTCGCAGCTGACCGAGAAGGAGGCGGTGGCGTGAGCTCCGAAACTCAGGAAGAGACTCCGTCGGGCGTTCAGGAGAAGGCTCCGGCCCGGGGTCCCGGCCCGACCGGTCCCCGCCCGGGTGGTGGTCCGGGCGCGTTCATGGCCGGTGCCTCCACCGAGAAGGCGCTCGATTTCACCGGTTCGGCCAAGCGTCTGCTGGGCCGGCTGTCGCCGCAGAAGCATCTGCTGATCGGCGCGATGGTGCTCGGCATCGGCTCGGTGACGTGCAGTGTGATCGGGCCGAAGCTGCTCGGCGACGCCACCGACGCGATCGTCGACGGGGTGCTGCCCCCGGCCACCGGTATCGACTTCGGCCGCGTCGGTGACCTGGTGATGCAGGTGCTCGCGGTGTATCTGGCCGCGTTCGTGCTCAGCCTGGCGCAGGGCCGGTTCGTCGCGGCGATGGTGCAGAAGGTGATCTTCGCGCTGCGGGCCGACACCCAGGCCAAACTGGCCCGGCTGCCGCTCAGCTACTTCGACCAGCAGCCGCGCGGTGAGGTGCTGAGTCGCGTCACCAACGACATCGACAACCTTCAGCAGTCGATCCAGCAGACCTTCAGCCAGATCGTCACCTCCCTGCTGACGATCATCGGTGTGCTGGCGATGATGTTCTGGATCTCCCCGCTGCTGGCCCTCATCGCGCTGGTCACCGTGCCGGTGTCGGTGCTGGTCACCGGCCTCATCGGCAAGCAGGCGCAGCCGCAGTTCGTGAAGCAGTGGGGCACCACCGGGCGTCTGAACGGCCACATCGAGGAGATGTACACAGGGCACGCCCTGGTCAGCGTGTTCGGTCGTCAGGACGAGGCCCGCCGCACCTTCGACGAGCACAACGAGGCGCTGTTCCAGGCCACTTTCCGGTCGCAGTTCATCTCCGGCCTGATCCAGCCGTCGATGATGTTCATCAGCAACATCAACTACGTGCTGGTCGCCGTGGTCGGGGGCATCCGGGTGGCCAACGGGCACCTGTCGATCGGTGAGGTGACGGCGTTCATCACCTACAGCCGGCAGTTCAGCCAGCCGCTGGCCCAGGTGGCGAGCATGGCCAACCTGCTGCAGTCGGCGATCGCCTCGGCCGAGCGGATCTTCGCGCTACTCGACGCCCAGGAGCAGGACCCTGACCCGGTCCCGGCCGATCACCCCGAAACGGTGAGCGGGCTGGTCGAGTTCGACAATGTCTCGTTCCGCTACACGGACGACCGGCCCCTGATCGAAGGGCTCTCGCTGCGGGTCGAGCCGGGGCAGACGGTCGCCATCGTCGGGCCCACCGGCGCCGGAAAGACCACCCTGGTGAACCTGCTCATGCGGTTCTACGAGCTGAAGAGTGGGCACATCCGGCTGGACGGTGTGGACACGGCCCGGATGACCCGTGACGACCTGCGCGAACAGTTCGGCATGGTGCTGCAGGACGCCTGGCTGTTCGGGGGCACCATCGCCGACAACATCGCCTACGGGGCCGACGAGGCCACGCACGACGAGATCGTCGCGGCGGCGCAGGCCACCCACGTGGACGCGTTCGTGCGCACGCTGCCGGCCGGTTACGACACGGTTCTCGACGACGAGGGCTCGGACGTGAGTGCCGGTGAGCGGCAGCTGATCACGATTGCCCGGGCCTTCCTGGCCCGGCCGCAGATCCTGATTCTGGACGAGGCCACCAGTTCGGTGGACACCCGCACCGAGGTGCTCATCCAGCAGGCGATGGGCTCGCTGCGCCGGGGGCGCACGAGTTTCGTGATCGCGCACCGTCTCTCGACCATCCGCGACGCCGACGTGATCCTGGTGATGGAGTCGGGCAGCATCGTCGAGCAGGGCAACCACGAGACGCTGCTGGAGCAGCAGGGCGCTTACGCACGGCTCTACGCGGCGCAGTTCGCCCAGCCCGCCGACGCTATCGAGTAAACCCTGGTTCGTGATCATGCGAAGTGTCCCCCGGGGACACTTCGCATGATCACGGAGCCGGTGCTGCTCGCTCTCGTCCGCTGTCTAGAGTTGCCCTGTGACCTCAACTGACATCTCCGCGGGTACCTCTGACAACTCCGACGCCTCCGGCGGGATCGTGTACGAACGGTCCGCCTTCGGGGTCACCTCCGCCGGGGAGCCCGTGGAGCGGTGGACGCTGGACGACGGCACCCTGCGGGTGAGCGTGCTCACCTACGGCGGCAACATCCAGAAGCTCGAGGTTCCCGCCGGTCCGGACGGGCAGGAGCGGGTGGACGTGGTGCTCGGCTTCGACGACATCGCCGGCTACGAGGGGACGAAGGCCTACATCAGTGCGCTGATCGGCCGCGTCGCCAACCGCCTGACCAACTCGACGTTCACCCTGGACGGCACCGAGTACAAGATCACCGCGAACGAGGCCCCGAACTCACTGCACGGCGGTGTGGACGGCTTCAACCGGCGGATCTGGGCCGCGGAACCGATCGAGGGCGGCCTGCGGCTGAGCCTGACCAGCCCCGACGGCGACCAGGGCTACCCGGGCGAGCTGACCGTGACGGTCGACTACCTGCTGCTGCCGGGTGGCACCTTCCGCATTCGCTACGACGCCACGACGAGCGCCCCGACCCTGATCAACCTGACCCAGCACGCCTACTTCAACCTGGGCGGGGTCAACGGCACCCCGAGTATCGACGGCCAGACCCTGCAGGTGGCCTCCGGCCACTACACCCCGGTCGACCAGGCCCTGCTGCCCTCCGGCGAGATCGCCCACGTGGTCGGCACGCCGATGGACCTGCGCACCCCGCAGCCCCTCGACTTCCTCAGTCTCGACCACAACCTGGTGCTCGACGAGCAGGAGGAGACCGAGGCCGGTCACGGTCACGGTCACGGCCACACCGCCACCGAAGCCCACGACGACCTGCCCGCCCGGCACTTCGCGGCCAAGCTCAGGCACGAGGCCAGCGGCCGCACCCTGACCGTCTCCACCAGCGAGCCCGCGATCCAGGTCTACACCGGCAGCAAGCTCGACGGTTCGGACACCGGCAAGGGCGGCGTGGTCTACGGCGCTTCGGCGGGCGTCTGCCTGGAGACCCAGAACTTCCCCGACGCCCCGAACCACGAGGACTTCCCCTCGATCGTGCTGCGTCCCGGTGAGCAGTACCTGACCGTGACCGACTGGGCGTTCAGCGTCTGAGGCACGGCCTGTCCGGCTGCTGTCACGAAACGACGGCAGCCGGACATGTAGGTGTTTGTGGGGACCTCTGGCGACAGTAGCTTCCGGCGTCTCTACGCCGACAATTTCGCCGCGATCCTGAGTTACGCGCTGCGCCGGGTCGGTGGCCTGGACGACGCGGCCGATCTGGTCGCCGAGATCTTCCTGATCGCCTGGCGCCGCCGGGCCGAGATGCCACCGGACGAGCAGGCCCGGTTGTGGCTCTTCGGTGTGGCCCGGCTGGTACTGGCCAATCACCACCGTGGTGAGCAGCGGCGTCACCAATTGGGTGAGAGGCTCCGCCTGGAACTGCATGAACACCTGATCGAGCACGACCCGACCGGTGACCTGGTCGAGGTGCGGGCCGTGCGGCAAGTGATGGCCGGGCTGGAGCCCGCCGACCGTGAGGTGCTGGAGCTGACCGTGTGGGAGCAGCTCGCCCCGCGCGAGATCGCCGTCGCACTGGATCTTTCGCCGCAGGTGGTGCGCACCCGCCTGTCCCGGGCCCGGGCCCGGATGCGCGCCCTGCTCGAATCCTCGCCGGACGTCGGACCTGAACCGGGTCATCGGGTCGGCATCGCTCCCGAGGAGGGGAAGGCATGAACGACCACGAGCTCGACCGGTTGCTGCGGCGCGCGCAGCCAGCGTCCGCGGCCCGGGTCCCGGCCGTCCTGCCCCTGCTCCGTGCCGGTGGGCTGGAGCTCCTGGGCGACATCGAGGACGAAAACTTCTATCCGACAGGGGAGAACGAGATTGTCTCGGTGTCCCGTCGGCGAAGTCCTTCGAGGTCGGTGCGATGGCTGCTCGGTGCCGTGGCCGCCGTTGCGGTGGTACTCGCGGTGTTGCTGCCGATGCGGTTCTTCGGCGGGCGCCCGGAGAGCGCTTCCCCTACCGGCGGAAACGCGCGGATTCTCGCCGACCGGCTTCCACAGACCGCATTGAAGGGCAGAGGGCTCCCGTTCTTCGTGCTGGACGACCCGAACTGGAGCCTGAGCCACCTCCAGATCCTCAGCGACAGGGGCGACCTGGTGATGGCGGAGAAGGGTTCCTCCCGAACCCTGCAGATCAAGTGGACGAAGCGCTCGGGCGAATGGCGCGAGGGGGCGGAGCCGGTGACGGTGTTCGGGACCGAGGGGGAACTACGTCACCGCAACGGCGACCCCGGATATCTCCTCGCGTTCCAGCACGGGAACTACGTGATGAGCTTCTCCGGTGACGGGTTCGCGGAGGTCGGGCAGTACGCCGATGTGATCGCGAAGATGCACCAGGTCGGCGAGAAGAAGTGGCACGCGAGCATGCCGGACTGGGTGATTACGCCGGAACAGGTCGATGCGATGATGGCCGCGATCCTGCGCGACGTTCCGGTGCCCGGTGACCAGGAGTTCTACAAGCTCTCGACCAAGTGGCCCACGCCGTACAGCGTTCTGGGGAAAGGCATTGCCTCGGACCTGGGTTGCGCCTGGCTGGGTGAGTACGACCAGGCGTATCAGGAGAAGGACGAAGCGGGAATGGCTCACGCCGTGGAGATCCTGCGGGGCAGCCGGCGGTGGAAGGTGGTCCAGCAGATCGACGGGCGAAAGGAATGGCTCCGGACCGTCCAGAAATCCGTGGACAAGATGGTGGAGCGCAAGCCGGTGACGGAGGAGGCCGACTTCCTGCCTCTGTGCGGGGAAGAACTCTGAGGACTTCCGTGCGCCGCCCGGTCAAGGGTGAACGACCAGCAGATCTTCGACTGCGGTCAGCCCTAGGCCCGACATCTCCCGGTGTTACCTCTATGGTGAACGACCATGACCGAAGTGCTTCGCTGGGGGATCATCGGTACCGGGGGAATTGCCTCGAGGTTCGCGGCTGATACGGCGTTCCTGGACGAGGCGGTCGTCACGGCGGTGGGGTCGCGGACGGCGGAACGGGCCGCCGGGTTCGCCTCCACCTGGAACGTGCCGACCAGTCACGACAGCTACGAGGGCCTGGTGTCGGACCCGGAGGTGGACGCGGTCTACGTGGCCAGTCCGCATCCGTTCCACGCCGAGCACGCCCTGCTGGCGATCGGCGCGGGCAAGCACGTGCTGGTGGAGAAGCCTTTCACGATGAACGCCGTGGAGGCCCGCACCGTGGCCGAGGCCGCGCGCAAGGCCGGGGTGTTCTGCATGGAGGCCATGTGGACCCGCTTCCTGCCGCACATGGCTCACGTGCGCGAGCTGCTGGCCGCCGGCGCGATCGGCGAGTTGATGGCGCTCGGGGTCGACCAGGGCATGCGGTTCGAGCAGAACCCCGACCACCGGCTGTTCTCCTTCGAGCTGGGCGGCGGTGCCCTGCTCGACCTGGGCATCTACCCCTTCTCGTTCGCCTCGATGGTGTTCGGCACCCCACAGACCGTGCGGGCCTCGGCCAGCCCGGCCTTCACCGGCGTCGACGGCACCACCTCGGCCGTGCTCACGTACGGCAACGGGGCGCACGCCACGATCCTGTGCAGCGCGATGGTCGCCACCCCGATGAAGGCGTGGATCGCGGGTACCGAAGGGCGCATCGAGCTGGACCGGCAGTGGTACACCGCCAGCAGTGCTGTGACCCTGACGAAAGCTGATGGGTCCACCGAGCGGTTCGAGCCCCGGCCCGAGCTGATCCAGGGCCGGGCCAAGGGCATGAAGTTCATGGTGGCCGAGGCGACCCGCTGCATCCAGGCAGGTCAGGCCGAGAGCACGGTCATGCCGCTGGACGAGACGATCATGATCATGGGCATTCTGGACGAGGTGCGCGACCAGATCGGTCTGGTGTACCCCCCGGCCTGAGGAGTCGCTTTGCTGCGCAGTCCTCAGGAACTGGCGCGGCATCGTTAGTAGAGTGGCGCCATCATGATTGCCGGAACCGCGACGGACGTCCCTCTGCTGAAGTGGTCGATCTTCGTCGGTCACGGTGTGCACGCGGTGGTGACCACGCGTGATGGCGGCGTGAGTTCGGGGCGATACGAATCGCTCAATCTCGGCCTGCACGTCGACGACGACCCGGAGGCCGTGCGGGTCAACCGTGAGCGTGTCGCGAAAGCCTTCGGCGCCACCCTCGACGACCTGGTGTTCGCGAAGCAGGTGCACGGGGCCGAAGTGGCCACGGTCACCTCGCGCGGCCAGGTGATCGAAGCCGACGCCATGATCGCCACCGAGCCCGGCCCGGTGCTGGTGATCATGGTGGCCGACTGTGTGCCCCTGGTGCTGTTCGACCCGGTGCGCCGGGTGGCCGCCGCAGTCCATGCGGGATGGCCCGGCACCGTCGCCGGCATCAGCACGGCGACCGTCCAGGAGCTCCAGGCCGCCGGCTCCGACCCGGCCGACCTGCTCGTCGGCATCGGCCCCTCCATCTCACCCGACCGCTACCAGGTCGGGGCGGATGTCGAGGCGAAGGCCCGGCAGCGGTTCGGCGACCGCGCGCACGAGGTGATCCGGCCCGACGGCACCGGCAAATGGCTCTTCGATCTGTGGCGCGCCAACATCATTCAGCTCACCGAGGCCGGTGTGCGGCCGGAGTCGATCGAACTGGCCGCCCTCGACACCGGCCCGGGCACCCCGTTCTTCAGTCATCGATCGCAGGGCCCTACCGGCCGTTTCGCAGCGCTAGTCCAGCTGTCCCCTCAAGACCAGTCCGAAGAGGATCCCCGATGAGCACATCCCCGGCGGCGAACGCCGACGAGCGCAAGGAGCCCCGGCGCGCCGAGCGTTTCACCTACGCCGGCTTCGACATCGAGCCCGAGGCCAACCGTGTGGTCTGCCGTTACCGGCTCGACGATCTCGAATTCGCCGAGGTGGTGAGCTTTCCCGGTGGTGGGGACTGGACGGGTCCGGCGGTGACCGAGGCCGCCCGCATCCTGTTCCTGCTGACCGGCGTCTCGTACTACAAGGCCGGTGCCCCGCCGGTGGTCGACCTCGGCGAAACCGCGCTGACGAAGACCGAACTCGCCTTCCTGACCAGCTTCTACCTGGACGGCCTGGGCGAGTTCGCCTACCGCAACGGCATCGACCTGAGCGGTCTGGAGTTCGTCGCCCCCGAACTGCAGCGAGAGAGCACGGCCAACTACACCCCCCGCCGTAACAGCCCGCTGGTCCCCTTCGGCGGTGGCGTCGACTCGATCGTCAGCGTCGAGCAGATCCGGCCCTTCGTCGAGGACACGAACGACGCGGCGCTGTTCGTGGTGACCCGCCCCGGCGACCGGTTCGAGGCGATCGAGGAGCCGGCCCAGGTCACCGGCTGGCCGATGGTGCGGGCCGAGCGCTCGATCGACCCGACCGTGCTGCGCTCGCGCGAGCTCGGTTTCCTGAACGGTCACGTGCCGGTCACCGGCATCATCTCCGCGATCACCGTGCTCGCGGCGGTGCTGGAGGGCCGCGACGCGGTGGTGCTGTCGAACGAGTGGTCGGCCTCGTCGGCCACGCTGTTCGACAAGGGCCGCCCGGTGAACCACCAGTTCTCCAAGAGCGAGACGTTCGAGGCCGGCTTCCGCGAGGTGCTGTCCGATGCGCTGGGTGACGGCCTGCAGTACTTCTCCCTGCTGCGCCCGCTGAGCGAGGTCTGGATCGCCGAGCGGTTCGCCGAGCAGCCCCAGTACTTCGACCATTTCCGCAGCTGCAACAAGGCTTTCCTGATCGACACGACCAAGCGGTTCGACCACTGGTGCGGTGTCTGCGACAAGTGCGCGTTCATCGACCTGGTGCTGGCGCCGTTCGTCAGCAAGGCCGACCTGCAGAAGATCTTCGCCGTGGCCGGTGAGCCGCTGCAGAAGCCCGAACTGCTCGACACCTTCCGCCGCCTGCTGGGTTTCGTGCCCGACTCCAAGCCCTGGGAGTGCGTGGGCGACGTCAGCGAGAGCCGGGTGGCGGCCCGTCTGGCCGCGGCCCGGCCCGATCGCGCCGATGACCAGATGCTGCAGACGCTGGTCACGGCCGCCGCCGGCTACAAAGACCCGGCCCCCGAAGAACTGCTGAAACCGCTCAGCCGGCACTTCGTGCCCGAGCGCTACCAGCCCGAGATCCTCAGAACCGCTCATGAGTGACGCGCTGTCCTGGGACGATCTCGCCGGGGCCCGGATCGGCATCTACGGCCTGGGCCGCGAGGGCGAGGCTTCGCTGCGCGCCTGCCAGGCCCGGGGCATCGAGCCGTTGCTGGTCGACGACAACCCGCCGACCGGTGACATCGAGGGCCGCAAGGTGCTGGCGACGGCCGAGGGTGGCGCGCAGGCACTGGCCGTCTGCGAGATCGTGATCAAGTCACCGGGGATCAGCCGGTACGCGGAGAACGTGACCAGCCTGATCAACCAGGGTGTGCAGGTGGTCGGCGGGCTCGGGCTGTGGGTGCAGGGCGCCGACCCGGAGAAGGTCGTGCTGATCACCGGCACCAAGGGCAAGAGCACCACGGCCTCGATCACTGGTCACCTGCTCAAGGGCCTGGGATACCGCACCCTGGTCGGCGGCAACATCGGCGTGCCGCCCTTCGACCCGGCGCTCGACCCGGCCGTGGGCGGTCCCGATCAGGACTTCTGGGTGATCGAGGTGTCCAGTTACCAGGCCACCGACATCCTCACCGTTCCGCACGTGGTCGGGGTGACCTCGCTGAACCCCGACCACCTGCCCTGGCACGGGAACGACCTGGAGACCTACTACCGCGACAAGCTGAGCCTGGCCGGCCGGCCCGGGGCCCGCTGGACCGTGGCGAACGGCGACAGCACGGAGATCCGTGAGCGCAGTGGTCTGCTCGGCCCGCAGGTCGAGTGGGTCACGGCGCAGGATGCCGCCCAGTCGTGGATCGACGAGCTCGGTCTTCTCGGGGTGCACAACCGCCGCAATGCCGCCATCGCCCGCGTCCTCCTGCAGAAACTCGGGGTGCCGGCGGCGGACGACGAGGCCGCTCTGCGCCGGGCCGCCACCGGTTTCGCCGGGCTGGAGAGCCGTCTGCAGCAGGTCGGCATGATCGACCAGGTGGGCTTCGTCGACGACGGGCTGTCCACCAACGTGCTGCCGACGCTGGCCGCGGTGGAGGCGTTCGACGGCCGCCGGGTCGCCCTGATCGTCGGTGGGCAGGACCGGGGCATCGACTACCGGCCGCTGGCCGAGGGCCTGCGGGGCCGCGACACCGAGGTGCTGGTACTGACCACCCCGGACAACGGCCCCCGCATCGCCGCCGAGCTGAACCAGACCGGCTCCGGGCCCAACGTTACGGTGAAGGAGACCGCCGACCTGGACGAGGCGGTGGAGGAGGGTTACGCCTGGGCTCGCCCCAACGGCGTGGTCCTGCTCTCCCCGGCCGCGCCCAGCTTCGGTCGTTTCCGCGACTACCGGCACCGCGGTGAGGCATTCGTCGAGGCGATGAACCGGATCTCCCGCCGGGGCTGATCCACCGCTGATCCACCGCTGATCCACCCTGGACGCCCGGCTCACCCGATCGGGGGGTTGGCCGGGCGGCCGTAGGGGTCGAGTCACCTGGAAGGGCTGATCAGGTCCTCAGTGAACCCGGGAGGACAGCGACATGTCGGCAGGTAAGTTTCGGCTGGTCACGCGCAGCGACTTCGACGGCCTGGTCTGTGCGGTGCTGCTGCGGGCGCTCGACATGATCGACGAGATCACCTTCGTGCACCCGAAGGACGTGCAGGACGGTCAGGTCGAGGTGACCGGCAATGACATTCTGACCAACCTGCCGTACGCAGCGCAGGCGCACCTGGTGTTCGATCATCACCACAGCGAGACGTTGCGCATCGGTGGCACCCCGGACAACCACATCATCATCGAGGAAGCGCCCTCGGCGGCCCGGGTGGTCTACGACCACTTCGGCGGGGCGCCGGCCTTCCCGATGGTCTCGGACGAGCTGATGCGGGCCGTCGATCAGGCGGACTCGGCCGATTACGCGCTCCACGACATCCTTGAGCCCAAGGACTGGACGCTGCTGAACTTCCTGATGGACAGTCGCACCGGTCTGGGGCGCTTCCGGGATTTCCGGATCTCCAACTACCAGCTGATGATGCAGCTCATCGACAGCGTGCTGAACGAGGCGACGGTGCAGGACATCCTGGCCGAGCCCGACGTGGCCGAGCGGGTGGAACTGTTCACCGAGCAGACCGCGATGTTCGTGGCTCAGCTGCGGCGGGTCTGCACGGTGCGCGGTGACCTGGTCGTGGTGGATCTACGCGACGAGGAGATCATCCATGCGGGCAACCGGTTCATGGTCTATGCCCTGTTCCCGCAGTGCCGCGTCTCCGCGCACATCATCATGGGCCGGCAGGGCAAGAACACGGTCTTCGCCGTGGGCAAGTCGATCCTCGATCGCACCTCGCCCGTCGACATCGGCCAGCTGATGCTGAAGTACGGCGGTGGCGGTCACCATGCTGCGGGCACCTGTCAGGTCGCCCACGAGGACAGCGAGCGGGTGCTGAACGAGATCGCGGCGGCGGTGAACGAGTCGGTCCACGTCTGAAAGAGCTTTACCTTGAGGTCCCCCAGCGTGCCCTCCCCCTTGGTGGGGGAGGGCACGCGACGTCCATGGAGAGCCACTCCAGAATGCGCGCGGACGTCCAGGACGGGGCCTCGAGCATCGGCACATGACCGATGTTGGTGGCGGGGAAGAACGACCAGTGCGGGTTCGCCGCCGCGGCCACCCGCGCCACCCGGAAGGGCACGAGCCGGTCTCGGGTGCCGTGGATCAGCAGCACCGGCTTCTCGATGGAGCGCAGGAGTTTCGCGTAGGTGCGACGGCGGGCGAAGGTGAAGACCATGGAGCGCCCGGCCAGTGCGAAGTCGCGCGCCGTCTCTTCCACGAAGCCGCGCCGCTCGGCCAGGGCCAGATGCACGTCGATGACGTCTTCGGTGACCCGGTCGGGGTCGTCGCAGCACAACGTGACCAGTTGCATGGCCGCGCGCTCGCGGGGAATCATGCCGCGCCGGTCGGCCAGGGCCATGCGGGCCCGCAGGGGCAGCGCCGCCTGCAGCACGTTCGCGGTGACCAGCCGGTCAGGCAGGGCGGCCGTGAGGGGCAGAACCGGATCGAGCAGTGCCAGCCCTCGCACCGCCTCCGGGTGGGCGTTGGTCAGCAGCGCACCGATCATGCCGCCCATCGAGTTGCCGACCAGTACCACCGGCTCGGGCGACAGCGCGGTGACGAAGCGGTACAGCAGATCGGCGTTGCCCGACACGCTGGAGGGACGCGGGCCGGCCGGGGTCAGGCCGAAACCGGCCAGGTCGACAGCCACCACCCGCAGGTCGGCGGTGAGGAGTGGAGCCAGGGCGGCCCAGTTGGCGTGCGACCCGCCGAGACCGTGCACGAGCACGGCCAGCGGGGCGCCGTCCGGTCCGCCATGATCGACGTAGTGCACCGGGCCGTCAGCGAGGTCGGCCCATTTCGACTCCCCGGCGGGCCGGGCGTCGGGGCCCACGGAGATCTGCGTCATCAGATGTTTGTACCTCCGGCCCCACCGATCAGCAAGATGGCGTTCTCCTAGATGTTCGAAAGAGGCAACGCACGTGACACCGAAAAGTTCCCTCGACCCGGCGAACCCTTTCGCTCGTCCCAGCGATTTCCCTTACGGGCTGCCACCGTTCGGTGCCGTCCGGGAGGAACACTATCTGCCCGCGTTCCGGGCCGGCGTGGCGGAGCACCGGCGTGAGGTGGAGGCGATCGCCGCCGACGAGCGCCCCGTCTCACCCGCCACCGTGCTCGATCCGCTGGAGGCCTCCGGCGCCCTGCTGACCCGGGTGTCGGCGGTGTTCTTCAACCTGATCGGCTCCTCGATGACCGACGGCCTGCGCGAGATCGAGGCCGAGGTGAACCCGCTGCTGGCCGCTCACCGCGACCGCATCGTGATGGACCCGGCCCTGTTCGCGCGGATCAGCGCCCTGCACGCGCAACGCGACGAGATCCCCGACGAGGAGACCCGGCGGCTGCTGCAGCGTCAGTACGACGACATGGTGCGGGCCGGGGCGGCGCTGTCGTCCGCCGATCAGGAACGGCTGAAGGCGATCAATCAGGAGCTCGTCCAGCTCGCCTCGACCTTCCGCGAAGACCTGCGCTCGGACGCCAACGAGCTGGCCCTGCACCTCGAGGACGAGGCCCGGCTGGAGGGACTGCCCGCCGATGCGCTCGCCGCCGCGAAGGCCGCGGCCCAGGGGCGTGGTCTACCCGGATACCTGCTCACCCTGCGCCTGCCCAGCGGTCAGCCGGCCCTGGCCACCCTGACCGACCGTGACGTGCGTCGGAGCCTGTACCTGGCCTCGACGTCCCGCGGCCGCCGCGACAACGCCTACGACACCCGGCCCACGCTGACCCGCACGGTGGCTCTGCGCGCCGAGCGGGCGGCGCTGCTGGGGTTCGTGAGTCACGCCGCGTACGTCGCCGCCGACCAGACCGCTCAGACCGTCGACTCGGTGATGCAACTGCTCACCGGCCTGGTCGGGCCGGCCGTGCAGAACGCGCAGCAGGAACGCGCCGAGCTCACGCAGCGCCTGCACGCCGACGGGGTGGCTGGTGACCTGGAGCCCTGGGACTGGGCCTACTACGCCGATATGGTTGCCCGGGAACGCTTCTCGCGCGACTCGGCGGCCCTGAGGCCGTACTTCGAACTGGACTCGGTGCTGCAGCGGGGCATCTTCGCCGCGGCCACCGGCCTCTACGGACTGCGGTTCACGCACCGCGAGGATCTGCGTGGCTACGACGAAGACGTCGACGTGTACGAGGTGTTCGACGAATCCGGCCGGGGCCTCGGCCTGGTGCTGGCCGACTGGTACTCGCGTGACGCCAAACGCGGCGGTGCCTGGATGAACTCGTTCGCCACCCAGTCGCACCTGCTCGACCGCGCCCCGGTGATCGTCCTCAATCTGAACCTCGGCCGCCCACCGGCCGGCTCACCGACGCTGCTCACGCTGGACGAGGTGGGCACCGCGTTCCACGAGTTCGGGCACGTATTGCACGGACTGCTGTCAGGCGTCCGCTATCCGCGCCTGTCGGGCACCCGGGTGCCCCGCGACTTCGTCGAGTTCCCCTCCCAGGTCAACGAGATGTGGGCGTGGCAACCCGAACTGCTGCGCAACTACGCCCGGCACCACGCCACCGGGGAGCCGCTGCCCGAGAACGCCCTGGACGCACTGGTCTCCGCCCAGTCGTACGGTCAGGGCTTCCTGATGGTCGAGATGCTCGCCGCCAGCCTGCTCGACCAGGCCTGGCACCAGCGCGGCGCCGGTGACCCGGTGATCACCCCGGAGCAGGTGAACACGTTCGAGCACCAGGTGCTGGCCGCACACGGACTGGACCTCGCCACCGTCCCGCCGCGCTACGGCAGCACGTACTTCGAGCACATCTTCGGCGGTGACTACAGCGCCGGGTACTACTCCTACCTCTGGAGCGAGGTGCTCGACGCCGATACGGTCGAGTGGTTCCTCGAGCACGGCGGCCTGAACCGCGCGGCCGGGGCGAAGTTCCGCGACCACCTGCTCTCGCGGGGTGGTGCGGTCGACCCGATGGCCGCACTGGAGAAGGTGCTGGGCCGCCCGCCCCGGCTGGAACCGTTGCTGGAGAGGCGAGGCCTGCTCCCGGTGACGTAACAACAAACTTCGTTCGTGATCATGCAAAACCTCCCCGGCGTTCTAGAACTGTTCCCTTCAGAGTTCTAGAACGCTGGGGAGGTTTTGCATGATCACGGAAGGGGTTTGCTCAGTCGCTCTCGGACCCCAGCAGCAGCACTTCCTGGCTGATGTTGCCCCGGGTGGCGCGGGAGTAGGGGCACCTCTCGTGGGCCAGTTGCAGCAGGTGCTGCGCGGTCGCCGTGTCCACCCCGCCGATCTGGGCCTCGATGCGGGCGGCCAGGTCGAGGCCGGTCTCCCGGCTGCCGACCAGGCTGATCGTCACCGACACCGCGGAGTCGCTGACATCGACCTTCTCCGCCCGGGCGGCACTCTTCAGCGCACTGTGGAAGCAGGCCGCGTAGCCGGTGGCGAAGAGCTGCTCGGGATTGGTGCCCGGACCGTCGTCCCCACCCAGCCCGGCGGGCATCGACAGGGGAACGTCGATGCGCCCGTCGGACGACGCGGCCCGTCCCTCGCGGCCTCCCCAGGCCGTCGATGTCGCGCTGTAAAGAGCTTCCGCCATCAGTGTTTCCTCGTTCCACAGGTGGTCCCGGATGGTGCAACCGCTATCCTTCCGGACCTTGGCGGCACCGGCACATCCTGAGGTCTGATAACTCTATGTCGCCACCCTGCTACGTTTTGTGGTGTGGGGGAGCAGGGGTCAAGAGTCTGGCGTCACGACGAACCCGCCGGTCCGGTTGTTACGGGTGGGGCGGACGATGGTTGGTGGTTCCGGGATGCCGTGCTGCGCCTGCCGCAGACGCATCCCGGGCGCGACGTGCTCGTCGTCGGCGCCCCGCCCGGTTCCGGCCGCACGCGGCTGGTGCGGCGCTGGCTGGAGACGGCTGGGGCGGCGTGGAGCTGGGTCGAGCTGTCGGGTGCGGTCACCTCGCCGATGACGGACGTTGTCGGCCCCGCGGTCCGTGGTCACCTCGACCGGGACGGACCGGGCGGGTTCCTCGTGGTGGAAGCCGTCGACGTGCTGAGCCCGGCCGAGCTGGAAGAGCTGGTCCCGGCGGCGGCCGGGCTGCGCCTGGTGCTGCTGGGGCGGGGTGACGTACTGCCGTCCGGCCTGGCGGTGCGGCTCGCCGGCCGCGTCGCGCGGGTGCGGGGAGAAGACCTGTGGTGGCCGGCCGAGCGGGTGCAGTCGCAGGTGGCAGCGCTGACCGGCGCCCACATCGACATCGCCCGCGCCGACCGCATCCATCGCCTCACCGCCGGCTGGCCCGCCGGTGTGCTCTCCCTCGGCGCCCGTTCCCGGGTGCCCGCCCCCCGCCGCGACGCCGACACGGGCCCGGTCACGCAGGAGGGGGTCGTCGACGACCTGGTCCTGCGCGGGATCCCCGCGCCGCTCCTGGAATTCGTGCTCGCCACCAGTCTGCTGCCCGGCCGGGCGCCCGACCCGGAGCTGTGCGCGGCCCTCGTACCCGGTGCCAACCCCGCCCGCCTGCTCGACGAGGCCCGGCGCTGGGGGCTGACGGCCGATCGCTGGCCGTTCACCGATCCGGATGTCCTGCCCGGCAGCGTCTATCACCCACTGGTCGCGGCGGCCGCCCGGCGGATGCGGGCCCGTCGGGGCGCCGGTGACGCCGAGAATCTCCGCCACGCCGGTGTGGCGGCCTCCGCGCTGGGGCGTAGTCCGCTGGCGGTCGACCTCTTCCGGGCCGCAGGAGCCTGGCAGCAGGTTCTGGTCGAATTGGAAGGCTCTGCGCCGCAAGGATTCCAGGGATGGGAGGGGGCGCATCTGCATGAGGTCATCCAAGCCCTGCCCGCACCGGTGTGGGCTGCCGGGGCCCAGGGCCGGGCCCTGGTCGCCTTCGCCGCCGCGATCTGCGGGGACCACCTGATGGCGGCCGAGGTGCTGACCCCCGCCCCGCCGGTGGAATGGTGGCCGGCCGTGACCGGTCTGATCGGTGCCCTGGGTGGATCCACCGATGCCTGGAATCCCGAGAACGCATCTCCCTTGGAATGTTTCGGCATTCGCGACGGCTATGCCCTGAACGCCACGATCGAGGTGCTGGCTGCCCGGTCGGCCGCGTTCGCCGGCGACCAGGGCGCGGCCGCCCGGCACCTCGCGTCTGCCTGGGAAACCGGTGCCGACCGGCTGCCGCGCTACGTGCTGCTCGCCGGCCTCGGCGTGGATGCGCTGGTCGCAGCCTGGGCGGGCGAGCTCTCCGCCGCCGGGCGGCTGGCCGATCGGGCATTCCGGCTTGCCGCTCAGGCCGGTCTGGACGGGCACCCGCTGCTCACCACGGCCGTACTGGCCCAGGCCGAGGTCCTGCGTTCCCGGGGCGAAGCCGCGGCCGCCCTGGAAGGTCTCACCGCAGCCGCCGGGATCCTCGGCGCCGGAGCCGACTTCGTGGTCACCGCGGCCGGGGGAGCCGCCCCTGCCCAGGCCCATCGGGTGCTGCGGGCCCGGCTTCTGCTCGACCTCGGCGACCGGGCCGCGGCGCGGGACGAGCTCGCCGCCCTGCACGCCGACGGCGACGAGCACCTGCCGCCCGCACTCGCCGTGCGACTGGCCCTGGCCCACGCCCGGCTCGCCGAGCTCGACGGCGACCTGGCCGCCGCCCAGTCCCGGCTGGAGGCCGCGCCCGGCGTGCCCGCGATCACCTCGGCCCTGCTGTTCGTCACCCTCCAGCGTCAGGACCAGCACGAGACCGCCGCCGTGATGGCCCGGTTCCCCGCCGATGCCGGTCCGGAAGACCGCCTGCGCCGCATCCTGTCCCAGGCCGCGCAGGCGCTCGCCGAAGGCCGTCGCGGCGCGGCGAACGACCTGGTCAACGAGGCCCTGGTGGCGGCCGAGCCGGACGGCCACCTGCGGGTCTTCCTGGATGTCCCAGCTGCGTTGCGGATGCTGATCTCGACCACGCTGCGCCGGGCGCCGGACGCTTCGCACTGGCGCCGTTGCCTGACCTCCCGGCTCGACGACGCCGGGGCCGACGACGACACCGTCGGCGTGACCCGGCGCGAGCTGGTGGTGCTCGAGCAGCTCACGACCGACCTGACACACGCCCAGATCGCGGCCGGGCTGTTCGTCTCGGAGAACACCCTCAAGTCGCACTGCCGCAATCTCTACCGAAAGCTCGGCGTCCACAGCCGGGAGGAAGCGGTCCGGATCGCCCGGGTCAAGGGCTGGCTGAGTTCCTCGCCCCGGGGTGACTCGGTGATCGATGTCAATATCACCCCGACGCCTGAGGTCATCGAACTGTGATTATCTGGGAGCATTCTCGCCGGACAGCGCAACGAATCGTGCTGTTCGAACAGTGCCGACGGGGGAATCGGCCGGCCCCGGCTTCGTGCCGCGAGGGAGATCATTGGGGGGCGGGCGGCACATGAGAACTTCTTGCACGACAACGGTGACGGTCTGGCCGGGGGCACTGTGGTGACACAGGGGCACACAGACTGGATCCTGCTCGTCGACGACTCGGCCGAAGACCGTGAGCTGCTCCAGCACACGCTGCGGCGCAACAAGTTCCATGGCCGCGTCGAAGAGGCCCGGGACGGTCTGGAAGCGATCGACCGGCTCTGCTGCCGCGGCCGCTGGGCGGACTCCGACCCGAACGACCTACCACGGGCCATCTTTCTCGATGTGAAGATGCCACGGATGTCCGGTGTCGAGGTGCTGCGCGAGCTGCGCTCCGTACCGCAACTGGCCGTCGTGCCGGTGGTGATGCTCACGTCTTCCGCCGAGGAGCGGGACATCCTCGACAGTTATGCCCTCGGCGCCAACAGCTACGTCGTCAAGCCGGTCGACATGGACGAGTACTTCCGGTCCATCGCGGACGTCGGACGTTACTGGGTCGCCCTGAACCGAACACCGACGGAGTACCCACGTGCCAACACCACTGCGCCTGCTGGTCGCTGAGGACTTCCCGCCGGACGCCGAGCTCATTCTCTCGGAGGTCCGGCGGGCCGGATACGACCCGGTGGCGACCGTGGTCGACACGGCGGGCAAGTTCCTGCGTGCTCTCGACGACGAGCCCGAGGTCGTGATCTGCGACTACACGCTGCCCACGATGACGGCGCCCGACGCGCTGGCCATTCTCCAGGCCAAATCGCCCGACCTGCCGCTGATCGTCGTCTCCGGCACGATGGACGAGGCGACGTGCGTGAACTCCCTGCGCCTGGGGGCCGCCGACTACCTGCTGAAAGACCGGCTGTCCCGGCTCGGGCCGGCCATCGACCACGCCCTGGCCCGGCGGGAGCTCGACCGGGTGGCCCGGCTGGCCGAGCAGCGTCGCGACGAGACCATGAACATCCTGCTCGGCCTGGTCGAGAACTCGGTCGCCGCTATCAGTGTGCAGAACCTCAGCGGCAACACGATGGTCAGCAACGACCTGTACAAACAGCTGTCCACCGACCATCCGCCGCTGGCCAGCGCCGCCCCGATCCGCACAGCGGGTGTCGAGGTGCTGCAGCGGCAGGAACTGTTCACGGTCGACGGCGAGCAGCGCACGTTCCACGCCGTGCGGTATCCCGTGCGCGACGGCACCGACACGGTGTTCGCGGTCGGCTCGATCCTCGTCGACATCACCGAGCAGAAACGGATCGAGGCCGATCTGCGCAAGGCCCGCACCGAGCTGGAGGGCCGCAACGAGCAGCTCGACGTGGCCAACGCCGAGCTGCGGGAGGTCGACCGTCTGAAGACCGAATTCGTCGCGTCGGTCAGCCACGAGCTGCGCACCCCGCTGACCAGTATCCGCGGCTACGCCGAGCTGCTGCTCGACGAGGCGGACGAGGGCGACACCCAGACCACGAAGATGCTCGACATCATCGACCGCAACGCCCGTCGGTTGCTGAGCCTGGTCGAAGACCTGCTGCTGCTCTCGAAGATCGACTCGCGCACGCTCACGCACGAGTTCGTCGAGGTCGACCTGACCGATCTGGCCGAGGGCGCCCTGCTGGTGCTGCGACCCAGCGCGGAGACCGCCGATGTCCGGCTGGCCCTCGAGGCGTCCGGCGTGCTACCGGTGCTCGGAGACCGATCGCAGCTGGAGCGGGTGCTTCTCAACCTCCTGAGCAATGCCATCAAGTTCTCCCAGAAGGGTGGGGACGTCGTGGTCAGGGGCGAGGTCAGCGGGAGTGAGGTGGTGATCAAGGTGGTCGACTCCGGACTCGGCGTCTCCGCCGAGGAGCTGCCGAAACTCTTCAACCGCTTCTTCCGCTCGGCCAGCGATGCCGCCCACAAGATCCCGGGCACCGGCCTCGGCCTGGCCGTGGTCCGCGAGATCGTCGAGAACCACGGCGGTTCGGTGGGAATGGAATCGGTTCTGGGAGAGGGAAGCACGGTCACCGTGCGGCTGCCCCGGCGGAAGTGACGCCCAGCGACCCGGACACGACGTCGTCCGTCGTGTCCGGGTCTTCCGCTCAACTGGCCGATGCCCCGCTCGTCTCCTTGAATCCGACCCGGGGCATCTCACCCCAGGCCGCGTTCGAGCCGCGGATGCCCGACCACAGACCCCGCAGACGCCAGAAGGCGTGCAGCTGACGGAATCCGAAGTTCTCCAGGAAGGCGGCGACCAGCAGGATGCCGAGATCCTTCCAGCGGCGGTAGGTCTGGTACGACAGGTCGTCGACCACGATCGCGACGACCGAGAGCAGGATGCCGTAGCCGATGGCCACCAGCGCGTAGAGCACGGCCGCCTGCCAGTTCAGGATGCCGAAAGCGATCCCGAGGGGGAGGCAGATCAGGCCGAGGATCTCCACGACCGGCGTGAGCAGCTCGAAGACCACGTAGTACGGCAGCACCAGCAGGCCCATCCGGCCGTAGCGGGGGTTGGCGATCATGCCGCGGAAGCGCCACAGCACCTCGAGCAGACCGTGCGACCACCGGCGACGCTGCCGGCCGAGAATTTTCAGGTTCTCCGGAACCTCGGTCCAGCACACCGGGTGCGGTACGAAAACAATCCGGTAGTCCTGCTTCTCGTGACGCAGTCGGTGATGCAGGCTGTTCACCAGGTCGGCGTCCTCGGCCAGCGAGTCGGCGGTCAGGCCACCGATCTGCTGCACCAGGTCGCGACGGAACAGGCCGAACGCGCCAGAGATGATCATCAGGCCGTTGAACGCCGACCAGCCGACCCGGCCGAGCAGGAACGAGCGCAAGTACTCGACCACCTGGATGCGGGGTGCCCAGGCCTTCGGGAGGCGCTTCTCGAGAATCATGCCGCGCTCGGTGGGACAGCCGTTGATCGGGCGAATGGCGCCGCCGGTGGCGGCCACTCGTTCCGGGTCGTCGACGAAGGGCCGCACCACGTGCATCAGTGCATCCTTCTCCAGCACCGAGTCGGCGTCGATCATGCAGACCAGCGGATAGCGGGAGTACTCCAGCGCGACGTTCAGGGCGTCACCGCGGCGACGGGCGTTCTCCTTGCGGATGACCACGATCTGGCCGTCCCGGGAGATGTGCACGGAGTTCACCGTGCCCACGGTCTCCACCACACCGGCTGCGACCCGGGTGCTGGGCTGGAGCTCGAACTCCTCCTGGAGAACATCGAAGGTGCCGTCGGTGGAACCGTCGTCGACGATCACCACCTCGAGCTGGGGGTACCGCAGGTCGAGGATCGAGTGCACGCTCGACACGATGCTCGGTTCCTCGTTGTAGGCGGGGACGAGGACCGACACGCCGGGAGTCAGCGGGTTGGCGAACAGGTCTTCCAGGGCCGTCTCCGACGACATCCGCTGGGCGCGCCGCTGCGCCCGGGACGCGATCAGCACGATCACCAGGTAGAGCGAGTTCAGTGCCAGGAAATAGATGATGACGAACGAGTTGAACCCGATGACGGCGGATTCCAGGAAATCTCTCATGAGTGGCCCCTCTACAGCGAGATCAGCGGCGTGGTGTTCGTGGCGATCGAGTTCCTCGCAAGGACCTCCCGGGCCGCGTCACCACCCTCGGCGTCCCGCTGCGCAATCTCGCGCAGCCGGTCGAGACCGGTCTCCCCGAACGGCACCAGAGCCATGGCGGCAGCCACCCGGACGGTGGGGTGCGGATGTGCGACCGCCTGTTCCAGCTCGGGCATGGAGGCCGGATCGATGATCCGGCCGAGTGCGGTGCACGCCGCGGCGAGGACCTCGACGTCCTCCTCCGTGCGCAGCATCGCGGTCAGGTCGTCGACCGAGCTGGGCAGGCTGAGACGACCGAGGGCGTGGGTGGCGCCGAGTCGCACCGAGACACTGGGATCGACCCGCATCCGGATCTGCAGCTCGGACACCGCGGGGTAGACACCCAGCACACCGAGCACCTCCGCGGCGATGGTGCGGACCTCGACCTGTTCCGCGTTCAGCGCCTGGGTCAGCGCCTGGGTGGCGTCGGCCCCGATGCGCAGCAGCGCCATGGTCACCGGGTGGGGCGGAAGCGGGTACTTCTGCCCCACCTCGGAGTCCAGGTGCTCCAGCAGGGCGGTGCCGGCCTCACCGGTGCCGATCCGGCCCAGAGCCCGCACGGCGGCGAGCCGCACATCGGTGCTGTGGTCGGCCAGCAGCTTCGCCGCCTCCGGGACCCCTTCACCGACCCCGGCCGCGCCGAGCAGCTCGACGGCGCGGTACCGCCGCACGGCGACCCGTGACGACGTGTTCTGCCGGGCCGCGTCGATCGTGCCGCGTCGCCGCAGGATGTCGACCAGAACACTCCGGTCGGCACCCCGCAGCTTCGGCAGCAGGCCCGCCACCAGTTCCTCGAACGAGGTGGTGACGCCGTGGTACCCGATGAGCATGTCGGCGAGGTCGTGCGCATCGCCGTCCTCCCAGGTGGCCAGGTACCGCATCATCACCGGCCGGAGCTGGGCCAGCTCCTCCTCATGATGCTTGGCGCGGCGTTCGCGGCGGGCCTTCAGCAGGGCCGTGCTCAGGGAGAGCCCGATGATCAGGGCCAGGTTGAGAGTCGCGGCGACCAGAAGGACCGCCTCGGTACTCACCTCGGGGTCCGGGCCAGCAGCGCGTCGATCCGGCTGGACAGCTCGCGCGGACTGAAGGGTTTGATCACGTAGTCGTTGCCGCCGGCGGCAAAACCCCGCTGGACGTCTGACTCCTGGGCCTTCGCGGTGAGGAAGAGCACCGGGATGTCGGCCATCGATGGGTCTTTGCGCAGTTCCAGGCAGACCTCGATGCCGCTCATGCGCGGCATCATCCAGTCCAGCACCACGACGTCCGGTCGGACGTCCATGATGGCGGCCAGTCCGGCCTCCCCGTCGGCCTCGGCGGTCACCGTGTGACCGGCCGCAGACAGCTTGAATTCCAGCAGACCCCGGATGTCGGAGTCGTCGTCCACAACGACGATGCTGCTCATGTCGGTCTCCTCGGTCGTACGACGGTTTACCGCCGGAGGGCAACCTGCCTCCCGACTCCCCACCGCATCGACGTAAGCCCGAATGGGCTACAGGGTGAACTAGCAACAGCCCGCCCCTCACCCAAGTGCTAGCCCACCCTTGCCGTGATCATGCAAATCCCCCAGCCTTCGGCCGGGAGGTGCCCCCACTCCCCAGAGTTCTAGAACTCTGGGGAGGTTTTGCATGATCACGAACGGTTTTTCAGGGCAGGAGCAGGCAGCTGTCGCCGAACTCGTGCCAGCGGTATCCGCTGCTCGCGGCCCGCTCGTACGCCGCCTGCACCAACTCCGCCCCGCCCACGGCCTCGAGCATGAGCAGGTGCGAGGCTTCCGGGTCGTGCCAGCCGGTGATCAGGCCGTCCACCGTGCGCACCGGACGGGCGGGCGAGATGACCAGATCCGTCCACCCTCGCGCGGGTCGTACTCGGCCGTCCGGCCCGGTGGCCGCCTCCAGCGCACGGGTGACGGTGGTACCCACAGCGACCACGCGGCCACCCGTCCGGCGGGTCCAGTTCACCAGGGCCGCGGTCGATTCCGGCACCCGATAGGGCTCGGCCGGGGGTGCCTCACCGGTCTCCAGCGACGAGACCCCGGCGTGCAGGGTGATCGGGGCCAGCCGAATTCCCGCAGTTACCAGCCGGGTCACCAGCTCGTTGGTGAACGGACGCCCGGCACTGGGCATCTCGGCGCTCGCGCCGGGATCGCGCGGGTCGGCGAACACCGTCTGGTAACTCTCCAGAGGCCAGGGGTGCTTCAGGTAGCCGTAGCGGATCGGCCGGGCCGCGGGGAACAAGGGGACGCCGGTGAGCGGCTCGGTGCGCCAGAGCCGGGTTCCGTGGCGGTGGTCGGAGCGGCCGTGCGGGGCCGTCAGCCGGACCTGCGGTCCACCGGCCAGCCGGATCCGGTCGCCGGGCACGCACGTCCGTACTTGCCCGGCGCCGTCCGGGGCGCTGCGCACCTCCACCACCCACGCGCCGTCGGGTAGTTCGGTGGACAGGTGCACGACCACCGGCCCGAGGCGGTGGTGCTCACCGTCGAGGGCTGCCGCCCGGGTCGCGGAGGTGTTGACCACGAGTAGGTCGCCAGGACGCAGGTGGTCGCCGATCCGGTGGAACGTCGTGTCGTGCAGTTGGTTCCGGTCGGCCACCAGGAGGCGGACGTGGTCCCGGGCGATACCCCGGGCCTCCGGCGGCTCGGTCGCCTCGGCGTCGTGCGGAAGGGCGAAGGTGATGGCGCTCATGCCGTCGCCCCCACGTGTTCCCCGGCGGACGCCAGGTAGCGCCCGTTCGGCGGGCGCTGTGCGATCAGCTGCAGGAGGGCCGGCGCCACGGTCTCCGGAAGCGGCCGGTCGGAGATGTCCTCGTCCGGAAAGGCCGCTTGATGCATGGGCGTTCGGAGGTCTCCGGGGTCGAACGCGTAAACCCGGACGCTGCCGGTGCACTCCGCGCCGAGCACCGCGCTGATCTGCTCGAGCGCGGCCTTCGTGGAACCGTAGCCTCCCCAGCCCGGGTAGACGGCACTGGCCGCGTCCGAGGTGATGTTGACGATCGTGCCGTGTCGTTCGGCCAGCACCGGCACCGCGAGCTGGATCAGTCCCAGCGGTGCGATCACGTTGACCCGGAACAGGTCTTCCAGTGAGCTGAGCGGGAACTCGGCCAGTGACGGCAGCGGACTCGGGCCGAGCCCGCCGGCATTGTTGACGAGCAGGTCGAGGCCGCCGAGCTCAGTGCAGGCAGAGAGCAGTTCGCGACGGTGGCGGGCATCGGTCACATCGCCCGGATGAAGGTGTACGCGGGGCAGGTCGCCGACCGCGTGGGCCAGCCGGGAGGCGCCCCGGGCATCGACGACGACCTCCCACCCCTCCTGGGACAGGGCGGTGGTCAGGGCCTGGCCGAGACCGCTGGAGGCACCGGTGATGAGTGCGACGGGCATGTCTTCTCCCGATGTCGAATGGTTTTCGCTTCGTCAACATCTTGCTAGTTGAAGTCAACTTCAGGTCTAGTACCCTGATCGCATGACTTCCGACGAGAAGCCACGGGCCGATCAGCTGCTCACGATCGGCGAACTGACCCGGCGCAGTGGCCTGGCCGCCTCGGCGCTGCGCTTCTACGAGCGGGAGGGTCTGATCTCGGCCACCCGCACCTCCGGGGGCCAGCGGCGCTACGAGCGGGCGGTGCTGCGCCGCCTGGCGTTCATCCGGGCGGCCCGCAGCGTCGGTCTCTCGCTGGAAGAGGTGCGTGACGCGATGGATCGCCTTCCCGCCGCCCGCACCCCGACCAAGGCCGACTGGACCGGTATCTCGCGGTCGTGGTCGCGGCGCCTGGACGAGCAGATCGAGGCACTCACCGCCCTGCGCGACAAGCTGGACTCCTGCATCGGGTGCGGCTGTCTCTCCCTGGCCCGCTGCCGCATCTCCAACGCCGAAGACCTGGCGGCCCAGACCGGCCCGGGCGCGGCCTACCTACCCCCGGCCCTACGCCGCCCCGCGCAGTAACCCCCCTTTCTCCCGTGATCATGCAAAACCTCCCCGGTGTTCTAGAACTCTCACGATGACAGTTCTAGAACTCTGGGGAGTGGGGGCACCTCCCGGCCGAAGGCTGGGGGATTTGCATGATCACGAAAGGTTGGGCGGTGGGTGGTCCATCGACCCTGGTTCGGCGATTCGGCCCGGCCGATCCGGTGACCGGGTGTTTACTGGTCACCGCGTCCGCCGGCGGCCGGTCCAACGACCTGGCCTGCACCGACGACGCCGGCGCAACACACGGACGAGGGGTTCACCGTGCTTGCACAGGTGGTCGCGGGTGTGGTCGGGTTGCTGCGGCCGGATCGGATCAAACGGGGGAAAGCGTTTCGTGAGTAGGAGTTTTCGGCTGCTCATCATCGAGGACCAGCCGGTTGACGCGGAGCTGATGGTGGCGGAACTGGTCCGCGCCGGCTTCGGCCCGGACTGGACCCGGGTGGACAGTATGGACACGATGCTGGCCGCCCTCGATCCGCCGCCCGGCGTGATTCTCTGTGACTACTCGCTTCCCGGTCTCGACGCGCCGACCGTGCTGGCCACCCTGAACGAGCTGCACCTCGAGGTGCCGGTGATCGTGGTCAGTGGGGCCATGGACGAGGAGACCTGCGTGAAGTCGCTGCGCCTGGGCGCTGTCGACTATCTGCTGAAAGACCGTCTGGCCCGGCTCGGCCCGGCCATCGAACACGCTCTGGAGACCCGCCGCCTCACCGCCGAGAAGCGGGAGGCGCAGCGCCGCGAGCGGGAGACCTCCGCGATCCTGGCCGGGCTGGTGAAGAACTCCCCGGCGGCGATCAGCGTGAAGGCGGTGGACGGGCGCTACCTGCTGGCCAACCGGCAGTTCGAGATGCTCTTCGACATGGCCCCGCACAGCCTGCTCGGCAAGATCGACGCGGAGATCTTCCCGGCCGAGAAGGCCCGCGAGATGACCGAACTGGATGCCCGCTGCCTGCACACGTCGATCGTGGTGGAGCGCGAGGAGGAGTTCCGGGGGCCCGAGGGGGCGCGCAACCTGCTCTGCGTGCGTTACCCGATCAGCGACGACGACGGCGACATCTTCGGGATCGGAGCGATCTATACCGAGATCACGAAGCAGAAGCGGGTGGAGCACGACCTGCGGGCGGCCCGGGCCGACATCATGTCCCGCGCCGAGCAACTTGCGGCCGGCAATCACCAGCTGCGCGAGATGGACCGGATGAAGACCGATTTCCTCGCCGCCGTGAGTCACGAGCTACGCAACCCGCTGGCCTCGGTGCGGGGCTACGTGGAGATGCTGCGCGAGGGCGGGCCGGGAATGGATCCCGAACTCAACCACCGGTTCCTGGACATCATCGACCGGAACAGTGCGAACGTCCTCCATTTGCTCGAAGATCTTCTGGTGCTCTCCCGGACCGAGGCCGGGCCGGCGGGATCGGGCCAGTTCCAGGCCATCTCGTTCCCCGACCTGGTGGAGTCGTCGGTCGCCACGGTGGATCCGGCGGCCCGTCAGGCCGGTCTGACGATCCAGGTGCGGCTGGCCGATCGGCTGCCGGTCGTGATGGGCGACCCCTCGCAACTGGAACGCATGCTGGTGAACCTGCTGGACAACGCCGTGAAGTTCTCCCCTCGGCCCGAGCGTTCCGGCCCCCGCCCACTTGGGCACCACCCGGACGTCGTGGTGCTGGAGGTGTCCGCGATCCCGATGGGAGTGCGGCTGGAGGTGCGTGACCAGGGCATCGGCATCTCGCAGGCGGAACAGGCGAAGCTCTTCACCCGATTCTTCCGCGCCCGGTCGGCGACGGAACGTGGCATTCCCGGCACCGGACTGGGCCTGGCCGTGGTGAAGGGGGTGGTCGACGCGCACCGCGGTGCGATCCGCGTCGACTCCGCCCCGGGTCGAGGCACCACGGTGGCCGTGGACCTGCCCGCCTGAGACCTGCTGAAACTCGCTGAGACCGGCCTACATCCGCGCCGCGAAGCTCGTCGCGGTGGCGGCCTCTTCGTAGTCGAGCTGTTCCAGCAGGTCGCGCAGCACCTCGTCGTCGAGGTTGCCGGCGTCGCGCTCGGCGATCAGCGCCTGGCGCTGGGCCGTGAGCATGCGCTGACGCAGCAGGCGCACGCCCCGGGTCAGGTCTTTACGGGCCAGTTCCCGCAGGGCGGGATCGTCCTCGTCGTCCGGGAGCAGGTCTTCACGGGTCTCCTGGGCGTGCCGGAAGCGCTCGGCGATGCCTTCCAGCAGAGCCGGATCACACCCGTCCGGCGGATCGGCCAGCGTGTCCTTCACCGCCTGACGCGAGGCGGCCCGGGACACCTCCCGGGCGTAGGTGCGTTCCTGCATCTCCTTGGCGTGCTCGGCCTCGCTGGAGATGTCCAGCTTCTTCACCAGGATCGGCAGGGTGAGGCCCTGGATGAGCAGGGTGCCGACGGCCACCACGAACGCGGTGAACTGGATGACCGAGCGGCCCGGGAACGGCTCACCGGTCTCGGTCAGCACGGGAACACCGGCCGCGGCGGCCAGGGTGACCACGCCCCGCATGCCGGTCCAGGAGAGCAGAGCGTTGGTCTGCCAGGTCGCGCCGCGGGTGCCGGCCTTGTCGGTGGCCAGTTTGAGCCCGGAGGCGATGCGCTGGTTCTCCGGTGCGGGAGCGGTGCGCAGCCCCTGACGGATGAGCTTCTTCCCACTGGCGAAGGCGAAGATCCACACCGGTCGGATGGCCATCACCGTGAGCAGGACGAACAGCGAAGCGCTGAGCACCAGGCCGACCGGCTCGTGGTGGGTGGTGAACACGTCGTCGATGATGAACTTCATCTGCAGGCCCATGTAGGCGAAGACGAAGGCCTCGAGCAGGGCGTCGATGCTGCTCCAGAGCTGACGTTCCTGCAGGCGGGTGGCGTAGCCGGAGGTGGTCGAGTTGTGCCCGACCCAGAAGCCGGCCATCACCACGGCCAGCACACCGGAACCGTGCAGCTCCTCGGCCAGCAGGTAGGCGGAGAACGGCACGACCAGGCCGAGCACCGTCTCCAGACCCGGATCGTGCAGGCGCTTGCGGATCCAGAGCACCACCACGGCCAGCACCAGGCCGACCAGGGTGCCGACGACCGAGGTGTAGACGAAGAACAGCACCGGGTTGTCGACCACGGTGTGGCTGCCGGTGACCGCGGCGACCCCCACGCTGAACAGCGTCAGCGCGGCGGCGTCGTTGATCAGGCTCTCTCCGGTGAGGATCGTCATCACCCGGTTCGGCACGCCGAGCGAACGCCCGATCGCCACCGCGGTCACGGCGTCGGGGGGCCCGACCACCGCGCCCAGCACCAGGGCGGCACCGAAGGTCATCTCCGGCACCGCGTAGAAGGCGACGCCGCCCACCGCGAACGCCGTCACCAGCACCAGAACGACACCCAGGCGCAGGATCGGCTGGATGTTCTGCACGAAGGTGGGCACCGAGAAGTCCAGCGCCGTGGAGTAGAGCAGCGGGGGAAGGACGATGCCGAGGATGATGTGAGGTTCGAGCTCGAGCTGCGGCATACCGGGGATGAACGAGGCGGCAAGCCCCACGACCAGCACCACCAACGGAGGCTGTAGCCCTTTTCGGTGGGCCAGTCCGGTCACCGCGATGGCCGCGATCACCACGAGCAGTAGCTGAACGCCGTTCATTGTTCTCGTCCTCCCGAGGGCCGTGACGGGTCATCGAAGTCCGAGCAGGACCCAAGTCATCTCCGGGGAGTGGGAGAGAGGTCCGCTGTGCCGGGGACGGATCACCCGGACGCCGACACTTCAGATGGGCCTCTGACCAGGCTCAAAGCCTACCGGTCGACGAGCGGTGGCGCGCGGGCGGGGTCCGGGGCGGCTCCGTCAGTCACCGGTGGTGGCGAGGACACCGCTGATCAAGGTGTCTACCATCCACCGCCGCCGCTCTTCGCGGTTCTCCTCACCGAGGGTGGTGAACTCCTCGGCCACGTCGTGAAGATGCGGGTACATCTGCGGATCCAGCGCCCGGAAGTGCTGCATCGTGCGCTCGTCCTGCCCCGGGTCCTTCCCGGCGGCGCGGATCGCCTCCTCCGAGGCGGTCGAGGCGATGTACAGCGCGATCAGGTCACCGGCCCAGACCCGCGCGCGTCGCGAAAGACCGCCTTCCGCGAGGAGTCCCAGCATCGCCTCGGACAGTCTCAGAGAGTTCGGCCCGAGGGCTGACTGCGTGATCATCGGGCTGGCCGAGGCCAGGTCGCGGTGCTGGGACAGCGTCTCGATCGAGGTCAGGGCCAGCTGGCTCAACCGTTCCCGCCAGTCGCCGGAATCGACTGCGGGCAGCACGATATCGCCGGCTACCCGATCCCAGAGCAGCTCGATCAGCTCCTCGCGGTTGCGCACGTAGACGTAGAGCGAGGCGGCGCCGGTGTCGAGCTTCTGGGCCACCCGGCGCATGCTCACGCCGTCCAGGCCCTCCGCGTCGAGCAGTTCCAGCGCGGCATCCACGATCGCGACCTGACTGAGAGCCGGCTTCGCCGGACGTTCCCGACGGCTCACCGGTGCTCGTTCTGCCATCCCCGCAGCATATGGCCTCGGCGTTGAACGAACAGCGTACGTGCCGTACGGTGTTTGTCACGAACACTGTTCGTTGAGTATCGGTGCAGGTCAAGGAGGTATGGGGATGAGCAAAATGGTGGACGTCGATGACGCCCGAGCGGTCGGGTCCGGGTTGGTCACGGACAACCGACTGACACTGATCAGCGCCGTTCTCGCTCTCGGCGCGTTCGTCACCCTGCTCGACACCACGATCGTCAACATCGCTCTCGATCACCTGCGCCTGACTTTCGGCGCCTCGGTGTCACAGACGCAGTGGGTCTCGACCGGCTACCTGCTGGCCTTCGTCTCGGTGATCCCGCTCAGCGGCTGGCTGTCGGAGCGTTTCGGCGGGCGCAACGCCTGGCTGCTGGCGATCGGGGTGTTCGGTGCCGGCTCGCTGCTGTGTGGTCTGGCCGGGTCGCTCGACCAGCTGATCGTGGCCCGGGTGCTGCAGGGGGCCGGTGGCGGCATGGTCATGCCGGTCACCATGTCGATCGCCACCCGGGCGGCCGGGCCGGAGCGTCTGGGCAAGGCCACGGCCGCGGTCGCGCTGCCCGGCCTGCTCGGCCCGATGCTGGGCAACGTGCTGGGTGGCGCCATCGTCGAGTCGCTGAGCTGGCACTGGCTGTTCTTCGTGAACGTGCCGGTCTGTCTGGTCGCCCTGGTGGTGGGCCCGATGATGCTGCCCACCGAGCCCGGTCACCGGGGGCACCGTTTCGACCTGCCCGGTTTCCTGCTCCTCACGCCCGGCGTGGTGGCCGTGGCCCTGGGGATCAGCCAGGCCACGGGTGATCAGGGCTTCGCCGCGAACGGCGCCTGGGGTCCGCTCGTCGTCGGTGTCGCTCTGCTGGCGGTCTTCGTCACCTACTCACTGCGGGCCCCCGGTGCCGCCATCGTCGACGTGCGTCTGTTCGCGCGTCCCAGTTTCGGGATCGGCAGCGTGATCACCTTCGCCGGCGGGTTCTCCACCTACGCCCTGTCGTTCCTGCTTCCGCTCTATTACCAGCAGGTGCGGGGCGAGTCGGTGATGCACACCGGTGTCCTGCTCATCACCCAGGGCCTCGGCACGATCTTCTTCGTCCTCGTCGTCCGGGTTCCCGCCCAGCGCCTGGACGGTCGGTTCGTGGTGGCCGGCGGGGTGCTGCTGACCGCGCTCGGCGCCGTGCCGTTCGCCCTGGCCGCTTCGACGCCGTGGCTGCTGGCCGCGCAGTTCGCCCAGGGCCTGGGGTTCGCCGCCACCACCTTCCCGGTGATGGAGCTCGCGTTCTCGAACCTGAGCCACGCCGAGATCCCGAGGGGTAGTGCCGCTTTCAGTGTGGTGCAGCGGGTCGGGGCGCCGTTCGGCGTGGCCGTGGTGGCCGTGATCCTGCAGCGCCTGCTGAACAACGCGACCGCGCCCGTCGATGCCTTCGCCACGACGTTCTGGTGGATCGTCGGGCTGAGTGCCGTACCGCTGGTGCTGTCGTTCTTCATCCCGTCCGGGCGGGGTGGAAAGCCGCTGACCGAGCCGGTAGTGGGCCCGCCGGCAGCACGCTGAGGGGGGTCTGACCGGGCGTCAGTGCGCCATGGTGGTGAGCATGCGGGCGACGTCGCTGAGTCTTCGCAGGGCGGCCTCGGAATCCTTGTCCACCAGCCATCTCAGGGTGGCGCCGTCGATGGCCATCACGGCCAGGCTCGAGACCTCTTCCACGTCGCGGTCCCAGGTGGCGCCGACCAGGTCGGCCACGTGTTGCAGCACCCCGCCGCACGACCGCACCGCGGTGTCGTACTGGAGCTGGGCCACGTCGTTCAGCCGGGGCTCGCGCAGGGCCCGGGTGGTGATCTCGTAGGTCAGGAGCTGGCGCCCGGGAGCAGCCTCGTGCAGGTCCCACAGCCGTTTCAGGGCCGCGTTCAGGGCCCGCTCCAATTCGCTGGACCGCTCTTCGGGCACGGAGTCGCGCGGGGCGAGCTGGAGTGGTTCGTCCGCCACCTCGGCCGTGTCCTCGGCGATGCGCTGGGCCATGGCGACCGTCAGATCGTCCTTGGTGGCGAAGCAGTAGGAGACGAGGCCCAGGGAGACACCGGCCTCCGAGGCGACCCGGCGTGCGGTCACCGCAGCCACGCCTTCCCTCTCGCCGATGGCCAGACCGGTGTCGATGAGTTGTCGACGCCGGTCAGCGATCGGTCGGTATGCCCGCATGGCGCCAGTCAAGACTTGAACGTCCGTGCAAGTCAATGATGGTTTTACCCCGTCTATGGTCGTCCGGTTGTCGGTCAAACCGGCCCGTCATGGCCGGATGTGACAATCAAGTCGCGGAAAGTGATGGACCGAACTGGCGGACTTCTCTCCTTCCGTACCGTCCGGGGCTCAGGAAATCGGCTGAGTCGACCGAATGAGTTTCCACTGGCCCCCTTTTCCTGGTCGCTGGTCAAGTGCGGAACCGGGGAAAACATCGTGACAACGTGGCCAGTCGCGGAATCGTCATTCTGGGGCCCGGCCGATAATTCGGTGGAGTCCGAAAAAGAGGGGGAACTGAAATGTGTCAGGCTTTGACGGGACCGTCGGAAAGCGAAAATATATAGCCATGGCGACCAGGACAGTAACTGAGCTGCTCGATGACATGACCGGGCAGCAGGCCGACGAAACCGTGACTTTCAGCCTCGATGGTGTCGAGTACGAGATCGATATGACCAAGAAGAATGCAGCAGCCCTGCGTAAGGCCTTCGCGCCGTGGCAGGATGCCGCGCGCCGGGTCGGGGGGCGTAAACAGTCCGCTCTGAAGCGGGTCTCGACCGGTGTCGACAACCGCGCCGTGCGGGCCTGGGCGGCGAGCAACGGATACGAACTCTCTGAGCGGGGCCGTATTCCTGCTCACGTGATCGAGCAGTACCAGGCCGCCGGGAACTGACAGGCTTTTCCACCACCAGTCCACCACCAGGTCGCCGGAGCACCATCGACCGATGCTGTTCGTGCCTCCCGATGCGTCCGCACCGGGAGGCACGTCCTGGTCCGCTCCCTCACCGCCGACGCCGGCAGACTCCCGGTCGGGGGGCGGGGAACCTCCCGAAGTGCCGTCCCCATCGATCACCGGCACAGTGACAACCGCGGACGGACTCGCGGAGGAGGCAGCGTGCAGGACACCCTTGAGCCTGAGCCCCCCTTGCTCGCCGGCCGGTACGCGCTCGGGGACGTGATCGGTAAAGGCGGGATGGGCCTGGTCTACCGGGCCAGGGACTGTGCACGTCAGCAGGATGTGGCGCTGAAGGTGCTGCACCAGATGGCGTTGGAGGACGAGGTGAACCGGGCCCGGTTCACCTCGGAGGCCGCCACGCTGGCGGGTCTGGATCACCCGGGCCTCGTGGCGCTCTACGACGCCGCGACCCTCGGCGACGAGCCGTACATCGCGATGGAACTGGTCGAGGGCGAGACGCTGAGCCGTCGATGCCGCCCGGAACCGATGTCCGCGCACGACGTCAGCCTGGTCGGTGCGAGTCTCGGCGAGGCCCTCGACTACGTGCACTCCCAGCGCATCGTGCACCGCGATCTCAAGCCCAGCAATGTCCTCCTCGGCAACGACGGCACGATCAAGCTCGGTGACTTCGGCGTGGCCCGGGCCCTCGACTGTGCCGAGCGGCTCACCGGTACCGGCCTGACCATGGGCACGGCCGGGTACCTCTCGCCGGAGCAGGTGCGGGGAGAGGAGATCCGCGAGTCCAGCGACATCTACTCGCTCGGGCTGGTGCTCATCGAGGCGCTCAGCGGCCGGCCGGCCTTCGACGGTGACCCGGTGGTCGTGGCGGTCGCCCGGCTGCACAACCCGCCGCGCATCGACGTCGACATCCCCGCGGGACTGGCCGGGCTGCTCACGGCCATGACCGACAGCGACCCCGCACTGCGGCCGGACGCCGGTGAGGTGGCCGGTCACCTGCGTCAGTTCCACGAACTGGGCGAGGACGCCACCGGGTACCACGTGACCCAGCTGGTGAACCTGCCCGCGCCCCTACGGACTGCGCCCGAGGTACCCGATTCGCCCGACGTCGGAGTGCCCGCGCCGTCGCGGCACCGGCACCTGCTCCAGACGGCGGGTGCTCCCGGCGCGCTGGAAGACCTGGCCGCCGACTTCGGGATCCCGTCCCTGCTCGACCCGACCGTGGAGCCGATGCCGGCTCCTCTGGGGCGACATGCCTCCTCCAGCAGGCGTCAGCGATCGGTGCCCCGCACCGATCCGCACGGGTTACCTCACCGTCGTGACCTGCGGGGACGTCGTCGTTCTCGTCAGCGCCGGGCCGTGGTCGGTGTGGCGGCGTTCAGCGTGGCTACGCTCGGCTCGGTGCTGGCGGTGGCGCTGCCCTTCATCCACTGAGCCGTCGGGAGGCATCGGGACCCGGCGTCAGGGGCCGGGTTCCGTGGTGGTCCAGTGGTGATCTAGCGGTTGCCCAGGCTCTTGGCCAGGTCGGTCATCGCGGCGGCGGCCTTCTCCATCTCGTCCGCGGCCTGGCCGGCGAACTCGTGCAGGGCCGGCAGACGCGTGGCCAGGGTCAGCTGGGTGGTGACCACGGTGACGTCCATACCCATCGAGGTCCCCAGGGACTGGATGATGCTGGGGATCTCGTGGTCGATCGGCTCGCCCGGTGCACCCGCCCCGTACGCGGCCCCGCGGGTGGAGACCACGACCACCGGCTTGCCCGCCAGCGGCTGGGTGGGCCTGTCGATGGACGAGGTGACGCCGCCGACGTGTACGTAGTCGATCCACGCCTTGAGCGTGGACGGCATGCTCCAGTTGTACATCGGGGCGCCGATCAGCACGACGTCCGCGTTGAGCAGCTCGCTGATGAGGACCTGCTGCAGCTGCTCGGCGTCGGCGGGCACGACCTCCTCGGGGGTCCGCAGCCGGGGCGCCCAGTGCAGCGCGCTGGTCGGCAGGTGCGGCAGCGGGTCGAGGTGGAGGTCGCGGCGCACGACCAGGTGATCGGTGCTGTTCTCGGTCCAGGCGGTGGCGAAACGGGCGGTCAGGGCACGGCTGACGGAGTTCTTCAGGTCGGCGGAGGAGTCGAGATGCAGCAGGGTCGGCACGGATGCAGTCCTAACTCGTGGGTGGAATTGCCGCCGACTTTGCCACGAATTTGTGCCAACTTCGCGCCGGTCAGGTGTGGACGAGTGGGCCCCTGATCAGGTTCTCTGGTTCTCGACCACGCCGTTAGATCCATATCGTCTGATTGATGGAGCTACGGCACCGTTACGCTAGGCTAGCGACAGTTCCATTCGTGCTTGTGAGGATGGGGTTCAAGCCATCCGTGTCATTGTGCTGCGTTCTGTCGAGCAGGCCGGGAGGGCTCGATGAACCTCGTCGGCTATGCAGTGGGTTTGCTGGTCGCGATTGCGCTCGCGATTCAGGCCATCCGGGCGATCGGGCATGCGCTCGGTGGGTTGTTCGGGGCGATCGGCGACGCGTTGCTCCTTGTGGTGCAGGTGGGGGCCACGTTCTGCGTCATCCTGGCCCTGCTCCTGCTCTGGCGTCGTCTGCTGCCCTACTTCCGCGGTAGCTACAACGGGCTGCGGACCAACCCGGCCTCGCGGGTCGCCCTCGGGCGCGACGAGCAGTTGAGCCGGGCGGCCGACGAAGGGTCGCTCTCGGGGCTCCTGCCCGTGCGCATCACATTGCAGCCCGAAGACCGGGTGGTGGAGCACGAAGAGAAATTTGTGGACGCGTCCCGCCTCCCCCGGTTGCGTCGCGGCCCGGGGAACTCGTGGCGGCACAAGGGCGATTGGGCGCCGCCCGGGGAAGAGCCCGAACCCCGGCGTGGAGTCGTTCCCGGTGAGCAGTCCCGAGTAACGGAACGCCCTGCTCACGACGATGAACCCGGCGCGCGCAGGCCGGTTGTCGATCGGTCGGGCTCCGGTGAGTCAGTGGACGACGACCGCACCGGATCGGTGCGCGACGGGGTATCCGGACATCGTTCGACGGGAGCACCCGCGGCGGGTGTCACGGGTGCGGGTACAGCCGACCCGATGGGTCCGGGGGCCAGTGGCCCGGCCACCGGTGCGATCAATATCGGCCCCGGAGCCGTAGCCCGGCAGCGGAACCCCGAGCCCACCGACCCCACTGCCCTGACCGATCCTTCGAGCCCTCCAGACGAGAAACGTCCGAAGACACCGGAGCCGGACCACCGCACGACCAGAACCCCGGACGCTTCTCCGGTGCCCGGGGCGGGCCGGACCGGGCCGACCGGCCGGACCGGTAAGGCCGGATTCGCCGGTCTGATGGCCGGAGCCGCGGCTGCGTTCTCCCGATTCAGGTCGTCCGGCCCGGAAGAGCAGTCAGCCCCAGGAGCCACCGAGCAGTCGGCAGCCGGCTCTGCCCAGCAGTCACCAGCCGGCCCGGCCGAGCGTGGGTCCGTGCGACCGGAACCGTCCGGACGCCGTGAACCCAGGCGCCCTGAGCTCACAGGTCGCGAGCCCGCGAATCCAGCCGCGGGAACAAGCTCAGATCGAGCCGGGACACCGGCGCAAAGCATCGACAAGCTCGGCCGGGAGCGGTTTGGCGCCGATCCGACCGCCGCCGAAAGCTCTGGCCCCGAGCGGTCCGCCATCGAGCAGCAAGGTACTGAGCGCCCGGGTGTTGAGAGGCCGGGTACTGAGCAGCCCAGTGTCGAGCAGTCGGGTATCGAGAAGCCGGGTGTCGAGAAGCCGAGTGTCGAGCGGTCCGGCGTCGGCAAGCCCGCGGCCCCGACGGAGTCCGCTCCCCGCGACACCCCTCAGCCCGACATCATCGTCGACATCACGCATGCCCAGCCGCTGCCCCAACGTCGTGTGGGGAAGTCGGGGGCGGCAGAGGCGTCCGAACCGCTGCGTGATCGGGTAGTCAGCTCCCGGGACAGCGATACGTCTCAGCGCCCCGAACCAGCAGATCGGCCAACCGTCCGGAACGACGAGCAGGATGAGCGTCGCAGCCCGCAGCCGTACGCCGACGACAGCGCCGGCCCAGACCACTCAGACCGCCCGGGCAAGACCGGCGTGATCACCGGTGCTGCGGCAGCTGTGGCCGGGGCTCTGGCCGGACGCCGCGGCGCGGAACCGGATGAACCTTCCACCCCGGAACCGGAAAGGCGTCGCCCATCTGAATCGGTGGACGAACGCGGAGCCGAGCCGACGGGGCGTTCCCCCCTCGAGTCCGGAGAAGACCGCAGGACTGGGTCGGAAGAACGGCGCCCGGCTGAGTCGGACGAGAGCCGTCGGACCGCGGTGGACGGTCCTCGTTCGTCCGCGCCGGTGGGGAGCCGAAAGCCCGAACCGGTCAGGCGGCGCTGGGCCGAACTGGAAGACCAGCGTCGGGCTGACCAGGAGGCGCGACGCAAGGCTGAACTGGAAGACCAGCGTCGGGCTGACCAGGAGGCGCGACGCAAGGCTGAACTGGAAGACCAGCGCCGGGCTGACCAGGAAGCGCGAGGCAAGGCGGAGCTGGACGACAGTCGCCGAGCCGAATCGGGACGAGTTCTCGGAGCCGAACCGGAACGACTTCGCGCCACTGAGCCGCATCGGAACGAGGTCGGGCCGGTGCCCGGCCGTCCGTCCGGCTCGTGTGCGGATACTTCGGCCGGTTCCGGTTCCGGTTCCGGTTCCGGTTCCGGGTCCGGGGTCGCGAGTGAGGCCGGGCCGGTCCCGGGTCAGACCCTTGATCCCGCGGTGGCTCGCTCGACCGAGCCGGAGTCGGCCGACCCCGCCGAGTCGAGGTCGGGCCGCGGTGCTGAGCCGGGTTCGGGTCCCGCGATCGAGTTGAGGTCGGGCCGCGGTGCTGAGCCGGGTTCGGGTCCCGCGATCCAGTCGAGGCCGGATCGCGATGCTGACTCCCGGTCGAGCGACCGCATGCAGTCGCAGCCGGAACGAGTGGCCGGGCCCCCTCAGATCGATCAGGGGTCCGCCACGGCTTCCTCCTCGGATTCACCGCCGCTGGGTGAGAAAGCCGGACCGGTCGTCGTTCCGCAGATGCTCCCGACGCCCGCGAAGCCGAAGGCCGGGGGACGTTCGGAGCTCGGTGGAGTTCCGGTGCTCGGGGCTGCGGATGATGACGACCGACGGGCCGACCAGGAACTGGACCAGGAGGACGAGCAGGCGGCCGAGGCCTCTACCGGCCAGGGCCCGACGCCGTCACCCGCACCGATCAGCGCCCTGCGTCGCCGGCCGGCATCACCCCCGGCCCGGCGCAGTCAGGAGCCGTACGACCCGTCGAAACATCCCTACCAAGACTCCGACAGCCCCGACGACGATCTTCCGGTGCCGCGTCTCTCGCAGCTCCTGTCGCAGTCCAAGCGCCGGGTGATGGACCGGGCCCGCAAGGTGCTACCGGGTTCGGACCCTGACGAGGCGAACGAGACGCCGAAGCCCACGACGGGCACCCCCACCGGGACGACACGGGCCCGGATGAACGAAAAACCCGAGCCGACAAAGAATGCGACACCCGAGACGCCACGGGCCCGGATGGACGAGGCTCGCAAGCCCGCATCCGGTGTGTCCACCGGGGCCGCAGAAGTTCGCGCGGACGAGACCTCCGATCCGCGAACAGCCACCGCTGATCAGGCATCTGAAGGCACGGGACACCATGGCCCGGCGGCAGCACTCAGTGCGGCCGCGGCGGAGGGTGCTGCGATCGACGCTGATCGCCAGGACGCCGATCGTCAGGACATCGAACGGCCGAAGATCGAACCTCCGCGAACAGTTCAGGATGCCCGCAAGGCCCGGCCTCACCGGCCCAGCCTGCGGGAGGCCATGGGGCGCTCGCAGCCCAGGACCCCTGAGCCGGACACCACGGAACCCGGCCAGAACGAGGCAGATCCGGCCCCGGACACCGGCACCGATCAGTCGGCCGGAACGGCCGACTCCGCCCGGGAGCCCAGGGAAAGCGTTGCTGACCCGCTGCCGGTCCGGGCGAAAGGCCCGGTGCCCAGGTCCGGTTCGGTAGCGCCGGCCCCCGGGGCATCGACGGGTCGGTCAGAGCTTTCCGGGCAGGACGACCCGGAACGTTCCGGCACCTCGCACGACACCCCGGCCGGCTGGGCGGAGAAGCCGTACTCGTTCTTCGGGCTCGGCGACGAGGTGGGCCCGGATGACGAGGGCGCGCTGGACTACGCACCGGGTGACCGGGACGACGACCAGGCATCCCGTTCGGTTGGGGAGAACAGCGACGGGCCGGACGAGTCCCTCGAGACTGCCGCCGAGATCGCCGCTGCTGCCGACCTGGCCGAGTCCGACGTGTCCCGGGGAAGCACCCCGGACGATGACGACAGCGACGACAGCAGGGATGCCCGACGTCGACCCGATGTCTCAGGGGCCGCTGCCGCTCGCCCGGTCGCCGAGAGCCTGGGTGGATCGGTCGCGTCGTCCGGGCCGGCCGAGGGCTCGTCCCCGGAAGACCCGGTTCAGGGTGACGAGGTGAGCTCGTCCGACAAGACCGGGACCGAGACCGGGACCGAGGACGAGGACGGGTCGCTGGCCGGGGGTGCCCCGACGACCCCACGGTCGATCCCGGGGCAGCGGGAGCGAGTACTGCTGAGTCCGGCCAACGAACCTCCGGAGCGGACACCGCGCCGGTCGCCGGCCCGGGAGGAACAGCCGCACCAGCTGAGCCGGAACACCCACCGCATCAAACTGCTGCACATCGACCTCGAAGACCGGCTCGCCGACGAGGCCGTCTGTCAGGTGGCACTGGAACTGGCCGGGGCCCCGGACGACGAAGTCGTGCGCCAGATCCTGCTCGACGCCCTGCGTGACTCGCTCACCAGCGACGGCAGCGCCATCACCGAGTCGGGCTCACAGCTTCAGGTGACCACGCTGCGCGGATCCGGTGGTGAGGTGGCCAAGATCCTGGACGGCCTGGTGCTGATGCGCGACCTCAGCCCGCGCCCCGCGGGCCCCCGCGCCGGCGTGCCCGGGGTGACCGCGTCGTCCTCGAACACCGATCGGCCGGTGCACGAAGACCTCGTCTACGCCGTCGCCCCGACCCGCCTGACACGTCACCTGCTCTCGACCGACCAGGGTTTCACCCGGGCTCTCGCCGGCTGGGCGCTGCCCCGCGACGGCTCCGACCGGGCCGAGCACGAGGCGGCCTTCCAGCACGCGGTCGCGCGGATCCCGTTCGACCTGATCGAGACCATGAAAGACGCGGCCCGGCTGGCTCCGCCCTTGTTCGGGGTGCCGCTGCGGATCGACCGCTCGAACGGTGTGGTGGTCACCCTGCCCGAAGACCAGGCGCACGAGGTGCCCGGCGAGGGTTTCCCGCCGGAGTGGCGCAGCTCCGAACGTCGCTTCCACAACTGAGGCCGCCGCAGACGTCGAAAAGTTCAAGATCCGCGCTGTTTTCTGCGGTGGTTCAGTGGCTCGATCGCCTGTTGGGGTGCACCCACGCGTCCCACTACTGCGGGCGGGCGACTGTCTACTTGGATGTGCGTCCTCGCTGACGACCCGGGTACCTGGCTCTACTGAAGCTCTACCGAACAGTCCATATAGACCACGCCTCCCGGGCCAGGGGCGAGCCAGGGAGGGTGAGTGTTCCGCGCAGGACGCGTTCGTACGATCGGTGGGGCGGCGCTCGCCCTGGTTTCATCGGCCCTGGTGACGATGCTGGTGTCCCAGCCCGCCCTGGCTGCTTCGTCCGCCTCGTCCGCCACTCGGACGATCGGCTGGACCGACCTGGCGCCGACCCTGATCCGCCCGAACACGGACTACACGCGGCTCGCCACGGCCACCAGGGTTCCGGGCACGGCCGACGGCAAGGCCCTCAAGCTGACCCTGCCGGCCAACCCGGAGGCCGGCCCGATGGGTGGTGTCGGCTTCGAGACCACGAAGGCCTACCGGTACGGCACCTTCGGCACCCGGATGAAGACGGCCGACTGCACCGGCCAGAACGCGCCGGGTGTGGTCTCGGCGGCGTTCACCTACTCACGCGACCACAGCGACACCAACGGCAACGGCGTCACGGACAACAACGAGATCGACTTCGAGATCCTCTGCTCCCAGCCCGACGTGGTCTGGATGACGATCTGGACCGACTACAGCGAGACCTCGAACAACCTGCGCTCGATCTCGCGCGTGGTGAATGTGCGCACCGGACAGGTGCTTTACAACTGCTACATCGTGTCGTACGGCACCGGCTGCCAGACCCCGCAGGCCGGCGAGAACGTGCCCGCGAAAACTCAGCCGATCCCGGGTTTCGACGCCTCGAAGCAGTTCCGCACCTACAAGTTCGACTGGCAGCCCGACCGCATCACCTTCTACACGTTCGACAACCAGAACCGGAAGGTCGTGCTCTGGGACTACCGCGGCCCGGCCGAGCGCATCCCGCACACCCCGTCGCTGTTCATGCAGAACGTCTGGCACAGCGCCAACTGGGACCCGTTCGGCGGTCGCTCCGCGCACAACCGCCCGACGGTCGCGAACACTGCATTCATCGACAGCACGTTCCTCCCGCAGTAACGTTTACTTGGGCGTCAAATAGTTGGACGTCCAAGTGTCTCAGCGGGGAGGCGCAGGATGTCGGTTCCGGACGGCGACAGCAACGGCTTGCGGACGACGCCGAGCTCTGATCACGCGGCCCACCAGGGCACGATCCACGGCAGCGATCACGGCACAGTGCCGGACTCGACGGTGGAGAGACGTCCGGTGCGGTTCGTCACCGCGGCCAGCCTGTTCGACGGCCACGACGCCTCGATCAACATCATGCGGCGCATCCTGCAGGCCCAGGGGTGCGAGGTGATCCATCTCGGTCATGACCGCTCCGTGGATGCCGTGGTGGCGGCCGCGATCCAGGAAGACGTGCACGGCATCGCGATCAGCTCCTACCAGGGCGGCCACGTCGAGTACTTCGGCTACCTGGTAGACCTGCTGGCCGAACGAGGTGCCCCGCAGGTGCGGGTCTTCGGCGGGGGCGGTGGCGTGATCGTTCCCGACGAGATCGCCCTGCTGAAGGCCAAGGGGGTGCTGATCTTCTCGCCGGACGACGGGCAACGACTGGGCCTGGCGGGAATGATCAGCTCGGTGGTGCAGGCGTCGGACCGCGACCTCACGAGCACGGCGCCGGACCTCGACGAGCTCCGGGCCGGGTCGGATCCGGCGCTGGCCCGGGCGATCTCGGTGATCGAGGCGGGAAACGCCGACGCGGCCTGGCTTGCTGCACTACGGGAGAGCGCGGGGCCGGCCCCGGTGCTCGGCATCACCGGTACCGGCGGCTCAGGCAAGTCGTCGCTCACCGACGAGCTGATCCGCCGTCTGCGCACCGACCAGCAGGACAAGCTCCGCGTAGCCGTGATCGCCGTCGATCCCACCCGGCGCCGGGGCGGTGGCGCACTGCTCGGCGACCGGATCCGGATGAACGCCCTGCAGCCCGGCCGCACCTTCTTCCGTTCCCTGGCCACCCGGGGCGCCGGCGGCCAGGTGCCCGAGCACCTGCCCGACGTGATCAATGCCTGCCGGGCAGCGGGTTACGACCTGGTGATCGTCGAGACCCCGGGCATCGGGCAGGGTGACACCGGCATCGTCGACCTCGCCGACGTGTCGCTGTACGTGATGACGCCCGAGTTCGGCGCCGCGTCGCAGCTCGAGAAGATCGACATGCTCGACTTCGCCGACGCGGTGGCGATCAACAAGTTCGAGCGGCGCGGCGCGCTCGACGCCCTGCGCGACGCGAGCAAGCAGGTCGCCCGCAACCGCGAGGCGTTCGGCGTGCCCTGGGACCGGATGCCCGTCTTCGGTACCAGCGCGGCCCAGTTCAACGACGACGGCGTGACGGCCCTCTACCAGCACCTGCGCGGGCTGCTGGCGGCCAGGGGTCTGCCCGTGGCCGAGGGCGTGCTGCCGGAGGTGACGGCCAGGACGTCGACCCAGGCCGCCGCGGTCGTGCCGCCCGAACGGGTGCGATACCTGGCCGAGATCGTCGAGACAGTGAGGAATTACCGCCGGGAGACGGCAGAGGTGGCGGAGGCGGCGAGAAAGGCCCAGCACCTTCGGACTGCGATCAGCGAACTCCAATCCTCCGTGATCATGCAAAACCTCCCCGGGGAGGTTTTGCATGATCACGAACACAGTGTTCTTGCCGCGAAGGCCGACGCATTCGAGCGTTCGGTGCCCACCGACGTCCGCCATCAGTTGACCGAATGGCCCGACACCGTGCGCCAGTACGCGGGTGAGGAGTTCGCGGTCGAGGTCCGGGGGCGCACGCAGAGCACGAAACTGCGCCGGCTGACGCTCTCGGGCAACCAGATTCCCCGGGTCGCCCTGCCTCGCACCACCGACCACGGCGATCTGGTGCGGTATCTGCGCGAGGAGAACCTGCCGGGAGTCTTCCCTTTCACCGCCGGGGTGTTCCGGTTCAAGCGGGATGCCGAGTCGCCGGCCCGGATGTTCGCCGGCGAAGGCGATGCCCGGCGCACCAACCGCCGCTTTCATCTGCTGGCGCAGGGTCAGCCCGCGACCCGGCTGAGCACAGCCTTCGACTCCGTGACCCTGTACGGCCGCGACCCCGACCTACGGCCCGACATCTACGGCAAGGTCGGCACTTCCGGCGTCTCCATCGCCACGCTCGACGACATGCGCCAGCTGTACGAGGGCTTCGACCTCTGCGACCCCACCACCTCGGTCTCGATGACGATCAACGGCCCGGCCCCGGCGATCCTGGCCATGTTCCTGAACGCGGCGATCGATCAGCAGCTGGCAGCACACCCGCACGAAGACCCGGCCGCCGTCCGTCAGAGAGTCTTGAGCTCGGTCCGCGGCACCGTTCAGGCCGACATCCTCAAGGAGGATCAGGGCCAGAACACCTGCATCTTCAGCACCGAGTTCTCGCTGCGGGCCATGGCTGATGTGCAGGAGTGGTTCATCGCCCACGGTGTGCGCAATTTCTACTCGGTCTCGATCAGCGGGTATCACATCGCCGAGGCCGGGGCCAACCCGATCAGTCAGCTGGCGTTCACGCTGGCTAACGGATTCACCTACGTGGAAAGCTATCTCGCGCGAGGTATGGCGATCGACGACTTCGCGCCGAACCTGTCGTTCTTCTTCAGCAACGGTATGGACGCCGAGTACACGGTGCTCGGACGGGTGGCCCGGCGGATCTGGGCGGTGGCGATGCGGGAGCGCTACGGTGCGGGTGAGCGCAGCCAGAAGCTCAAGTATCACGTGCAGACCTCGGGCCGCTCGCTGCACGCGCAGGAGATGAACTTCAACGACATCCGCACCACGCTGCAGGCCCTCTGCGCGCTCTACGACAACGCGAACTCGTTGCACACCAACGCCTACGACGAGGCGGTGACCACTCCGACCGAGGCCTCGGTGCGCCGGGCCCTGGCGATCCAGCTGATCATCAACGCCGAATGGGGCCTGTCGATGAACGAGAACCCGCTCCAGGGCTCGTACATCGTCACCGAGCTCACCGATTTGGTCGAAGAGGCCGTACTGGCGGAGTTCGAGCGCATCAGTGAACGCGGCGGGGTGCTGGGCGCGATGGAGACCGGGTATCAGCGGGGCCGGATCCAGGACGAGTCGATGCTGTACGAGCAGCGCAAGCACGACGGATCGCTGCCGTTGATCGGGGTGAACACGTTCCTCGGACCGGACGAGGCGGCGAGCCAGGGGCTCCAGGGCCTGATCCGGGCGACCGAGCAGGAGAAGCAGTCGCAGCTGGACCGGCTGCACCGGTTCCATGAGGCGCACCGGCACGAAGCCCCCGCGGCCCTGGCCGCCCTCAAGCACTCGGCGGCGGCCGGGGGCAATGTGTTCGACGAGTTGATGAACGCCGTACGCTGCTGCTCCCTGGGCCAGATCACCGAGGCCTTCTTCGAGGTCGGCGGTCAGTACCGTCGCAACGTTTGAGGTGCCCATGAGCCAGCTGCCTTTCGACCCGATCGAAGAGGCGCAACGTCAGTGGGTCGCCCACGGCTGGGACGACGCCGCGCCCGGGATGGCGGCCGTGACCTCGATCGTGAGGGCGCACCAGATCCTCATGGCGCGGGTGGAGGAGACGCTGCGGCCGCACGACCTGACCTTCGCCCGCTACGAACTGCTGCAGCTGCTGGCCTTCACGAAGACCGGGTCCCTGCCACTTTCGAGGATCGGTGCCCGGTTGCAGGTGCATCCGGCCAGCGTCACCAATGCGGTCGACCGGTGTGAGCAGCGAGGGCTGGTGCGGCGGATGCCGCACGCCACCGACCGGCGCACCACCCTGGCCGAGATCACCGATCCCGGGCGGGAACTGGTGTCCAAGGCCACGGACAGCCTGAACCGTGAGGTCTTCACCTCGCTGGGCCTGGACGAAGCGGCCATGGGCGAGCTGACCGGCGTCCTCAAGCATTTTCGTCAGGCGCACGGTGACTTCTCGTGAACAGCGGCCGATGATGGACGACGACCTCGGGGCACCCGTTCGGGTGCCGGTCACGGTGGGGCGGGTTGTCTCGATCGTTCCCTCGCTCACCGAGAGCCTGGCCGCAACCAGACCGGGTCTGCTGGTGGGGGCGACCGACTGGTGCACCCACCCGGGCGATCTGGACGTCGTCCGCGTGGGCGGCACCAAGAATCCCGACCTCGAGGGAATTCGGCGACTCGCACCGGATCTCGTGGTGGCGAACGAGGAGGAGAACCGGCCGGAGGATCTGAGGGCATTGCGAGAGGCCGGGCTGAACGTTTGGGTGACGCGGGTGCGTACGGTGCCCGAGGCATTCACCAGTTTGCGGCGGATGCTGGCGGCCGCTTGTGGACCGGAGGTTCCCGGATGGTTGCTCGACGCCGAAAAATCCTGGTCAGCAGTGGTTCCCGCGCCGGAGCAGCGGGTGATCGTCCCGGTCTGGCGGCGTCCGTGGATGGTGGTGGGCCGCGACACGTTCACCGGCGATGTGCTGGCCCGGCTCGGGCGGTTCAACGTGTTCGCAGATCACGCCGAGCGGTACCCGAAGATCCAGCTGGACGAGTTGCGTTCGGTGCCGGCTGATCTGGTGGTGCTACCGGACGAACCCTACGCGTTCACCCGTGACGACGGCCCGGAGGCGTTCGTCCCCGTGCCCTCGGCCCTCGTCAGTGGCCGGCATCTGACCTGGTACGGGCCGAGTCTGACGCAGGCTCCGGAGATTCTGCGGCGGCAACTGGGCTGAACAGCCGTCCGGGGCACCTCCCCGTGGGGAGATGCCCCGGACGGCTGGGGGATGGTTCAGTTGACGACAGACCCGCCGACGACCGCGATGAACTGCTCCGGGCGGAAGGTCAGCACCACCCGGACATCGGCATCACTGATCGGATAGACGTTGCCGTAGCGGATCTGGAGCGAGTGGTAGAAGGACGCATCGGCGTCGTCGTCCTCCACCGACTCCAGCTTCGCCCGGACCTCGACGAACCGGTAAGGGTTCTCCGGGTCCAGCACCGACAGCGCCACGCGGGGCTCGTTCTGCAGGTTCGCGAACTTCTGCCGGTTCTTCGTGTGCGTCAGCTTCAGCACCTCGCCGTCCCAGGCGAACCACATCACGCTGCTCTGGGGTGACCCGTCGGGACGGATCGTGGCCAGGTGGGCGAAATTGGCTCGTTCGAGCAGGTCCTTATGACTTTCCGGAAGGGCCCTGGTTGCCATGCTCTCACTCCTGCGTTCGAGGCCGGACGGTGTTGCCCAACGCTACTCCGGGCGTTCGGAATCGTCCTGTTCCACCGGCACACGCAGCGGCCGGAGGAAGACCCAGGCCAGCATGATGGCCGCGAACACCAGCAGGCCGATGCTCACGCGGGTGTTCAGGTTGATGCCGTCGGCCCGGTCGATCTCGCTGGCGTCGGTGAACCACAGGCCCATGACCAGGAGGATCACCCCGTAGATCCCCATCAGGCCGCCGATGATGGTGCGGATGTCGAAGGCACCGGCGGTGGTGGTCTTCTCCGCTGTTTCTGAGGTCTCTGCCATGACGGTGGCTCCTTAGAAGAAGATGATGTTCAGGGCCACCACGAGCACGCCGGCCACGCCCACCAGCATCGGGGTGGAGCGGTACCAGACCGCCTCGTCGCCCGTGCGGTTCTCGCTCAGGTCGGCCTTCGGCGTCAGGGAGTAGACCAGACCCCGCAGTTCGGACTCGGGCTTCGGCTTGGTCACCATCGTCACCAGCACGCTGATCACGATGTCGGCCACGAAGGCCACACCCGCCGCCAGGAAGCTCGCGCCCTGACCCTGCAGGCTGATCACGTCGGTCTCGGAGAGGATGAAGATGAAGATGGCAGAGCTGGTTCCGACCACCAGGCCGACCCAGCCGGCCGTGGCCGTCATGCGCTTCCAGAACATCCCGAGGATGAACGTGGCGAACAGCGGTGCGTTGAAGAACGAGAACAGCTGCTGCAGGTAGTCCATCAGGTTCGAGTAGCCCGACGCGATCACCGCGGTGAAGATCGCGGCGATGGTGGCGACGATGGTGATGACCCGGCCGACCTTGAGGTAGTACTCGTCGGGGCGGTCCTTCACCACGTAGGTCTGCCAGATGTCGTAGCTGAACACCGTGTTGAAGGCACTGATGTTCGCGGCCATACCGGCCATGAACGAGGCCAGCAGACCGGTGATGGCCAGGCCCAGCAGGCCGTTCGGCAGCAGGTCACGCATGAGCAGCAGCAGCGCGTCGTTGTAGGTGACGTCGCCGCCGGTGCCGCCGTTCGCCTTGTACTGCACCATCTCCTGCACCGAGACCGCGGCGATCATGCCGGGGATCACGACGATGAAGGGGATGAACAGCTTCGGGAAGGCGCCGATCACCGGGGTGCGGCGGGCGGCCGACATGCTCTTGGAAGCCATCGCGCGCTGGACCTCGACGAAGTTCGTCGTCCAGTAGCCGAAGGAGAGCACGAAGCCGAGGCCGAAGATGATGCCGAAGACCGAGAGGAAGTCGTTGTTGAAGCCGGAGAGCTCGTTACCGGGCCAGGCCGAGAGCTGCTCGGCGCCGCCGGGGCTGGCGCTGATCTTGTCCTTCAGGCCTTCCCAGCCGCCGACCTTGTGCAGACCGGCCAGCGTGAGCGGCAGCAGCGCAGCGACGATGACGAAGAACTGCAGCACCTCGTTGTAGATCGCCGCTGACAGACCGCCGAGGGTGGTGTAGACCAGCACGATCGCGGCGGCGGCGATCAGGGAGACCCAGAGCGGCCAGCCCAGCAGCACATTCACGATGGTGCCGAGCAGGTACAGGTTCACGCCGGCGATCAGCACCTGCGCGAGCGCGAAGCTCAGCGCGTTCACCAGGTGCGCGGCCGGACCGAACCGGCGCAGCATGAACTCAGGCACCGAGCGAACTTTCGAGCCGTAATAGAACGGCATCATCACCACGGCGAGGAACAGCATCGCCGGAACGGCGCCGATCCAGAAGTAGTGCATGGTCGGCAGGCCGTACTGCGCGCCGTTCGCCGACATACCCATGATCTCGATGGCACCGAGGTTCGCGGAGACGAACGCGAGGCCGGTGACCCAGGCAGGCAGTGATCGGCCGGACAGGAAGAAGTCGATACTGCTCGACACCTGCCGACGGGCCAGCACACCGATACCGAGGACCACAGCGAAATACGACGCCAGGATCACGTAGTCAATGGCAGACGCATCCAGGCGGAGGACGTCCGAGTCCACAGGAACTCCCTTGTACTGACCGGGCTCCACATGGTCGGAACCCGATTCGGGTACGCCAGGTATAAACCCGGTTCAAGGAGATCGCAATTCGGGCCAAGGGGAAAACAACGATCAGTTGGGTGCGTTGGTTCCCGAATAAAAGACGCCTGTGACGACCGTCGCATTCAGGTCGGGGTCTTCGTGGAGCTCAGTCTCCAGTCCCTGACCAGCAACGATGGCCTCGGCGAGGGGTGCCTGGCGCTCGCTCACCTCGGACATGACCCGTCCGCCGGGCGCCAGCCACGACGTGGCGCCCATCACCAGGCGCCGGAAGAGGGCCAGGCCGTCGCCGCCCCCGTCCACGGTCGCGCCGGGTTCGTGCAGCCGGGACTCCGCGGGCAGGAAGGGGATGTCGCCGGTCGGAACGTAGGGCACGTTGGCGACGAGCACGTCGATCCGTCCCCTCAACTGCTGGGGGAGCGGCGCGAAGAGATCGCCGGTGTGCAGGGTCGCCCGGGTGCCCAGGTTGGTGGCGGCGACCCGGACGGCGACCGGGTCGATGTCGGCGGCGTGCAACGTGGCCGTGGTCTCGGCCAGGATCGCGGCGCTGATCGCCCCGGCCCCGCAGCAGAGCTCGACGACCACCGGCTGATCCAGTTGTCTGACGGCCGAGATGGCCTGCCCGGCAAGGAGTTCTGTGCGCAGACGGGGGACGAAGACCCCCGGCTCGACCCGGATCCGCAGCCCTCGGAACCGCGCCCATCCCACCACGAGCTCGAGCGGGACCCCCTGCGCCCGCCGTGTCACCATGGCCTCGAGATCCAGCGAGGAGGTTGTGCTTTCGGTAAGCAGCGAGGCCTCTTCCTCGGCCCACACACAGCCCGCGGCCCGCAGGGTGGTGACCACCTCGTCGTACGTCATGCGCCCGCTTCCCGCAGCCCGACGCAGTCGTTGTCCCAGAACTCCCGCGCGTAGACCAGTGTGCCGCTCATCCAGTCTTCGTAGGCGGGCAGTTTCACCACCTGGAACGCCGCGTCGGGGGTGCGCAGCGACGGCTTGCGAAAGCCCAGTGGCCCGCCCGCGCGGAAACCGACCCGACGGTAGAAGGCCGGATCGCCCTCGAGGAACAACAAGGGGACAGAGGTCTTCGACATCTCCTCGATCGCGGCCCGCACCAGCGCCGACCCGATTCCCCGCCCTTGATGTCCGGGGGCTACGGCCAGCGGGCTGAGCACCGCCACGTCGACCAGCCGGCGTGGGGCATCGAGCAGGCTGCGGGTGCAGAGAACCGAGCCGACGACCTCGCCGCCCTCCTCCGCCACCAGCGCCAGATCGCTCGAGGACGGCGGCATGGCCCGAAGCGCGGTCAGCAGCCGGACGATCACGGGCCCTTCGTCCCCGAAGCCTCGTCGGTGAACCTCGTCGGCGGCGATCCGGTCAGCCGCGGTCTCCCTGCGAATCTGCACGGACGGAGGCTAACGAGCTGGGGATGTACCTGGCACCTTCTTTAACTCGTCACCAGCAGCGCCGCCCAGCCGCCCAGCAGGATCAGGGGGAGGCCGCCGAGTCCGACCAGACCGAAGCGGAGGGCACTGATCTCGACGCCTCGCTGGCGGCAGCGTTCGCGCCACAGCAGGGTGGCCAGGGAGCCCCAGAGCAGGACGAGAGGGCCGGCGTTGGTGCCGATCAGGGCGCCGAGGAGCTGGGTGGTGTGGCCTGCCGGGACGGCCGACTCCACGGCCAGGTAGGCGGGGAGGTTGTTCACCAGGTTGCTCGCACCGGCCGCGGTGATCACGGTGGCCAGGGTCGACTGCCCGGCCAGGTGCTCGATCAGGTCGCGTCCACCGTGCACGGTCAGCGCGGTGACGACGAGGAAGAGTCCTTCGGTCAGCAGCACGATCCTCCAGGGCAGGAGCCAGATCCCCAGCACCGAGGGTGCACGGACGGCGAACACCGTCACTGCGGCCAGGGCGCAGGGCACTGCCACGACCCACGGTTCGAAGCCGGCCACCACGCCGGGCGCGAGAGCCAGGCAGGCCAGGGCGCAGACGCGGAACGTCCAGGGGTCCGGCGGGGGGACGTGCTCGGGCGGGTCGAAGCTCCCGCGCAGGTCACGGCGGTGGATCAGCCAGAGGTAGAACACCGTCACCAGCACGCAGGCCAGCTCGGGAAGGGCCATCCGGGCCAGGAACTGGGTGGGGTGCATGTCGAGCCGGCTGATCGCGAGCAGGTTGGTCAGGTTGGAGACCGGCAGCAGCAGGCTCGCGGTGTTCGCCAGCCAGACCACGAGCAGCGCGAACGGCATCGGGCGCAGGCCTAGCTTGTCGGTGACCGTGAGCACGACCGGCGTGAGCAGCACCGCGGTGGTGTCCAGGCTCATCCCGACGGTGGTCAGCACACCCAGTGCGGCGATCAGCAGGAACAGCCGCAGCGTCGAGCCCCGGGCCAGCCGCGCCGCCACCCGGGCCGCGGCATCGAAAACCCCTGCCTTCTCGGCCAGATCGGCCAGAATCGTGATGGCGACGAGGAACCCGAGTACCGGCAGGGCGCGCTCGACCGCCACGTCGTACGCCTGTGCCCGGGGGAGCCACCCGGTGAGAACGACGAGCACGCCACCGACCGCCAGTACGAGCCACATGGCTGAAAGCTAAGGGCTAGGGCGATGGTTTGCATGATCACGAACAACCCCTCCCCCAAACCTTCCGTGATCATGCAAAACCTCCCCGGCGTTCTAGAACTCTCCCGGCGACAGTTCTAGAACTCTGGGGAGGTTTTGCATGATCACGGACAAGGGGTTACGGGGTCAGGGGGTTGCGGGGGTTAAGCCGGCTTTCGCCCCGCCCATGCTCTCCACCACCTTCGTGGTGCGGCGCAGGGCCTGGAGCAGCCGGGGACGGGTGGTCGAGCCGTAGTCCTTCGTGCGCAGGGCCTGGCGCACGTCGAGCACTCGGTGCGGTGTCTTCTTGGTCATCAGCAGGGGCACGTACTCGGCCTTCGAGACGGTGAAGCGCCGGGCCCCGGGTGAGCGGGTGAAGGTGAACCGGGTCAGCAGGCCCTCGGCGTTGGCCTTGCCCGGGGTGTCGTGGTCGGCCAGCAGGTTGCCGAGCCCGTAGACCACCCAGGTGCGGCCGATCTTCTGCACCGGCTCCACCACGTGGGCGTGATGGCTGATGATCAGGTCGATCTTTCCGGATTTCGCCAGCCGGGGAGCCAGGTAGGCCTGGTCGGCCGACGGGGTCTGCTGGTACTCCTGCCCCCAGTGCAGCGAGGTCACCACCACGTCGGCACCGGCCTTCCGGGCCCGGGCGGCGTCTTTCAGCACGGTCGACTCCTGAAGGAGGTTCGCCCGCCAGGTCTGCCCCTGCGGATAGTCGATCCCGTTGAAACCGTAGGTGTACGAGAGGAAAGCGATCTTCGCTCCGTTCACGCGCAGCATCGTGATGCGCCGTGCCTCCTTCTGGGTGCGCGCGGAGCCGGTGTGTCGCAGGCCGGCCGCGTCGAGCCGGGCCAGGGTGCGGTCGATCCCGTCACCGCCCTGGTCGAAGGTGTGATTGCTGGCGGTGCTGCACACGTCGTAACCGGTCGCGGCCAGCCCGGCGGCGATCTGGGGAGGGCCGGAGAAACTCGGGTAGGAGGAGTACGGGCCGCCCGGGGGAGCGAGGGGCGTCTCCAGATGACACAACCCGACGTCCGCGCTCTCCACATAGGTGCGCACCTCGTCCATCATCGGTGCGAAATCCAGGCGACTGCGCCCGGTGGCCTGGGCATCCCGCTTCGCCTGGATCCATAAAGGCTTGTGCAGCAGGACATCACCGGTGGCGACCAGAGTGAACTGATCGGGTGCCGGGGTGGTGGGCGACGGCGGGCTGACCGACGCCGTGGAGGCCGGCCGGCGGGGTTCGTCGTCCACTGCCGGACTGCTCGAACAAGATGCCAGAACGACGCAGAGCCCGGCTCCTGCCCAGGGGAGGAGCCGGGCTCGGAGGCCGTTAGTTGTGTGGCTGCTGTGACGCACGCCCCGAGTATGCCGGTTATGGGCGATTCCGTCGGGGATCTACGGGACCACCGTGAGCGTGCCCGCGGCCACCGAGGTGCCCTTGATCCGGCCGGTGCCGGAGTAGGTCAGGGTCAGCCGGTACCTGCCAGCCACCAGTCTCGGTAGCACAACCCAGCGAGAACCCTTGTTAGAGTACGTGAAATCGATGGACGCGCTGCGCTTGGCACCGCTCTTGGCCGTCGCGGTCAGCGTGACCCGTCCCGGCGGTCTGGCGGTACCCGGCACTCTCACCTTGACCTGTGCCTTCGCGTTCTGCGTGGTCGGCACCGGCTTGCTGTTGCGGTAGAAAGTCATCTTCGAGCTGACCTTCACCGGGTTGATCACCTGCGAGAGGGCCACACTGCGGAAGGCGATGTGCTCCTTCCAGGTCTGCGTACCGGTCTCGTAGAGCACCCCGACCCCGGCCCCGATCTGCACGATGTCCGAGTACGAGCCCGGCGTGCTGTGCAGCTCCAGCTGGTAGCGGCTGCGCCAGGTCTTCCCACCGGTGGTGCTGACGAAGATCGACAGGTCACGCCGGAGGTTACGGGTGCGATCAGCGGGCGCCGTGAACAGCAGCACGTTGTCGTACCTTCCGGACGGCGTCAGGGCCGCGCCCTGCACCGACACGATCGGCAGCTTGGACGCGGCGAAACCCTGGCCCGACAGCGTTTCCCCGCCGTCCTTGGACAGCGCCCACTCGCGGGCGGTACCGGCCGGGGCCTGGTCGATGCGCTCGCGGTAACTGATGAACAGATCGCCGTTCGCCAGTTCGGCCGCGGTGCCCTCGATCCAGTCGTGCGTGCCGCCGGTGTCGAGCTGCTGGTAACCGGTGTGCCAGGTCGCGCCGTGGTCGTCGCTGTAGATGCCGTAGGCGCCGTACAGACCTTCCTTGGTCTTGTACGCCACCGGGTACAGCAGTCGGCCGGCATGGGTGCGAGTCAGCTGGATGCCGTGCCCCGGACCGGCCAGGCCGCCCTTGAGGCCGTCCGCCTTCATCGGGTTGCTCAGCAGCGCCGAGAACGTCTTGCCGTCGTCCGTGCTGGTCTGCAGGTACAGGCCCTTGCCCTGGCCACCGGAGTTCTCCCGCACGCTCACGCTGGAGAGCACCAGCACGTTGCCGGTCTCGGCGTCGACCAGGGCCGACGGGCTGGCCACCCGGTTCGCGCCGTCGCTGGCGATCACCTTCGGCGCGCTCCAGGTGCAGCCGTTGTCGGTGGAACGAGCCGTCGCGATGTCGTAGTCGCCCATGTCGCTGGCGTCGTTGTTGTCCCGGGCCTCGGCGAACGCGACCAGGGTGCCTTTCGGCGTCCGCACCAGCGAGGGGATGCGGTACCAGAGCGTCTTGGACGGCTTGCTGACGAACGGCGCGCCGGAACAGGTCGCGGTCTGCCGGATGGGGGACGCAGGTGGGCCCGCTCCGATGGAGGACGCGGTTGCGGTTGCGTTCGCGGAGAGGGCGTTGCCGAGCGCGAGCCCGGCGACGGCCGTGGATGCGATCAGTCCGCCGGAGAACCGGCGGAAGACGGACGTGCGGGTCATTCGGCGTTGTTCGCGTCGAGGGCCACGGGATCCCCATCGACACCGGTCGGTAGCACTTGAGTCTGGAAGCTTTTCAAGAATCCCCCCGGGACGGCAGGGACTCGACGTTAGGCGCCCGGAGGGAGCCCGCTCGAGGCCCGCTGCACCGAGCAGACCTCGACAAAAGACAGAAGCGGCCGGTGCGGAGAGGACGAGTCACGCACTCGTCTCTCACGCACCGGCCGCTGTGGTCCGGTCCTCCGGACCCGGGGCGGGTGTCCCTACCTACCGCCGGTGGCGGACCGGACGTCCGCAGGCGCCAGGGTTCAGACCGTGAAACCCCGCTGCCGGCGGAACACCTTGCGGGCCATGAAGAGGGTCTGCACGACGGTGAAGATGTAGAGCGCCGGCCAGCCCAGCGACAGGATCGCGGCCTGCACCCCGATCGACTGCTGGCTCCAGGCGAGGATCAGCAGGCCGAACACCGCCGCGAAGACCACCAGCGGGAAGATGTACGCCGCGCCCCGGCCCTTCTCGGCCGCCGCCTGAGCCGCCCAGTTGTCCTTCTCCACCCGGGCGAAGAACTGCGTCCAGGCGGAGAGGAAGTGGCCGATCCGGATCCACATGTAGGCCTCGGCCGGCAGGAGGAAGCAGAACAGGTAGTCCGAGGCCGACTTGTCGTGCATGGCCATGGCCAGACGCAGGTTCAGGGCGATCGCGATCACCGGCGGGAGCAGCCAGATCGGGTTGAACACGAAGGCATGGATCGACAGCGCCGCCGCCAGCAGCAGGAAGAAGGCCATCCGGCTGACGATGTTGGAGACCATCGAGAAGTTCTCGAACCAGCGCAGCCGCAGGTTCGGGTGCAGCGGCTGACCCTTGGTGTCACCCCGCTGGCCCGGCCACATCAGGTCGATGGCGCCGTAGTTCCACTTCACCTGCTGACCGTGCAGCGCTCGCAGGTTCTCCATCGCGCCGACGTAGGCCCGGGCCCGGGCGCTGATCTTGGTGCTGAAGCCGGCGTCGCGGATCTGCAGGCTGAGTTTGGAGTCCTCGACCTCGGAGTCCCGCACCCAGGGAGTGTTCTGGTGGTCGCGGAGCATCACGGTCTGCAGGGCCTGCATCGAGAAGATGCTGAACTGGCCACCGAGCACGGCCATGTTGCGGCCCCGCAGCAGGTTGTCCATGTTGAACCCGGCGAACTGGGCGCGCTGCCCGGCCACCAGGAACTTGGCCATGCCGCCCTCGATCTTGCTCTTGTCGATCGAGTAGATGGCCGAGATGCCGCCGATCCGGGGGTCGTCGACGATCTCCTTCTCCAGCCACTCCACCGCCTGGCGGTGGGCCGTGGTGTCGCCGTCGACACCCAGCAGGTAGTCGTAGCCACGGGCCAGGCGGAAGCCGAAGTTCAGCGCCCCGACCTTCTTGTCCGGGTTCACGCCCATGTCGTGCACGTGGATCGTGGTCTCGTAGGTCTGGCCCTTGACCGTGCGGCGGTGCCGGCCGACGTAGCGGTTCGCGATCTCGACGGTGTCGTCGTCGGTGTTGTTGACGACCACGTGGATGACGTCGGGCAGGCGGGTCTGCGACAGCAGCGACTCCAGCACGTCGGCGATGCTGTCCTGCTCGTTGTACGCCGGGATGACGCAGGCGATCCGGGCGTGGCGGATGATCTCCAGATCGGCGGTGCCGCTCTCCGGCGACGTGGTCTGGGCCGGCAGGTGCAGGGCCCGGGCCGCGGCCTGCTGGCCGGCATCGAGCATGCGCTGGTGGAAGGGCCGGGTGTCCGGCAGCTGCGGGTTGCGGCGCACCGGCACCTGGGTGACGACGTGCACCTCGCCGGGCTCACGGGCGATGAGGATCTCGTTGTTGCTGCTCACTGGGAAGCTCCTTCGCTGGCGGCCTCGCTGCTTGAACTCACGTTCAGCGCGACGGTGTCCAGAACGGTCTGGCGGTAGAAGGCACCCGAGCCGGGCTCGGTCTCGACGAGTAGGTCGAAGCGGACGTCGATGGTCCGGTCGGCCGTGTCGGTAGCGGTGGGGATCGCCAGCGCGGAGGTGTACGAGTACGGCGGGGTCAGCACGAACTCGCCCTGGTCGTCGGCCAGCGACACATTGCTGCCGTCGCTGTGCTCCAGGGTGGCGGCGAACCGGGTCACCTTGACCGCGTGCAGGCTGTCGGCGCCCTTGAGCTCGGCCGAGAGGTGCACGCTGGTGTCGCTGTCGTCGGTCCAGTAGTTGACGACCAATGAGTGGTCGCCGACCGCCTGAGTGTGCTTCGCCGATCCGTCAGCCAGCTCGCCTCCGGCGAAGGGGTTTACGGACGCGGTGGTCGCCGTCGCCGTCGGGCTCGGGGTGGCCGTGGCGTGCGGCGTGGGGACGACGCTGCGAGCGGCCGGTGTCTTCGCCGTGAGCGAGGGACTCATGGAGGCCCACTCGGTGGAGCAGCCGGACAGGAACACCGGGAGGGCGAGGAACGACGCCACGAGGGCGACGCGCTGACGCCGGTTCTTGCCGAGGCGACCGGGGACACGGCCGTTGCTCTGCGTAGGACTGTGATGGCGTGGCGTCTGGGACGGACGCCCACCGTGGGACATGGTGGTACTCGGTCTGGACATGAAACCCCATTGCGTGACGATGGGTGGTGACTTCTCGTCGGCTCTTCGTCGAGGCCGCCGTTTCCGTCGCTCTGTGTCATCACAAGTTGGCCACACCGGCTGGCGATTACGGAAGGTAGTCGTTGGGCTTGCAGGCGATCGGCTCACTCCCCGTCACGAATCCGATAACGAAATCACGCTGCGTATATATTCGGCGCATGTCACACCGCCGGAGTGGCCGCTATGGGGGGTTCGGGAGCTTCGTCCTCGATTTAAACGACACATGTAGGACTAACGTCTGTTGTGCCCGCGCCTGGACGTCTCACCGGAAATGGCGACGCCCGACCGACGCGGCGACATCTCGTGGAAGAGGTCAGTCATGAAAGCCGTGCAGTACCGCACGATCGGCAAGGGCCCTGAGGTCGTGGAGATCGACAAGCCGGTCGCCGGGCCGGGACAGGTCCTGCTGAAGATCACCGCGGCCGGCCTGTGTCACTCGGACGAGCTGGTCATGTCCGTGCCGGATGCGATGGGTTACGAACTGCCGATGACGCTGGGCCACGAGCCGGCCGGCATCGTCGAGGAGCTGGGCGCCGGCGCGACCGGTATCGAGGTCGGCACACCGGTCATCGTGTACGGCTGCTGGGGTTGTGGCGTCTGCGAAATGTGCGCCGCTGGAAAGGAAAACCTCTGCCTGAAGGGCATGACCTCGCCCGGTCTGGGCTCCGACGGCGCGATGGCCGAGTACATGGTCGTCGACACGCCGCGCCACCTGGTGCCGATCGGTGACCTCGACCCGGTGCGCGCCGCATCCCTCACCGACGCCGCCCTGACGCCCTACCAGGCCATCCTTTCCGTGCTGCCGAAGCTCAAGGGCGGCTCGACCGCGGTCGTGCTCGGCGTCGGCGGTCTCGGCCACGTGGCCGTGCAGCTGCTGCGTGAGCTCACGGGCACCCGGATCATCGCGATGGACGTCGCCCCCGAGAAGCTAGAGCTCGCGAAAGAGTGCGGTGCGCAAGAGGTTCTGCCGTCCGGCCCGGAGGCTGCGGCGGAGGTGAAGAAGATGACCGGGGGCCGTGGCGCCGAGGTCATCTTCGACTTCGTCGGCATCGACAAGACCAGCGAACTGGCCCTGGCCTGTGCCGGTTACGAGTCGCACATCGTCATCGTCGGTGCCGGTGGCGGCGGTGTGAAGATCGGCTTCCTCAGCGCCCCGTACAACATCAACGTCTCGACCTCGCTGTGGGGCGGCCGGGCCGAACTGGCCCAGCTCGTCGGCATGGCCCAGCGTAACCAGATCCACATCAAGACACGTACTTTCAGCCTGGACGAGGTGCCGAAGGCCTACGAGCTCCTGCACGAGGGGCAGATCGTCGGCCGGGCGGTCGGCGTCCCCTCCCGGTAGCGAGGGCAGGGGCCCTCAAACCTGGTCATGATCAGGCAAAGTGTCCCCAGTCGTGGCAGTTCCGGAGCTCCGGGGACACCTTGCCTGATCACGGAGGTTTTTAGTTGCGCTGGCCGGCCTGGATCGCGGTCAGGGCGATCGTGTAGATGATGTCGTCGACCAGGGCGCCGCGGGACAGGTCGTTGACCGGCTTGGCCAGGCCCTGCAGCATCGGGCCGACACTGATGACGTCGGCGCTGCGCTGAACCGCCTTGTACGTGGTGTTTCCGGTGTTCAGGTCGGGGAACACGAACACCGTGGCCCGGCCCGCGACCGGGCTGTCGGGCGCCTTGCTCTTCGCCACCGAGGCGATGGCGGCCGCGTCGTACTGCAGCGGTCCGTCGGCGAGCAGTTCCGGAGCGCGCTCGTGCACGATCCTCGTCGCCTCGGTCACCGCGGCCACGTCGGTGCCGGAGCCCGAGCTGCCGGTGCTGAAGCTGATCATCGCCACACGCGGTTCGATGCCGAAAGCCTCGGCTGAACGCGCACTCTGGATCGCGATGTCGGCCAGCTGCGACGGCGTCGGGTTCGGGTTCACCGCGCAGTCACCGTAGATGACGACCTCGTCGGGCAGACACATGAAGAACACCGACGAGACCAGCTCGGCCCCCGGTGCCGTACCGAGCAACTGCAGGGCCGGGCGCACCGTGGCGGCGGTGGTGTGCACGGCGCCCGCGACCAGGCCGTCCACCTCGTCCAGCCGCAGCATCATCGTGCCCAGCGTGATCGGGTCGGTGAGCTCGTCCGTGGCCCGCTCGGGCGTCATGCCCTTGTGCCGGCGGGCCTCGACCAGCTTGTCGACGTAACGGTCGGCCACCCGCCGGGGATCGATGATCTCCAGGCCCTCGGGCAGCTTCAGGCCGAGCCCCTCGGCCTGGGCGCGCACCTCGTCCTCCGGCGCCAGCAGCACACACTGGGCGATGCCCCGCTGGTGACAGGCCACGGCCGCGCGCAGAGTGCGGGGCTCACTGCCCTCCGGCAGCACGATGCGCTTGGACACGGCCCGGGCCCGGGTGGTCAGCCGGTGCCGGAACGCCGGCGGGCTGACCCGGGTCAGATGGGTCGCTGTCGGAAGCTCGGCCAGCCAGTCCGGATCGAGCGATGCGGCCACGCTCGAGGCCGCCATCCGGGCCCGCTCCTCGTCGTCGTAAGGAATCTCCGGATCGAAAGAGTTGAGCGTCAGAGCGGTTTCGTAGCTGTACTCGTCGGTGAGAAGGATCGGCAGGCCGGTTGCGGCGGCCGGCTGGCACAGTGCCCAGACCCGCGGGTCCGGCTCGATCCCGACCGTGAGCAGCAGACCGGCCAGCCGCACCCCGTTCATGGCGGCCAGGCAGACCCCGAGGATGACGTCGACGCGGTCGCCGGGCACGACCACCAGCCGACCCTCCCGCAGGAGAGGCAGCATGCCCTGCACCGACTGTGCGGCAATGATGACGTCCTTGACCCGGCGGTCCTCGTCACCCTCGCTGAGCACCTTCACGTCGAGCGCGGCGACCAGATCCTTGGTGCGCGGCCAGCTCAGTGATTCCTTCGCCGGAACCGCCCCGGCCAGGCGAACCCCGACCTCGGCGAGCGCATGATGCAGCTGCGCCTTCTGCTCCGGCGACCGGCCGGTGACCTTGTTGACGATGCCGCCGATCACCCGGTCGTGCTCGCCACCGCGATATGTCTGCGCCGTGATGGACATCGACTCGGCCGTGCGGTCCACATCGCCGTCCACATCGGCCGCACTGACCAGCACCACGTCCGCGTCGAACGCCTTGGCCAGCGCCAGGTTGACCCGGCCGGAGTAGACACCGCCGGGACCGCTCGCCAGACCTTCCACGATCACCACGTCGTGGGCCGAGACGATCGGCTCGGCCGTCTCGACCGCCTGCTGCATGAGGGTGTCGAGGCTGTTCTCACTCAGCAGCCGCTCGGCCTCCTTGGCCGGGATCGGCTCCGGAGGCTCGAGCGCGGAGATCAGCCGGATCAGCGACGTCGACGTGTCGGCCACGTCGGTGCGCGCCCGGAACTGGGCCAGTGGTTTGAAGAAACCGACGTTCACCCCACGTTGCTGCAACGCGGCGACGACGCCGAGGCAGGTTGTCGTGAGGCCGGAACCGTGTCCGGTGGGAACCATCAGCAGGGTGCGGGTCATCGAGCACTCCAATTACAGGACGGCGCACTGCTCGCGACCAGCCTGCCTCGTGGGTGACCAGCCTGCCCCGTGAAGAGCATCCTCGCCCTTCGTGGAGTGAACGAACAGATGTCTGGACAGGACGTTACCCAGGGGAAGGAAGTCCCGGATCGCCCGGGCCCAGTGTCCGGGCATCGGGTTTCGTGATGATCCGCACGGGCGTGGCGTTCGCCTCACCCCGTTCCTACGAGGAGAGCGTTTCCAGCACCTGCTCGCCGTACTTCTCCAGCTTCGCCTGACCCACGCCGTCCACCGTGCCGAGCTGCTGCAGGCTCGTGGGCACCAGCGTGGCGATCTGCCGCAACGTCTTGTCGTGGAAGATCACATACGCGGGCAGCCCCTGCTCCTTCGCCACCCCCGCCCGCCAGGCCCGCAGTTTCTCGAACACCACCGTCGCCTCGGGCGTCAGATCGATGGCCGGGCTCGCCTTGCTGCCCGACGACCGGCCCGAACCCGACGACCGCGACGGCTTCTCCGGCTCGGTGCGCATCATCACCTCACGCTCACGACGCAGCACGGACGAGCTGCCGTCGGTCAGCGTGAGCGTGCTGTACTCGCCCTCGACCGCCAGCAGGTTCTTCGCCAGCAGCTGCCGCACCACCCCGCGCCACTGCGACTCGCTCAGCTCGGTGCCGATGCCGAACACGCTCAGCTCGTCGTGCCGGAACTTGGTGACCTTCTCGGTCTTCTTGCCGAGCAGGATGTCGATGGACTGACCGGCGCCGAACTTCTGGTTGCGCTCGCTCTGCAGCCGGTAGACCGTGCTGAGCAGCTTCTGCGCCGGCACGGTGCCGTCCCAGGTCTGCGGCGGGGCCAGGCAGGTGTCGCAGTTGCCGCAGGGCTTGGCCTGTTCGCCGAAGTAGTTGAGCAACTGCACGCGACGGCAGTCGACCGTCTCGCAGAGAGCCAGCATGGCGTCGAGGTGCCCGGACAGCATGCGCCGGTGGGCCAGGTCGCCCTCGGAGGAGTCGATCATGCGGCGCTGCTGCACCACGTCGGCCATGCCGTAGGCCATCCACGCGGTGGACGGCAGGCCGTCACGACCCGCCCGGCCGGTCTCCTGGTAGTAGCCCTCGATCGACTTGGGCAGGTCGAGGTGCACCACGAACCGCACGTCGGGCTTGTCGATACCCATGCCGAACGCCACGGTCGCCACCATCACCAGGCCGTCTTCCCGCAGGAAACGCGACTGGTTCTTCGCGCGCACCCGCTGGTCCAGACCCGCGTGGTACGGCAGCGCCGGGATGCCGCTGGCACTCAGCGTCTCCGCCGTCTTCTCCACCGAGTTGCGGGAGAGGCAGTAGACGATGCCGGCCTCACCGTTGTGCTCGGTGCGCAGCAGGTCGAGCAACTGCTTGGTCGGGGAGTTCTTTGGCACGATCCGGTACTGGATGTTGGGCCGGTCGAAGCTGGCGACGAAGTGCTTGGCCCCGGTCAGGTTGAGCCGCTGCGCGATCTCCTCATGGGTGCGCGACGTGGCCGTGGCCGTCAGGGCGATGCGCGGCACGGTGGGCCAGCGCTCGTGCAGCATCGACAGGGCCAGGTAGTCGGGCCGGAAATCGTGACCCCACTGGGCCACACAGTGCGCCTCGTCGATCGCGAACAGAGCGATGTTGCCCTGCTCCAGTAACCGCATGGTGGACGAGGTGCCACCGCCCAGCGCCTCGGGGGCCAGGTAGAGCAGATCGAGTTCGTCGGCCAGGAAAGCCTTCTCGACCTCGCGCCGGGTCTCGTAGTCCTGACTGGAGTTGAGGAAACCGGCCCGTACCCCGAGCGCCGTCAGCGCGTCGACCTGATCCTGCATCAGCGCGATCAGCGGCGAGATCACCACCCCGACGCCCGGCCGCACCAGCGACGGCACCTGGTAGCACAGCGACTTGCCGCCACCGGTCGGCATCAGCACCAGCGCGTCGCCGCCGCCGATGACCTGATCGACGATCTCCCGCTGGCTACCCCGGAAGGAGTCGTACCCGAACACCCGGTGCAGCACCTCGAGCGCCGGATCCGGATCACCGGCCCCGCTGACGGTGATGCCGGGGTCATGGGCAGTCTCGGCGTCCGCAGTCACCCGCCCGAGTTTAGAGGCGGCACACGAGCGCCGTCGGCGCCCTGGGGACAAAGGTGATCTGTGGACAAGGGCGCCGGACCCCGGCCGGTCCGGGAACGGGGAAGATCTGTGCGTTGTGGCCGCACGGATCTTCCCCGTCGAGCAGCGGCGTCGGACTCGCGGGAAAATGTGGGACCGCGCCGGCGTTGTCACCGGTGGACGAGTGCACAGGGGAGGCCATGACGGAGCGGAAGCCGGCGGGCATGCGCAGCGAGGACTGGGTCGAGCGGCAGATCCGCGAGGCCCGGGAGCGGGGTGCGTTCGACAACCTGGAGGGCGCGGGCAAGCCCCTGCGCGGTCTGAACCGCACGTTCACCTCGGAGGAATGGGCCCGGGACTGGGTGCAGCGCTCGGGTGGTGACCTGGAGGCCCTGCTCCCGCCCCTGCTGATCCTGCGCAAGGAGCGTGCCGCCCTGCTCTCGGCTCTGCCCACCTTCGCGTCGGAGAAGGTCTTGCGCGAGACCGTCGCCGACTTCAACCACCGCCTGCTCGACCAGTACCGCCGCCCCATGGACGGGCCCCTGATCGCTGTCGGTGTGCTCGACGCCGACGAGACGGTGGAGCAGTGGCGGGCGGCTCGCCCGGAAGAGCCTCAGGAACCTGAACCCGAATCGCTTCCTGGTCCGGGTCGGTGGCAGCGGATCCGCCGTCTGGTCCGCCGCCGCGGCTGACCGGCTCGACCCGGCCTGTTCTTCTGGACGAGTCTTCTGGACGAGCTCAGGCGAGGGGGAGCCGGCTGACCCCGGCGTCCACCTCGTCATCGGTCGTGTCGTGATCGTGATTGCGCCAGGCGCCCCGTTCGCTCGGGCGCGTCGGCCGGGCGGCGTCGTCCGGGCCCATCTCGCTGTCGTCCAGTGCGTCGGGCGGTCCCAGTGACATCTTCGTCCTCCATTGCTCCGAGTCACTTCAGGCTACGCCCGGTAGATAATGGGTGGGCGACGGGCTCCTCGTCCGGGCTACTGTGCGCCCCCGGGGCCACCGATGAGAATCGGCTGTCAGGCCGGTCCATCTCATGGAAGCAGACGCCACGAACACATGCGGGAGGGGTGCGATGACCGACCTGGCTATTGAAACAGCCGGTCTGGTGAAGACCTTCGGGTCGATGCGGGCCGTCGACGGGGTGGATCTGAAGATCCCCGAGGGCGGCGTGTACTCGGTGCTCGGGCCGAACGGGGCGGGGAAGACCACCACCATCCGGATGCTGGCCACCCTGCTGGTGCCGGACGGTGGCACGGCCACCGTGCTGGGCCACGACGTTGTGCGGGAGGCCGCGCAGGTGCGCGCCCGGGTGGCGATGACCGGTCAGTTCGCCTCGCTCGACGAAGACCTGACCGGCCTGGAGAACCTGCTCCTGCTCAGCCGGCTGTACGGCTACCCACGCCGGGCGGCGAAGGAGCGGGCCCACCAGTTGCTGGCTGCCTTCGACCTCGGGGATGCCGCGAACAAGCAGGTCAAGGCCTATTCGGGCGGTATGCGCCGGCGCATTGACATTGCCGGCAGCATTGTCGTGCGGCCCGATCTGATGTTCCTCGACGAACCGACCACCGGGCTCGACCCGCGCAGTCGCAACCAGGTCTGGGAGATCGTGCGGGCCCTGGTCGGGGCGGGCACCACGATCCTGCTCACCACGCAGTACCTGGAGGAGGCCGACCAGCTCGCCGACCGGATCGCGGTCATCGACCACGGCCGGGTCATCGCCGAGGGCACGAGCGGTCAGCTCAAGGCCTCCGTGGGCACCGGGGCGGTGAAGGTGCGGGTGGCCGATCCGGCCGACCGCGACGAGGTGGCCCGGTTGCTGGGCGAATCCCTGACCACCGAGCCGGTGCTCGAGTCCGATCCGGCGTCCGTCTCGCTGCGGGTGACAAATCCGGCCGCGGTGGCCGGGGCGCTGCATCGCGTGGGGGAGCACGGCCTGCTGATCAGCGAGTACTCGCTCGGTCAGCCGAGTCTCGACGAGGTGTTCCTGGCCCTGACCGGCAAGGCGACCGAACAGGAGGTCCCGGTATGACGACCAGCTCCGGAATCGATGCGAAGGTGCTTGCCGCGCTGGGGTCTTCGGAACGGCCGGCACCGGCCGGGCCGATCAGTTCGTCACTCACCTTCGGCTGGCGGGCCTTGCTGAAGATCAAGCACGTGCCCGAGCAGCTCTTCGACGTGACGATGTTCCCGATCATGTTCACGCTGATGTTCACCTACGTGTTCGGCGGCGCGGTCTCCGGTTCGCCGAAGGAGTACCTGCAGTACGCCCTGCCCGGAATCCTGGTGCAGACCATCATCTTCATCACGATGTACACGGCGATGACGATCAACGCGGACATCGAGAAGGGTGTGTTCGACCGGATCCGGTCGCTGCCGGTCTGGCGCCCGTCGCTGCTCGTCGGGGCCCTGCTCGGAGACACCCTGCGCTACCTGATGGCTTCCACGATCGTGCTCGTCGTCGGTCTGCTCATCGGGTACCGTCCACCGGGCGGGATTCTCGGGGTCTTCGGGGCGGTGGCCCTGCTGCTGGCCTTCTGCTTCTCGCTCAGCTGGCTCTGGCTCATCCTCGGGCTGAAGGTACGCACACCCAACGCCGTGATGGGCATGGCGATGATGATCCTTTTCCCGCTCACCTTCGTCAGCTCGGTGTTCGCCCCGCCGGAGACGATGCCGGGCTGGCTTCAGGCCTTCGTCGACGTCAACCCGGTGACCCTGCTCGTCGAGGCGGCCCGAGGCCTGCTCAACGACACGCCCGACCGGGGCGACATCCTCGTCGTGCTCGGCGCCTCGGTCGCCCTGACCCTGGTGTTCTCGCCGATCGCCCTGCGGATGTACAACCGCAAGACCTGATCGGTCAGGATCGGTCAGGATCGGTCAGGATCGGTCAGGATCGGTCAGGACGCCGGGGGCGGCTCGCTCGTGGTGTACTCCCGGTCGGCGTCCACGTAGGCGTTGAGCCACCGGCTGGCGGGGTAAGCGCCGACGACAACCCGGTTCTCGTTCCAGCCACAGCCCACGGTGAGCACCCCGGAATCACTGATCGAGATGTTCTCGGCGTCCTTGTAGACGTCGGCGCTGGAGATGGGCCCGGTCTCGTCGTGCCGGGCCAGGATCACGGTTACTGACATGCCGTGATCGTAGTATCGCTCAGGGTAATCCAGGTGGGGGGTCACCGGTTCGGCCCAGCGGTGACCGAGGAAGTTCCCTACGCACGGCGCGAGACCGGTCACACCGGCCGGCATGGCACACTTCCCGGTCATGAGCTCCCGCGTGGTCACCGCGTTCCGCGTCGTCGCCTTCGCCGAAGCAGTCAGCTGGCTGGGCCTGCTGATCGGTGTGTACCTGAAGCGGGTCGCCGAGACGACCGAGGTCGGCGTGCAGGTCTTCGGGCCGATCCACGGCGCCGTCTTCGTGACCTACGTGCTGCTCACCCTCTGCCTGGCCAGGGTGCGGCGCTGGTCGATCGGCACCACCGTGCTCGGTCTGGCCGCCTCCATCCCGCCGTTCTTCACCGTGGTCTTCGAGATCTGGGCCAAGCGGACCGGGCGGCTGGAGTCCTCGCAGGAGTCCGGCGCGCCGGTCGCCGTCTGACGTCGGGCTCAGGCCGGGAGCTCTCCCCGGATGAACGCCGGGGTGTAGAACGCGTTGGGGTCATGGGCCAATGAGGCCTTCACGTACCGGGTCCAGTCGTCGACCAGGACCTCGCCCAGTCCCGCCTCGACCCCGTCCAAGGCGGCAGCCGCGACCTGGGCCGGGCTGACCATCGGCCCCTCGTAACCGGCCATCATGTCGGTGTCGGCGGCACCCAGGTGCACGCCGGTGACCTGGGTGCCCTGCTCGAACAGCTCGATCCGGAGGCTGTTGGTCATGGCCCAGGCGGCCGACTTGCCCACGGCGTAGCCGCTGCTGCCCGGGTAGCTGAACCAGCTCAGGGCCGAGAGCATGTTCACGATCGCCCCGCCCCCGTTCGCGGCCAGCGCCGGGGCGAAGGCTCGCACCATGTTCAGGTTTCCCCAGAAATGCACGTCCAGTTCCTGGCGCACCAGGTCGAGCCGCTCGTCCAGGAGCCGGGCGCCGGTCAGGACGCCGGCGTTGTTCACCAGCAGGGTGACGTCGTGGGCCACCTTCGCGGCGGCTGCCACCGACTCGGGGTCGGTGATGTCCAGCTGGAGCACCTCGACGCCGGGCAGGTCTACGGAGGACGCCGTCCGGGCGGTCGCGTAGACCTTGCTCGCTCCACGTTCCACCAGGTGGGCGGCCAGTGCCCGGCCGAGGCCGCGGTTCGCTCCGGTGACCAGGGCAACGGATCCGGCGATCTTCACATGAGCTCCTCGGGGATTCGCCGCCCTCGGTGGGCGGCGCCTGCGAGTACGCTAAAAGCTCACATCGGTGTCAGGGGCAAGTACTTCTGGGGTGGTTCATGCGAATCGGTGACGTGGCGGCCCGGTCGGGCGCCAGTGTGCGGTCTCTGCGCTACTACGAGGAGCAGGGGCTGCTGGAGTCCGGCCGCAGCACGAGTGGTCAGCGGATCTACGCCGAGGAGGCCGTCGAACGGGTGCAACTGATCCAGATGCTCTACACGGCCGGCCTGCCCAGCCGGAGGATCCAGGAGCTGCTGCCCTGCGTGGAGACCGGCGTCTCGACCGATCACACGCGGGCCCTGCTGCTGACCGAGCGGGAGCGCATCGACCGGCAGATGAACGAACTGGCGTTGGCCCGGGGCAAACTGGACGAGATCATCAGCATCGCGTTCGACGACAGCCAGCCCTGCGCCGCTTCCAAGATCGACAAGGTGGCTTAACTGTCCCGGCGTTCTGCCGATACCAAGCCCCATGACCGACGAGACCCTGGCCATGGGCACCGTGACCGTGGAGGCGTCTGTCTCCGGAGCCGGGGGAGACCCCATTCTGCGGCTCTTCGCGAGTATTGCCGAGCATGCGTCGTTCGAGGTCGGCATCACCGTGGCGGTCGACGGTGCGCTGGTCTCCGGGGTGCTGGTCGGGCAGGACGAGTGGCTGAGACTGCTGGGCCAGACCATGGACGGCGGTGACTCCATCGCCCAGTCGTTGCGCCGGTACCTGAACAAGGGCCTGCACGAAGCGGTCACGGCCGTCATCGAACCGCTGACCGACGATCCGCAGCCCGAGGAGTACGAGTACCTGCACCTGAAGAACGCCCGTTACGTGATGGGCGAGGCCTTCGTGCCCACCCCGGCGGCCGATCCGGTGCTCTGGCGCGGGCGCATCGTCCATATCTCCGGCTGGAGCTGGGGAGCGCTCACGGCGCCCGGCGCGCACTGAGGGGCCGTACTACGAATTCCAATCAGGCGGTGGAGCGGGCTGGGACTCACCGGCGTGCCTGCCGGTGATCAACCCCCGGGATCGCGGTGTCTTTCGCCCTGCTCGGGGTGAGTGCCCTGTTGCACCACGAGGTCGAGCGGCAGGTGCGGGAGGAAGCGGGTCACCCCCGACGACGTGACCGAGCTGACGCCCGTCCTGGATCTGGTGCGGGCCCACATGAGGAGCCGGCCCCCGCGGTCGGCGACCAGGCGTGCCCGTCGCTGACCATCCTTGGCCGGCTGAGACAAAATGCAAGCCGCCCGGCCGCTTTCGCGAACCGGGCGACGTGGTGAGAATGGGCTACTTGGGCATGCTGCCCTGGTAGATGGTGTTGCGGCCGGTGCCGCCGTACAGCTTGTCGGTACCCGCATCGCCGGCGAGCAGGTCGTTGCCGGAGTTGCCGTAGATCTTGTCGTTGCCCTTGCCGCCGAGCAGGCCGTCGGGGCCACTGCCGCCGACGATGTAGTCGTTGCCCGCGTCGCCGCTGACCCCGTCGCTACCGGTGCCGCCGTAGATCTTGTCGTTGCCGTTACCACCGACGATGACGTCGTCGCCGGCGTCGCCCGAGAGGTAGTCGTTGCCGGCGTCGCCGGTGATGGTGTCGGTGCCCGCGCCACCGTAGACGGTGTCGTTGCCCGAGGCCCCGATGATCGTGTCGGCGCCGTCCTGGCCGTAGATCTTGTCGTTGCCGGCGTCGCCGGTGATGACGTCGGCGCCGGCGCCGGCGCAGACGATGTCGTTGCCGCCGCGGCCCTCGATGTAGTCGTCACCGCCGCCGGACACGATCACGTCGATGCTGCCGGTGCCGATCAGGTAGTCGTCACCGCTGGTTCCGACGATCGTGGCGGACTTACCACCGCAGGTATACGTTGCGGCCTGGGCTGTGCCCGCCCCGCTCAGAGCCAGACCACTCACCACGGCCGTGGCCGCACCGAAGATCGCCACGCGCTTGAACACGTTCACGAACTGCTCCCCTGATTTCGTCCGGGCCGTCATGGCCCGGTCGCAGCTGTCACACCCGTCCGAGGATGCGAACCCGCGCGCGTACCGCGGGAAATGTGACGTTACTGATGAGTTGGGGTAGCCGTCGGACAATGCCCTGTGACCTAGTGCACAGTTTTCTCACAGGTTTCAGCGAGGGCCGATTCCCTGGAACACGGAATCGACGCCGCTGCCGCCGTCGAGCTTGTCGAGACCCGCTCCTCCGGCCAGATAATCGGCCCCGGCGCCACCGAGAAGCGTGTCCTTGTCAGCGTTCCCGCGCAGGTCGTCCGCCCCGTCGCCGCCCGTGACCCGGTCGTCACCGGCCCCGCCCGCGAGGGCGTCGGCACCGGAATTGCCGTAGATCCGGTCGTTCCCACTGCCGCCGACCACCGTGTCGACGCCCGACCCGCCGGAGATCCAGTCGCTGCCGCTGTTTCCGGTGATCAGGTCGACACCGCTGTCACCGTAGACGCGGTCGGCGCCCGTGCCGCCGGCGATCACGTCGTTACCCGTGCCGCCGCAGATCAGGTCCTTGCCGCCGTTGCCCTCGATGTAGTCGTTGCCCGACCGGCCGACGATGACGTCGACGCCCTCGGTGCCGATCAGATCGTCGTTACCGGCGGTGCCGATGATCGTGGCCTTCTTGCCGTGGCACGTCGGCACGGCCGCCTGGGCGGTGCCGGCCAGGCCGAGCACGGTGGTGCCGATCAGGCCGATCGCCATACTGCCGAACGCGAATCGCCTACGCGAAGTCACAAACATCTCCCTCGTAAAGATCGATGACCCTGCGCAGGCTAGCTCACGAAACGGTAACGGCATCCCCGCCCGCCTCGGGATCGCCGTTCAGCCAGGCGGTCAGCCGGATCCCCGCCGCACTGTCCCGTTTCGTCGCGACCTCGGTGGCAAGGTCGAGAATGCTTACTCCACGTAGTGATTCGCTCCAGGCGCGTTCGGCCACGGCCATGGTGCGGGCAATGCCGCAAGGCTCCAGGCACTGCTCCGGAGAGCCGGCCATCGGCCCGCGTTGCCGGATCTCGTTGCAGACGAAGGCAGGTCGACCGCCATCCACCGCCCGCACGATGTCGTACACCGAGATCTCGCCCGGTGGGCGGGCGAGAACGTAGCCGCCGTCCTTGCCCTGCACCGACCGGATGATCTTCGCGCGCGACAGTGCCTGCAGGTGTTTGGCCAGGTAACTGCCCGAGACGTCGTGGAACTGAGCGAGTCGCGCCGCGGGAACAGGGTTGTCGGCAGCGGTCAGCACCACGCAGCAGTGCACTGCCCACTCGACACCGTCGGACATCTTCATCTGCCCAGGGTAGTTGACTCGGACTATCGGTGTCCGGGTATGGTTTATGAACTCGGATAAATAGTGTCCGGGTTAATCCGGAGGTAGATCATGAAGATCGTCGTGATCGGTGGCAGTGGCCTGATCGGTGCGCAGGTGGTCCCGATCCTGAGCGAGCAGGGGCACGACGTGGTCGCGGCATCGCCCTCGACCGGCGTGAACACGTTGACCGGTGAAGGGCTGGCGCTGGAGGGGGTCGACGTCGTGGTGGACGTCTCGAACTCGCCGTCGTTCGCCGACGACGACGTGATGAGCTTCTTCACCACGTCGACCGGGGTGCTGCTGGAGGCCGAGAAGGTCGCCGGGGTGAAGCATCACGTGGTGCTCTCGATCGTCGGCACCGATCTCATCCCCGACAGCGGCTACATGCGGGCGAAAGTGGCGCAGGAGAAGCTGGTGCGCGACTCCGGCATCGCCTACTCGATCGTGCGGGCCACCCAGTTCTTCGAGTTCGCGCCGGGCATCGCGGCCATGTCCACCGACGCGACCGGGGTGGTGCGGCTGTCCTCGGCCTTCGTCCAGCCGATCGCAGCCTGCGAGGTGGCGCGGATCGTGGCCGGGACGGCGCTGGGATCGCCGCTGAACGGGCACATCGACATCGCCGGCCCGCAGCGCTACGGCCTGGACGAGTTCATCCGGCGGGCGGTTCCCGAGGCCGAGGTCGTGACGGACGAGACCGCGACCTACTCGGGGGCGCGGTTGCGGCCGACGTCGCTGGTCCCCGTCGGTGAGGTGACCCGGCTCTCCGAGGTGACCCCGTCGTGGGACCTGAGCGCCTGATGAGGATCGCGGTCGCGGGCGGCACCGGCACGCTCGTCACCGGGCCGGGTGCGGTGCACGGTCGTCAGACCTACGCGCGGTGGCCGGCCGGTCAGCCTTCTCGTCCCACCGGCTGAAGCCGTTCACCGGCGCAGCGGGCATCCGGGCCCTCCGGGCGCTTAGCCTGACTGGACGGGTAACGGGTGCGTGTCACGTGCGGATGGGGTGAGTCGGATGTGGGCTTATCGGCTGGCGGGTCCGGGGCGGTTCGAGCGGTGTTCGGTACCGGCACCCGAGGAACCCTCGGCGGGACAGGTGGTTCTGCGCACGACGTCGGGCGGCCTCTGCGGCAGTGACCTGGGGTTCTTCCAGGGGGCGACGACGCCGGAGGGCACGCTGAAGGAAAGCATGTTCGGGGAGCCGGGCTTTCCGCTGCACGAGATCACCGGTCGGGTGGTCGCGTCGGCGCACCCGGCGCACGCGGTCGGCGACCAGGTGGTCGGGTGGGCGACGCGGGCGGACGGGGTGGCCGAGTTCGTGGTCACCAGTGGGGACGAGGTGGCTGGGTACCGATCCGGGCTCAGGCCCGAGATCGCCGTGCTGCTGCAACCTCTCGCCTGTGTTCTGTACGCCGTGGAGACGATGGGTGACGTGCGCGGCAAGAACGTGGCCGTGCTCGGTCTGGGCCCGATCGGGCTGCTCTTCGCCCACGTACTGCGGGCCCGCGGGACCGGGCGCATCATCGGGGTCGACCGGGTGAGGCGCGACGGCATCGGGCCCCGGTTCGGTGTGGACGAGGTGGTCTGGGCCTCGACCGACCGCTGGGCCCGCGACGCGATCCTCGGGCCCGACCTGGTGGTCGAGTGCATCGGGCACCAGGCGGGCACCCTGAACGACGCGATCCGCGTTGCGGCGTTCGGCGGTCAGATCTACTTCTTCGGGGTGGCCGACGAGGCCACGCAGAGCGTGAACCTGCGTCAGTTGCAGCGCAAGAACCTGACCCTGCGAACGGGTCTCACGCTGGACCGGCGCCGGATGCTCGCCGAGGCGGACGACTACCTCGCCGAGCACCCGGAACTGGCCTCCGACTACGTCACCGACGTGCTGCACGTGGTCGAGATCGACGCCGCGTTCCGGCGGGCGCTCAACCCGGCACCGGAGCAGGCCAAGGTGGTCGTCCGGATGCCCTGATCAGAGCTCGAGCACCGGCCAGTGCGCCAGATCGTTGAGCAACTGCCGGTCGTGGGTGGCGACGACGACCGCGGCCCGGCTCGTGGCCAGGACCGCGGTCAGTTCGTCAACCAGCGTCATCGACAGGTGGTTCGTCGGCTCGTCGAAGATGATCAGGCCGGGTCGGCGGGCCATCTGCAGGGCCAGGTCCAGCCGTCGCTGTTGCCCTTGCGACAGCTGGTCGCCCGGTGTCCGCCGGGCCTCGGCGTCGAGCAGGCCGGTCGAGGCCAGGGACGGCCGACCGGGCCGGTCGTCGTAGATCTCCTGCGCCGTGCGCCCGCCGGGCCACCGGCCCACTTCCTGGCCGACGATCGCGATCCGTTCGTGCGGCGCGGATTTCACCGATCCGGTGGAAGGCGCCAGCTGACCGGCGAGCACCGTGAGGAGCGTGGACTTACCCGCCCCGTTCGGCCCGGTGACCAGGAGGCGATCTCCACCGTTCAGCCGGAGCGACACCGGGGTACTGAGCCGCCCCTCGACGGTGACCTGTTCACAGGTCAGCAGGGTCTCTCCCCGGTGTACTTCCGGTTCGGGCCAGGTCAGCCGGGCCGGGGGTTCGGGCACCGTGATCCGGTGGGCGGCCAGGTCTTCCTGCTGCCGCCGGTAGGCCTGCACCACCGCCGGGGCGTGCGACTGCCGCTGATGCCGGCCTGTTCCCTTGTCCGGTCGCCACCCCGTGCTCAGGCGATCGCGGGCCAGGGCGGCCGCCTGCACCAGGCGCTGGTGCTCGGCCACCTGACCGGAGTGGTCGGCGACCCAGCTCTCGTACTCCCGGCGCCTACCGTCCTGCCAGCCCGGATACCCCCCGGAGAAGAAGTGTGGACGTCCGTCCCGGCTCGGGTCGAGGTCCAGGACGTCGGTGGCCAGGTCGCGGAGCAGGGCCCGGTCGTGCGTGACGACGGCCAGCCCACCCGGATGCTGCCGCAGCCGCTCGGTGAGGAAGGCCAGTCCGTCGGCGTCCAGGTGGTTGGTCGGCTCGTCGAGCAGCAGCAGGTCGTACCGGGCTCCGAGAAGACAGGCCAGGCGTACCCGGTACCGCTGCCCGACGGAGAGGGTGGCGAGTTCCCGCGTCCGGTCCGGGCAGGCGCCGAGTGCTTCCAGAGCCACGTCCACCCGGCGCTCCGCGTCCCAGGCGTCCAGCCGGGTGACGGCGTCGAGGGCCTGGGAGTACCGGTCCTCGCCGTGCCCGTCGGCGAGCTCCGCGGCGGCCGTCGCGAACTCCGCCAGAGCGGTGAGTGGCGCGGCCATGGCCCGGTCGACCACGGTGCCGACGGTCTCGCCGCCGCGTACCTCGAGATTCTGGTCAAGCAGGGCGAAAGTACCGGTCCGGTGAACCGTTCCGGAGTCGGGGGAGAGGGTTCCCGCGAGCAGGTGCAGCAGGGTGGTCTTGCCCCGGCCGTTCTCGCCGACCACGGCCAGGCGCGAGCGCGCCGACACGGTGACCGAGACGTCGCGCAGCAAGGCACGTCCGCCCCGGGAGAGATGCAGGTGCTCGGCGCGCAGATGGGCGCTGTCGCCGGCGGGCAGAAGGTTCTGGTTAAGGGGCACGAATGTCTCCGCGGCTCTGGTTTCTGGAGAGCGCGGGCAGGCCGAAGGACCGCCCGGCTCATGAGGACCGGAACGGCGGCGCGGAGAGGGGCTCGGGTGGCGCCGCCGTCAGGCGGCGAACCGGAGCCGCATGAAAGCGGTGCCCAGATACATGCTGTCGACGATAGGCGCCGTGTTCTTCGGCCGCCACCCAATTTCCGACTTCAGTCAGCACGGGCTTGTCGCACGCCTAAATGAATGTGAAATGGAAACTTCCAGGCGGTCAGGGGATCCGGGCGCTGCTACCTTTGAGGGAGTAATTAGTGAGGGGAACTTACTAATTGCAGGGCACCAAGCCGACTGTTCCTGACCCAGCCGGACACCCTTCCCTGAATCGAGTTACTGATGAGCCGACGCCTCTCAGTCCGTCATCCGCAATCACCGGCCGCACGCTGGACATCACCCCGCACCCTGATCGGGATGGTCTCTCTCGCCGCCGTCGTGGTGATGCTCGCCGCCACCACGCTGTTCGGCTCGGGAGCGGCCAGTGCCGCCCCCGCGCTGCCGACCCACCTACTCACCGGCTACTGGCAGAACTTCAACAACGGTGCGAAATCACTGAAACTGTCTGAGGTTCCGACCAGTTACGGGATCGTCGCGGTGGCCTTCGCCGACGCGGTGCCGAGCCGCACCGGCGCCATCGACTTCAACCTCGACACCTCGGTGGCCGGTGGCTACACCGAGACCCAGTTCAAGGCCGACGTGGCCACACTGAAGGCCCGTGGCCAGAAGGTGGTCATCTCGGTCGGCGGCCAGAACGGCACGATCTCGCTGCCCGACGCCGCCGCGGCCACGGCCTTCGCCGACAGTACCTACGGCCTGATGCAGGAGTTCGGTTTCGACGGTGTCGACATCGACCTGGAGAATGCCCCGAATCTGGTCAACATGACCTCGGCGCTGAAGCAGATCGGGAGCAAGGCCGGTTCGGGTTTCGTGCTCACCATGGCCCCCGAGACGATCTACGTGCAGCCGGGCGGTTCCTACCTGCAGCTCATCGACCAGGTGAAAGACCTGATCACCGTGGTCAACACGCAGTACTACAACTCCGGCAGCATGCTCGGGCGCGACGGCAAGGCCTACAGCTCCGGCACGGTCGACTTCCAGACCGCCCTGGCCGACATCCTGCTCGACGGGCATCTGCGTGCCGACCAGGTCGGTCTCGGTCTTCCCGCCAGCACCAGCGGTGCCGGTAGTGGTTACGTCGCACCGTCGGTGGTCAACAACGCCCTCGACTGTCTCACCCAGGGCACGAACTGCGGCTCGTACAAGCCGGCCGCGAAGTACCCGACCCTGCGTGGTGCCATGACCTGGTCGATCAACTGGGATGCGTCGAACGGTTACAACTGGGCCAACACCGTGGGCGGTCACCTGGCGAGCCTGCCGGGCGGCACCGGCGGCGGCACCACGCCGACCAACCCGACCAGTCCGAGCACGCCCGTGCCGACCACCACGACGGTCGCCCCCACCGTGGCCCCCACGGCCACGAGTACGACCAACCCGCCGAGCACCGGCTGCACCGGCCTCGCGGCGTGGAACAAGACCACGGCCTACACCGGCGGCACGAAGGTCAAGTACAACAACCACTCCTGGGCCGCCAAGTGGTGGACCTACGGTGACACTCCGGGCGCCAACGCCCAGGACGTCTGGGTAGACGGCGGAGCCTGCTGATCCCCTTCGTTCGTGATCATGCGAAGTGTCCCCGGAGTTTCAGAACTCCGGGGACACTTTGCATGATCACGACAAGGGGTTGGGTGCCAACGCCTACACCGCGCTGCCGGGTGGGCGTGCCGAAGTCTCCCCGTGCGTCCTTCATCCCAGACGGCAGAGCGCCGCGCGTCCCGATCGGGGACGCGCGGCGCTTGTGGTTCAGATGGGTTACTTGAGGGCCTGGGTGACGCTGGAGTCGACCGCGACCGTGAGCGGCGAGGTGGGGGACTGCACCGACTTCGGGCGGCCTTCGGCGGCCCAGTCGCTGGTGTGCCAGAAGTTCACCAGGTAGCTCGCCGGGCGGCTCGGGATGCGCTCGGCCGGGCCCTTGTAGTCCCAGAGTGTGATGCCCTTGCCGGAGGAGTCTGTGATGGTGAACGTGACGCCGCCGGCGGTCCAGTCGATCTTGTAGTCGTTGTACGACTTCGAGGAGTCGAAGCCCGAGATGGCGGGCACCGTGGCCGGGCTGGCCTGGGTGCCGCTCAGCACCTCTTTGCACTCACCCGAGAAGTCGGTGTAGTAGCAGGTCGAAATGACCTTACCGGCAGCCAGATCCACGATGCGCGAGACCCGCTGCGACTTCGCGGTGCTGTCTTCGTAGTCGGTGTAGATGGTCAGGTTCAGCACGTCGGGCCGGGCGCAGAGCACCTCGATGTCGATCTCGCTGTTGTCAGTGAGACCGTCACCGTCCTTGTCGGTGCCGTCGTTGCCGTAGGTGAAGATGCCCGTCACCGCACCGGTGTTCGGCTGGGCGGAGCAGTCGGCGGTCTTCACCCGGCTGCTGAAACTGCCGTAGGTGAACTGTTCCTTGGAGGCCAGCTCGGCGGCGTTGCCGGGTGAGGAACCCGCACCGGCCGGGATGGTCAGGTTGACGGCCTTGCCGTCGGTGGCGCCGGAGTCGCTGACCCCGCCCTTGACCGTGCTGCCGCCGCGCTCGTACTTGGTGTAGAGCTCCGAGACGTTGGCCGTCCAGTTCTCGGTCTTCTTCGTGCCGGCGAAAGCGGCATTCGTGGAAGCCGATTTCGTGGTGGCGGCCGGTGCCGTGGTCTGGGTGGGCTCGGCCGTCGTGGTCGGTTCGGTCGGTTCGGTGCTGGCGGACGGGGTGCTCGCCGAGGGCTCGGCGGTCGCCGTCTGCGTCGGTGTGGTGGTGGCCCGCTTCTTGCGGTGCTTCTTCTTGACGTGCTGCGTGGCGCCGTCCGAGGCCGGGTAGGCACTGCGCTTGCCGTAGGCGACCGTGGTGGTGTCGTCCGGCGCGGTGGTCTTGGTCTGCTGCACGGCCATCGCCGTGCCCCCGGCCGTGAGGACCAGGGCCGTGAGTGATGCCGAGACCAGGTACACGCGCCGTCGCCGGGAGTTCTTCATCGACCGGCGGTTGCGGACTTCGTTCATCGGGTTCAGGGCCTCCGAGCGGGATCGGGCCGCGGGACGCACTGCCGAACATCAGGGGATCGGCAGTGCGCCCGCGGCATTGCCCGGTGATCCTCGCGCTCCTGATCTCAAAGTCAGGTAAAGCGCCAGGTAACGCATCCCTGCGAAGTATTTGTCGTAGCACTCAGAGTGAGGACGCGTTCACAGGGCGACGGTGCGGAACCCGGTGTTGGCCATCGAGGAGTCGGGTGTGTTGGACGAGCGGGCCGCGTTGCGATAGCGGTTGCAGTAGGACGGGTGGCAGAGAAAAGACCCTCCCCGCATGGACTTCTGGCTCCCGGAGTCCGGGCCCGGCGGATCGGTGACGGTGCCCGCCGTGAGGCCGAAACGGTAGTAGGCCGGATGGGACCAGTCCGAGCACCATTCCCAGACATTGCCGACGACCTGCCACAGCCCGTACCGGTTGGGCGAGTAGCTACGCACCGGCGCGGTGGTGAGATAGCCGTCGTCCAGGGTGTTCTCCTGGGGAAAAACGCCCTGCCAGATGTTGCACGGCCAGGCGCCGTCCACCATCTCGTCGTCGCCCCACGGGTATCGCCGGCCCGGGACCCCACCGCGTGCGGCGGCCTCCCACTCGGCCTCGGTGGGCAGTCGCCGCCCGGCCCAGGCGCAGTAGGCCGCGGCGTCGTTCCAGCTGATGTGGGTGACCGGGTGATCGGGGCGGTCATCGATCCCGGAGTGCCTGCCCTGCGGGTGTTTCCAGTCAGCACCGGTGACCCCGAGCCACCACGGGGTGGCCGGCGGCTGGCCGATGATGTCGGCCTCGTCAGCGGCGAGGGCCAGGTGGAAGACGGCGGAGTAGCCGAAGGTCTCGGCCTCGGTGCGGTATCCGCTGGCCTCGGCGAACACCGCCCAGTCGGCATTGGTGACGCTCGTGGCGTCGATGCTGAACGGCGACACGGTGACCGGGTGCACGGGGGTCTCGCCGTCGGCCCGTTTGCCGTCGCCGTGATGATCACCCATGGCGAAGGTCTGACCCGGGATCGGGCACTGCTCGATCGTGTGACTGCCGGCGCCCGGCCGCAGGGGCTGGGGCGGCGCCTTCTCGCCCGACGACTCGCGCGCAGGCGCGCAACAGGCGTGCTCGTGGCCGGTGTGCTCAGGCATCCGGACCACGATGACACACCCCGGGCCGGATTCACCGGCCAGGGGTGTGAATGTGATCAGGAAACGACCAGTTTCCCGGCCTTGAAATTTTCCGCGACCTGACGGATGCAGTCCTCGCGCCGCGTGACCGGCGGACAGTGCTGCTCGGTGCGCCCGATCGCGGTGCCCGGGCCGCCGGTGCAGACGTAGACGGCCCGGCCGTGGCTGATCTCCCAGCAGGTGCCCGCGTCCGGCCCGCGGAACGGGTCGTTGCCGAGGCCAAGAGGTTCGTCGCCACGCGGACGGGCACCGTTGAGCCGGTCCCGCTCGTTTACTGTGAAGTCCTCTACTTCGATTTGTCTGGAGCACCCTTGCGTTTCCTCGACGGCCATGTGCCGCAGCGTGACCTGACCTACAACGATGTCTTCATCGCACCGGGTCGTTCCGCCGTGACCTCGCGTTTCGACGTCGACCTGGCCAGTCCCGACGGCACCGGTACGACGATCCCGGTGGTCGTGGCCAACATGACGGCGATCTCCGGGCGGCGGATGGCCGAGACCGTGGCCCGCCGTGGTGGCATGGCCGTGCTCCCGCAAGACCTGCCGCTCGACGTGGTCGCCGATGTGGTGGCCTGGGTCAAGCAGCGTCACCCGATCTTCGAGACGCCGGTCGAGGTGCACGAGCACGACACCGTGACCGACGTGCTGAACCTGCTGCCCAAGCGGGCTCACGGGGCGGCGGTGGTGCTGGACGCGCAGCGGCACGTGCTCGGCGTGGTCACGGCGGCCGACTGCGCCGGTGTCGACCGGTTCACCCAGGTCGGCTCCGTGATGACGGCGGGCGTGGTCTCGATCGACGCCGACACGGCCGAGGCCGACCTGGAAGCGGCCTTCGGGGTGCTGCACGAGAGCCGTCGCCGGTTCGCCCCGGTGGTGCGTGACGGCGTGCTCGTCGGTGCGCTGACGCGTACCGGCGCGCTGCGGTCCACGGTCTACACGCCGGCTCTGGATGCCTCCGGGCGGCTGCGTATCGCCGCGGCCGTGGGGATCAACGGTGACGTCGCCGCGACCACGAAGTCCCTGCTCGACGCCGGGGTGGACACGCTGGTCGTGGACACCGCGCACGGGCACCAGGAGAAGATGATCGAGGCGCTGGGGGCCGTGCGGTCGGTCGACCCGCAGGTTCCGGTCGTGGCGGGCAACGTGGTCACCGCCCAGGGAGCCCGCGACCTGATCGCCGCCGGGGCGAACATCGTCAAGGTCGGGGTGGGCCCCGGCGCCATGTGCACCACGCGCATGATGACCGGTGTCGGGCGTCCTCAGTTCTCGGCTGTCCTCGAATGTTCTGAAGCTGCCCGCGAGGCGGGCGGGCACGTCTGGGCGGACGGCGGGGTGCGCCACCCCCGTGACGTGGCCCTCGCGCTGGCGGCCGGCGCCAGTGCGGTCATGGTCGGGTCGTGGTTCGCGGGCACCCACGAGAGCCCCGGGGATCTGGCGACGGACGCGTCGGGCCGCCCCTTCAAGGAGAGTTTTGGGATGGCGTCGGCGCGTGCGGTGGCCGCTCGTACCAAGGCCGACTCGCCGTTCCAGCGGGCTCGTAAAGGCCTGTTCGAAGAGGGCATCTCGAGCTCGAAGATGTATCTGGACCCGGCCCGGCCGGGTGTCGAGGACCTGCTCGACCAGATCACCTCAGGGGTGCGCTCGGCGTTCACCTACGTCGGTGCGCGCAGCGTGACCGAGTTCTCCGAGAAGGTCGTGGTCGGCACGCAGTCGCCCGCCGGTTACGAGGAGGGACGCCCGCTGCCCGCCGGGTGGTGAGGTGCGGTCAGTTCTTTCATCAGAGCGCTGAGACCTGGGAAGGGCCGGGGGTCTTCACCGTCCCCGGCCGCCCAGGCGTAGGCGAGCCACTCCCCGTTGTCGGCGGTGCGGGTGGAGTCGATGAGGCAGAAGAGGCCATCGCCGTCGTCGAGTACCACGAGACATTTGCCGATCAGCTCGATGACCTCCTCGAAGCTGGACCAGGCGTCGAAGAGGTCGTAGGCCGGGTCTCTGGTCCAGCGCAGCTCGGTGGTGGAGCACAGGCCTGCCCCTGGTAGGCCGTTGCTGAAGGTCAGCAGGCTGCGGAGCTCTTCCGGCAGTTTCGTGCCCAGGCGGTCTTCCGCCTCCTGGAGTTCCTGCTCCGTGGCCGGCGGCCCGCCGTTGAGGTGGCCCAGGTGCTCCCGCCATTCAGTGGTGCTACTGGGACTCATGGTGTTCATGATCTCGATCGTGTGTTGTGTGGGCGATAGATCGGGTGAAAGTTTTTCGCTCCGACCCCCAACCCCGCGAGGGCTCCGCCGTGTTCTTCCCGACGACAGCGCATCACGCACTGTCGTCGAGACGAGTGTCGAGGGTCGAGGGGGAACAACCTGATGAAGAAGGTGACCACGGCGAGGGCGGCGGTCCTGGCCATGTGTGCGGCACTGGTGGTCGGGTCGGCGCCGGTGGCGCAGGCCCAGCCGGTGGCGGGAGAGGGGCGGCTGGTGGCTGCCGGTCTGCCCCAGACCGGTGACCAGCTGTCCTACGTGCAGCGGGGCGGAGCGGTGCAGGTGTACCGGTCCGGGGAGAGGCTGGCCGACGTGCGCGTCGCCTCGGCTGCGCATCCCGAGGGCCGGGGCAAACTGGTGCTGACGGTGAAGGCCCATCAGACCTTCGCCTTGCGGTTCGGCCAGTTCGTCTGGGCCGATGCCACCGGTGACCATGACGCGGTCAGTCCACTGCGCAAGGTGAGGATCAAGGGCGGAACCACCGAGAGTGTCTCCATCCGGTTCGACGGGGTGGAGAACGGCAATGTGCTCTGGGCACCCCGGCGGGAGAACACGGTCGGAGCCTGGAAGGTCTCGGCGCGCCGGATCATCGGTCTGTCGCATCTGCTGTCGCCCAGCTACGTGCAGAGAGACGCGGTGGTGTCGGTCTACAAGGCCGGTGCGCCGGTGGCCCGGGTGACGGCGCAGTCGGCCGTGCACGCCGAGGGTAAGGGGGCGCTCCGGCTGGAGGTCGAGGTGCTGAAGAAGATCTCGCTGCGGCCGGCGGCATTCGTCTGGGTGGACGAGGCCGGTGAGCGGCACCGGGTGGTGAACGCCCGGAAGGTCACCGTGGCACCGAAGACCACCCGCACCCTGACGTTCGGCTACACCGACGTCGAGGCCGGTGAGGTCGTCTGGTCGCCGCGCGTCGGTGTGGTGGCCGGTGCCTGGGGTGTCGGCTGATCCGGCTGGGTCGGCGCATGGTGTGAAAGCGCCGGGCAGACGGAAAGCTGTCTGCCCGGCGGCCTGGGGGCAAGGAGAACGGCTGTCCGGGTGATCGCGGGGGACGGATGAGGCAGGACCTGAAAGACCGCTTCCAGCAGATGGCGCAGGTGGAGTTGCCGAGGCTGCGGCGCTTCGCGTACACGATGTGTGAAGACTGGCACCGGGCCGACGACTACGTGCAGGGGGCACTGGAGCGGATGTATGTCGCGTGGCCCCGGGTGCACGGGATTGCCTATCCGGGAGCCTATTTGCGCGCAATTCTGGTGCGGCAGATGCTGAACGAGTGGCGTCGGCCGTGGCGGCGTGAGCACAGCACCGATGAACTGCCCGAGGCCGGGTACGAGACCACCGGCGGTGCTGACCTGGGGCTCGACCTCGCCCGGGCCCTGTCGGGGCTCAGCACCCGGCAGCGGGCGGCCGTGGTGCTGCGATACGTCGAAGACCGGCCGGTGGCCGAGGTCGCGCAGATCATGGGGGCCGCGCCGGGTACCGTGAAGCGTCACTGCTCCGACGCCGTCGTCCGGCTGCGACGAATCCTCGGCGAGAACTTCATCGACGATCGTCTGCACGACGACTCGCGTGGTTCGCCGTCCGGTGGGCGGCCCGTATCCGAACTCGTACCCGAACTCGACCTCGACGAGACCGGCAGAGGTATCCGATGAACGCAGAACCCACTCCGCTGTCGAAGAGACTCAAACAACTCGACGCGGTGACGCAGGCCCAGGGCATGCCCGAGTTCGACCTCGACGCGGCGGTGCGGGGAGGGGAACGGCGTCAGCAGCGGCGCAGTATCGCCGGTACCGCAGCCGCGACCGTGGGCGCCGGGCTGGTCGCGGCTGCGCTGTTCGCCGGTGGGGTGCACTGGAATGCTTTCTGGGGTGAGGATCCCGATCCGGCCCCGAGCGCGGCCCCGGCCGACCTGGTCTATGCGCAGCACGGTGATTCGGTGACGGTGTCCCGGGGCCGTGACCCGCTGGCCCGCGTCACGGTGAGCTCGGTGGCGGTTGACGGGAACGGCAGGGGAACGGTCGAGGTGATGGTCGACTCGGATGCCGAGTTCGTCCTGCCGCTGTCCGATTTCGTCTGGGCGGGTGATTCTCTCGACCGCCTTTCGGGTGCTGCTGCGGTGACGGTCGACGGCTTCCGCACGGTCCGTTGGACGTACGAGGGGGTGTCCGACGGTGAACTGGCCTGGACGGTGCCCGGTACCGACCGGCTCGCGGGCGTGTGGAGCGTGGGTGACCGGGTCGAGCCGGTGGCTGCCGACCGGTCCTGGTACCTCCAGGTCGGCAGCGCCGTGACGGTGTACGAGGGGGTCGAGCCGCAGGCGCGGGTGACGGTGTCGTCGGTTGCTGTCGGTCGTACGGTCGGTGCGGCGCATGTCAGCGTCACTGCTCATGACGGCTACGAGCTGAGGGCCGACGACTTCGTCTGGGCCGAGGAGAGCGGTCCACAGCATGCCCCGCTGGCTGACGACTGGAGATCCTTGTCGGCGCGCGGCGATGCGGTGAATACCGGCGACCTCCGCTTCGCCGGGGTGGGGGAGGGCTACCTGTTGTGGGCGCCGGACGGCCTGGAGACCGCAGGTGTCTGGCTGAGCCCGGCGGCGGGTTGACCCAGGTTCCTGCCACCACTCGGCTTCGATCTCACGGCCAGACGGTGGACAGGCTCTGGAAGGTTTCGGGGTCGCTGTGTACGGGGATGACGCAGAGCAGATGGCCGCCGGGTGCTCTGAGTGTGCGGCAGTCGAGCCAGCGGCTGATCTCGACGGCGCCGAGGGCGAGGAGGCGGTTCGTCTCGGCGTCGAGGTCATCGGTCTCGATGTCGATGTGGAACCGGGGGGCCGGGTCGTCAATCGCCTGGATCGCCGTGACCAGGCCCGGGAGCGCGCCCTTCAGACTCGTGAACTGTTCCTCGCCGGGAACCGGGGTGGCCGGCACGCCGAGGGCCGAAGACCAGAAGGTCGCCGCCGCGGGGGCTTCGTCGCGGGGGACATCGATGAGCAGAGTGGAGAATCGGCTGCGATGCACGGCGGAATTTTATCCGCCTCGGATGCCGACCGTCTGCGCTATAAGAGTCAAAGTTTCTTCCTCGGTGGATGTCTCGCCGATAACGGATTCGTTCAGGGTGTCGAGCAGATCTCGGTGGGTGTACCAGTCCCGCATCTGTTCGGCCGTGAACTCCTCGGCCTGCGGACGGGTGGAGTGACGGCGCACCGTCTCGGCGAAGCTGATGTCGAAGTAGAAGAAGTGGGTGGGGCCACTGTGCTCGGAGGCCAGGGTTCGTAGCATCTCGCCGTACCGGCCGGTGAACAGAATGCCCTCGAGGATGACGTGATATCCGTGGTGCAGAAGGAACCTGACGTTGTGCTCGATGAAGGCGGGGGCCAGGCCCGGTCCGCTGTCGCGCTCGCGGAGCACGATGCGGCGCAGGAAGTCTTGCTCGACCAGTGCCCATCCCCGTCCTGCGTGAAGACGTAGTTGCTTCGCGATGGTGCTCTTGCCCGATCCGGAGTTGCCACGGATGACGACCAGGTGGGACGAAGACGACGTCACGGTTGCACCTCCGTGCTGAACCGGTTCCGTGGACTCGTGGTCAAGCCGCTGCCAATACATCATTCTCAGCGGTCATGGCCTGGATCCGCCACGCCCCTTCCGGCCGGTAGATGGCGTCATCAGGGCGTGGCGGTGACGTCAGACCGGCTGGAGCGTTGTCATCCTCCGATCAGGGACGCCATGGCGTTCGTGCTCTCGGGGTGGGTTTCCCTGAGCTTCTTGGCCAGTCCGATAGCGGCCGATGCCGGTTCCGGGGCATCTGCCGCCGGGGTTGCCGACCACTCGCCAGGCCGTCCCAGGAGGGCGGCTACTCCGAGTGCTGTGAAGGGATGGGCGTCGAGCAGTCGACGGGCTGCCGAGGCAACCGGTGCCGGCTGTTGCGTGAGCACGGTGGTCTTCTGGGCCGAGCGGTTCCACGGCGCTGTCCAGGTGTCGAGCTCAGACAGTGTGCCGGGGAAGGTACGGCCTGCCTCGCGGGTCAGCACCGGCACCAGCTCCGGCGAGTCTTGCTTCAGCGTGGTGATCAGCGTCGGCAGCCAGGGCAGGAGCACCGGATCGGGGAGGCGAGCGAAAGCCTTGGAGAGGGTCTCGACGACGAACGGGGCCAGCCTCGGCACCGGCTCCAGAGCATGCACGAAACCGCTGACGTACTGCGGGAAACTGGGCACCACGAGCGGGTTGGCCAGCAACTCGTCACAGTGGCGACGTAGGTCGCCCACGGCCAGGTCGCCCAGCTGGTGGCGGGCCGCCCAGAACAGCGCCGTCTTCGCCGGGCCGTGCGGAACGGACTGCTGCACGGCCAGCTCCAGCTGCGTGCGCTCGCAGCCGAGACTCAGGGCCAGTCCTTCCATGCTGAACAGGAAGCCCAGCATCGCGGCGACCTGCCGCACCCCGGTCTCCTCGTCAGCGAACGACATGGGCAGCAACGTGCAGTAGTGCGCGTATCCGGCCTTGACGAACTGCTCGCACCATCCCGGCAGGGATCCGCCGGGATGGGCAGGGCTCTCGAAGTAGGCGATCAGGCGGCGGATGCGGGCCAGGACCAGCGGGGCATCGTCCACGGTGCGTTCGGCTGCCAGCAGCTCGACCGCCCGGATACCGAGCTCGTCACTGAGCCGAGGGCTGTCCAGCAGCCGCAGGGAGTCTTCCACCGCGTCAAGTGCGTCGGCCGAGGTGGCCTTCGGGTCTCGCACGGCGCGGCGCAGTCGCTGCTCCAGCACCTGCTCGACCGTGACCCCCTCGTAGCCGAGCTCGATCAGGGTGCGCTGGTGGCGGCCCAGATCTAGATCCCAGCTCTCCTGCACGGACTTCTCGCCGAGCCGCCGTGACCCCATCACCGTGCGCACCGCGTGGCCCGGCAATAGGTATTGCAACCGCCACAGCAACCGGGAGCAACCCGCCAGCTCCGGGTTCGCCACCAGGTCGATCAGGGCCCGGCGGATCTTCCGGGCCTGGAGGTCGAGCCCCAGCGGATCCAGACGGTCGTGAACGTCTTTGGCCAGCGGAGGCAGCGCCTCGTAGCCGACCTGACCGACCTTGTCGCCGCCGAGCAGGATCTCGCAGAGTCGGCGGACGTCGCGGCGGCCGGGCACCACGTCCTTCTCGATGCAGGTGACCGCGGCGTCCTGGAAGTCGTACGGGGTGGGCCGAGCCCGGCCCCGCATACTCGCCAACAGCACCGATGTCTCGTAGACGGCGATGGCGTCGGCCGTGCTCGCCAGATATCCGTTACGCCGGGCCAGGCGGACCAGATCGACGCACCAACCGCGCAACTCCTCGTCATCGAGCCCACCGAGCGCCGCGGGAGCGGCCAGATAGTCGGTGAGCCGGTCGGTGGCCGGTTCCTGAGCCACCGCCGGGGGCAGAGCCTTCGTGGCCCGGCGGCGTGTGCCCTTCTGCCCCTGAAGGCGGAATGGCTTCAGGCCTGACCGGTTCAGGCCTTTCTCCCAGGTGGCCGCCGCGATGGACACCGAGCCCGGGGCCAGGCCGAACTGCGCCTCGATGGCCGAGTGGCTGGACGGGATGAGGCCGTACAGCCAGGTGGTGCCGGAGCGTGGCGTGATCTTCAGATCGGGTGTGCCCGGCTGCGACCCGGCCTCCGCCACCCGGCTGACCGCGTGGAAGGCCCCGCACACGTACAGGCAGTCTTCCCGCTCGACCCCGGACTGCGCCAGATGGGAGCGGATGCGGGTCCACATGAACCGCTCGCGTTCCTCGTCGGACTCCAGCCGCCGGGTACCGGCCGGGGTCAGCCGCCGGAACAGGCTGCCGACCAGCGTCATCACCTGGCGGTAGGTGTCGTGGTCGGCACCCACCAAGGGCTGCTCCACGTACTGGTCCCACCACTCCGACCAGTGCCGGACCCGGCCGTGATGCAGCAGGTGCTGCTCCAGTTCGGCGAACCGGGGCCGTAGATCGCCGATCTCGACGCCGACGGCGTCACCGTGCAGATCGTCTTCCGGTTCTTCCCGCTCTTCCTCAGCCGGTTCGTCGGGCGCCCACTGGAAGACGTGGTCTGCCGACCGGTCGACCAGAACCAGCTCTACACCGGGCGTCTCGAGGGCGTAGGCAATCGCCTGGTACTCGGCCGAGGCTTCCGTGACCGGTGCGACCACGCTGAGCGGGCCCCACGTCGCGGGGAAACCTTCCAGCTCGGACGCGAACGCCTGCAAGGCCACGGGCAGTCGGCAATTGCGCAGCTCGGTCAGCAGCGGTTGGAGGTCTTCACACAGCTCCAGGTAGATCACCTTCGGCTGCTTCTCCCGCAGCCGACGACCCATCGCCAGCGCCGAGGCCGGCGAGTGGTGGCAGACCGGGAAGATCTCCAGTGGTTCGGCCAGGGAGTGGTCCACATCGTCTACCAGGCCGGCCAGGATCTCGGGCAGCGCGGCCGGACCGTCGGTGAAGGTGGAGGCAGCGTCGAGGAGCTGCTGCCGAAGGGGCTCGAAGACCTGGCTCACGACAGCACCGAGATTGCCTGGCGGCCACCCTCGAGGAAGCCGGTCCATTCGCCGCCCTCGTTCTGGCTGCGGGGCTCGATCACGCCGTGCCAGTAGGTGCTGAGGATGGCCAGGTCTTCGGGGCTACGGCGAGCGAGCGACCCGACCAGCGAACTGGCCAGTGTCTGCGAGGTGAGCTCACGCTCCCCGAAGAAGGTGCTGTGCAGCACGGCATCCTCGAGCACACCGATCTGCTCGGCCGTGGACAGCGCCGATTCGAGCTTCTCGTCGTCACTGGTCGCCGCGGCCGACGCGGTGCGTAGATCGGCGAAGCTCTGCAGCAGCACGTCGAGCAACGTGGGCGGGACCTCCAGGTCGATCGCGTGCCGCCGCAGCAGCTCCTCGGTGCGGAACCGGACGATCTCCGCCTCGCTCTTCTTGTTCGTGACCACCGGGATACGGACGAAGTTGAAGCGGCGCTTGAGGGCCGACGACAGGTCGTTCACACCCCGGTCGCGACTGTTGGCCGTGGCGATCACGGAGAAGCCGGGCTTGGCGAAGACGATGTTGTTGTCGTCGAGCTCGGGGATGGACACGTACTTCTCGGAAAGGATCGAGATCAGTGCGTCTTGCACGTCGCTCGTGGACCGGGTGAGCTCCTCGAAGCGGCCGATCACGCCACCCTCCATGGCGGTCATGATCGGCGAGGGGATCATCGAGTCACGCGACTGGCCCTTCGCGATGACCATCGAGACGTTCCACGAGTACTTGATGTGGTCTTCGGTGGTGCCGGCGGTGCCCTGTACGACCAGCGTGGAGTTACGGCTGATCGCGGCGGCCAGAAGCTCGGCCAGCCAGCTCTTGCCCGTACCCGGATCGCCGATCAGCAGCAGACCCCGGTCGGAGGCCAGCGTGACGATCGCCCGCTCGACGATGCTGCGGTCACCGAACCACTTCTGGGTGATCTCCCGGTCGAGACCGTCGGCCGGCTCCGAGCCGAGTACGAACGTGCGCACCATCTTCGGGCTCAGACGCCACGAGAACGGCTTCGACCCGGTGTCGACCGACTCCAGCCAGTCGAGCTCCTCGGCGTACTTGACCTCGGCGGGGGCGCGCAGGATGTCACTCATGGGAAACTCCAAGTCAGATAAGTATTTTAGGAACAGTGAACGAGGATCAGCTCAGGAAGTTCTTCAGCTCGGTCACCAGCTTGCGCACATGGCCGGAGAGCACCGGCGTGCCCTGATCTTTGAACCGCTGACGGAACCAGGGATTCACGCTCTGCTGGCCACCACTGGAGACCGACCCGACCGGGATCAGCTTCACCCCCGACTTGTGCAGCGCCTCCAGCCCGGTGAAGACCTCCTTCTCCTGCCACTCGTAGAAGTCGGAGATCCAGACCACGACGGTGTTGCGGGCGTCAGCGATCTTCGGGCGGGTCAGTTCCAGCGCGGCCCGTCCGTCCGTGCCGCCGCCGAGCTGGGTGCGCAGCAGCACCTCGAACGGGTCGTGCACCCACGGTGTGAGGTCGAGGGCCCGCGTGTCGTAGGCGACCAGGTGCACATCGACCTTCGGCAGCCCGGTGAAGATCGAGGCCAGGATGGTGCAGTTGACCATCGCGTCGACCATCGACCCGGACTGGTCGACCACCACGATCAGCCGGGCCGGCTCGATGCGCTTGGCCGTCTGCCGGTAGAACAGCTTGTCGACGTAGAGCTTCTCGTCGTCGGGGTTCCAGTTCGGCAGGTTCTTCCAGATCGTGCGGTTCAGATCGAGGTTGCGGAAGACCCGCTTCGGCGGCACCGAGCGGTCGATCTTTCCGGTACTCGCCTGTGCCACCTGGGTCTTCAGCACCTCGGCCACCTGGTCGACGAACTGCCGGATCAGGGCCTTGGCGTTGGCCAGCGCCACGCCGTCGAGGTTGTCCTTGTCGCGCAGCAACTGCTCGATCAGCGACATGCTCGGCGTGAGCTGCTGGGCCAGGCGACTGTCGGCCAGCACCTCGCGCAGGTGCATGCGGCGCACCAGATCGCCCTCGATGTTCGCGAGCACCGGAGCCAGCTTGTCCAGCTGACCCGGAGCCGTGCCGAAGCCGTTGCCGGCGTGATTGCCGGCGCCCGGTCCCGCCCCATGGCCGCGACCCTTGCCCTTACCCCGCAACCCACCCGGCTCGAGCCCGCAGGCCCGCTCGAACCACCCCGCGTCGGCCTGCCACCGGGACAACTGCCCGGCCGTGACCTCACCGTTCCCGGTCGCGAACACGTTGAGCAGCAACTTCGAGACCAGCGCGGCCCGGCGCACCTCGTCACTTCGCCCCGGGGGAGGAGATGTAGAGGTGGCGGTGGAATTTGCATCAGATGTGCTGGGGTTGCCGGCGGCAGGGGCGGCAGGGGCGGCAGGGGCGGCAGGGGCGGCAGGGGCGGCAGGGGCGGCAGGATCGACGCCGATCACCCTGTCTTCGCCGGTATCGGCCGGGCCCGGTGTCAGCAACCCGTCGAAATCGGCGGCCAGGTCAGGAAACCGCTGCACCAGGCTGTCGACCGAGATGGCCGGGTCGAGCACGGCGGCCGGCAGGCCGAGTTCATCGACGACCGCGAAGCTCGCGGTCTCCAGGGATCGCTGCTCCTCAGGATCGAAAAGCCTGGCCAGAAGGCGCCAGTAGAGCACCTGGCGCCGGTTCTCGGCGGCTGGGTCGAGGGCTTGGGGGTCGGTCATTTCCGCAGCAGCCTTCCCGCTCGCTCCCGCAGCACCTCGACCGCGACCCCGGCAGCGGCCTCGGCCTTGGCAGCCTTGGCCTCGGTCGGGCCGAGCGCCCAGTCGCCGGTATGCACCGCCACGGCCTTCTTGCGCACCGTGGCCTGCACCGCGAGCGGACGCAGGAACCAGCGCCCGGCGTCCCATCGCAGCAGCCCGATGCAGGCGGACGATGACGAGACCAGTGCGGGGGTCAGTGGGCCGGCGGAGGGCAGGGGATCGATGCCGACGACGGCACCGCCCAGGTCCAGATTCTCGCCTGACAGCGAGTAGCCCTCCAGAAGGACGGGTTCGGAGATCGCTGCCGGATGCCGGTCGAGCGGAGCCGGCGATGACCCGACGGCACCGCTGAGCTGGACCCGGGCCGTCGTGAACGGATCCGCAGCCTCGCCGGCAGCGGTGAGGGACTCGTCCCACAGCAGGTCGCCGGAGGCGGTCACCCGCATGCCGTCGACCTCGACGGACTGATGCCCGGCGAGCGCCCCCAGCAGCACGGGCACGCCCGTGAACATGCGCCAGACCGACGGCCCGGTGATGGTGTCGACCTTGGCCGCGGTCACGGTGGCACGCACGACGCGCACCGTCGCGCCGGCCTCGAGCAGACCGTGCACCTGAACCTGGACGGCGGTCGGATGTTCGCGAAGATCCGCCCCCAGCGGCAGGAACCGGCCCTTCACCGGTTCGGCCGGAGCCTCGGCGTGGGACATGGTCAGAGCCCGGCTCCACAGGTCGGCCCAGCGCCGGGCCGGCACCTGACTGAGCGTGGCCACCGGAGCTCCTGCCATCAGCTCGGCCGCGAGGCCGTCGACCAGCACGGCCAGCCGCCGTTGCCGGGGGTCTTCGAGAAGGCCGGGCACGGCCCGGGCCCCGGAGGCCGCGATCTCGTGGTCCACCCCGCGCCAGCCGGTGATGGCCAGTTCCCGCAGCCAGGAACGGATTCCCGGGGGAACCGAAACCTCGGCCGCAGCGACCGGGAAAGGTGCGCAGACGCGTCCAAAAGCAGTATCCAGACCCGACCGCAACGCATCGTGCACCGACCCCAGCAACGCCACCCGCGCCCCGGCCAGGGCCAGCAGGTGATCGTCGGTGACGGAACCGGCCGCGATCTTGCCCACCGACTCGGCGACCGGTTCGGCGAGGGGCGAACCAGCAAACACCGCAGCAATATTCGTCAGTGACTGAAGATGTGTCTCGTCGGGGCGGCCCAGGCCGTGCACCAGTGCGTCGTCCAGCCCGTCGACCAGTGCCAGCGCCTCGGGGAGCCCTTCGGGTGTGTCGGACAGAGCCTCGCTGAGCATCACTTCGGCACCGGCCCGGCCGGGAACCACTGCATCTCGGGCAGCGGCTCGGTACTGACGGGGATTTCCAGATAAGCGAGGTGCCGCAGGAAACTGCTGAACACCTCGGCCGCTCGACTGGGCGCGCTGGTCGGGTGCAGGCCGCTGAACAGGCTTTCTCCCTCGGCAATTTCGATGGTGAGGTACCGGGCCACCCGGGCCGTGCCGAACTGTTTCTCGGCCTCGGCCAGCAGACCCTGGATGTGCTTGCAGGCGTAGCTACCGCTCAGCCCGCCGCACGGACGGTTGTTGTTGGTGGAGCAGCTCAGACCGTGATCGCCGGACGAGACGGACGAGACGTAGACCCGCTCGATGTCGGACCCGCTGGAGACAACCCCCTGCAACCTGCCCTCGGACAGCTCGAGGAACGGCACCTTGGCCAGCTTGCGTGGATTGACCGGCGGCACCTGCGGTGACGTGCTGCTGCGTACCGGCCCGGCTTCGTCTCTGTCCACAACCCCTGCGTCCACAACCCCTGCCTTCCGTGGCCCGGCCCCTCCGGGTGATCAAATTTCTAGCGGAGCCCACCGACAAAATGGATGAAGCGCAGGTGGGAGTCCTGATCCCGATATTCGGTGGCCGAGCGACCGGCCTGGAGGGAACTATGGATCGCCGATCCAACGGCGCCTTCGGTGAGGGTGGGTGTCCTACCAAAATCCGTCGGAAACAAATCGTCCTGTGCAGACATGTAGTCGTGTGAGTGATAGCCACGAGTGGTTCCGAGACGTCTACCTGCAGACGTACGCCGACCTGGTGAGGTTCGTGGTCAGGCGAATACATCCGCCCGACCGCGCGGAGGACGTGGTCGCCGAGGCCTTCGTGATCGCCTGGCAGCGACTTGGGGACCTGCCGCAGGAACTGGATGAGGCGCGGGCCTGGCTCTTCGGCATCACCCGGCGGTTACTCCTGGCCGAGTACCGGGCGCAGAGCCGGGGGCAGTCGTTGTCGGTGCGGATTGCGGAGAACAGCACGACGACCACTGCCCACGACGATCTGGTCGCGACCTCCGTGGACCTGATCCGGGCGTGGCAGAAGTTGGCCGCGGTGCATCAGGAGGCCCTGAGCCTCAGAGTCTGGGAGGGACTGAGTGCCCAACAGGCTGCTGGCGTGCTGAGCATCTCGCCAGTGGCCTTCCGGATCCGGCTGAGTCGTGCTCGCCGTGCCCTGAAGGTTCATCTCCGGTCGCTGCCCGAGCCTGTTGATCGCTCTGCAAACCCTTTTCCCGTTAAGGAAGGACGCCTGTCATGAACCTTGAGAGGACGCTTCGCCAGCATGATGCCGCCGCCGACGTCACCGACGATCTGATTGCTTCGCCGCGGGCTGCCGCCACCTTGTTCCGGGTGACTCAAGAGGTCCCGGGTACTGCCGGGATATTGCCGAAACGGCGCCATAGAATTCGTTATTCGATGGCAGTTGTCATCGCGGCAGTGGGTGTGGTGGTGGCTCCGGTGCTGGGGGGCGGGAATGCGGCGTTCGCCGAGTGGACAACGAAGGCCCGTGCCGCCACACCGGCGGAGGCCCGGCAGTGGGGTACCTACTGTCAGGGGATGGTGGGCGATGCCCTGGACGGTATTCGGCGTGTCTACTCGCCGCAGGTGGTGGAGATGAGGGGAAAGCTGGCGCTGGCCTATCTGGAAGCCCCGGACGGGTATGAGTCGCTCTGCGTGACAGAGACCGAACCCAGTGGCCCAGGTGGAAGTTTCACGGGCCAATCGTTGACGGGAAAGCTTTCGGCAGTGCCGGTGGCCGATGGGTTGGCCACCAATAGTGTGTTGGACGTACAGCTTCAGGGGGGCACCCTGTACGCGGTGGCCGGGAAAATGGGGGACGACGTGGTCAGCGTGACTTTCGATGCTGGCGGCGTCGATGCGGAGGCTACTGTCCAGAACGGTTACTTCGTTGCCTGGTGGCCTGAGCGGAAGCCTGCCAGTCTGCTGGAGCGGGCGACACGGAACGGCCCGCCCAACCCGGATGTGAAGATCACGCTCAAGGACGGGACCAGTCGGGTCCGACCTATCCAGGACTTCGACATCTCACCCATGTAGGGCAGACAGTGTGGTGCGGCTCGGTCTGCGTCAGGTCGCCTGCAACACGGTGAACGGCGGACGCACCCCATCGGTCAGTTCGACAGCAGCCTCCAACGCCATCACCGTGCGCTGGCGGCTGTCGATCAGGGATGTGGCGGTGGAGTGCAGGGACCCCAGGGCGACGAGGTATCCGGACCCGACGGCCGAGTACCCGGCCATGGTGTGCCCGACCTGGTAGTCGGACCCGATGACGTAGAGCCGACCGTGGATCCCGACCAGGAAATCCCCGCCTTCTTCGCGCCCGTCTTCGGCTTTCGCATAGCCGCCGTCGGTCAGGCACTGGCGGACGGCGTCGATGAACGTGGTCGCCATGAACCGGTCGACGTCCCAGGTGTCGGGTTCGCCGATCTCGAGCGAGTAGCGCAGGAGCTGGCCCATCCGGTAACTGGTGGTGAAGCCCATGATGTAGGGCCCGACCTGGAACACCTTGGTGTCCGACCGGACCGCGACGTGCCAGCCGTCGCTTCCTGCGGAGTCGCCGCCGATGGTGACGGTGTGGCCGTCCGTGATGCCGACTATGCATGTCACGGGACAATTCTACGTTCCGGTGCATCGAGGGCGGTGTGGAATGTCGTTCCCCACCGCCTCCTGGATCAGCGGATCGTCACCGTGGTGGCCTCGACCGATGACTGGCCGATCTGGGTGTCGACGCCGGTTCGAATCAGGTGCCTCCGTTCGCGCAGCACTGCACCGGCGTGAATACTCCGTTGAGAATTTTGGACGAAGTCCCAGGTGAGCGGGTTTGTTCAGAATGGCCTTCTATAGGCTCCTTGCGGGGTACCGCCCGGTACGCCCATGAGCTTGTGAACCGATGGGGCTGGGATGGACGAGCAGAGCACGCCTGCCGAGAGCGAGACACCGGCCACGGCCGTGATCGAGGTGGCTCCGGCGGCCGAGCCCGAACGAGAGCCGGCAGTAGTAGGAACTGGAGTGACCATGGTTGAACGCGAAGTGGTGGAGAAGATCGCGGCGGCCGCGGCCCGATCCGTACCCGGGGTGTCGGAGCTGGGCGGCGACGTCGCCCGTTTCCTGGACTCGGTGCTGGACCGGGTCGGCCTGACCGAGGCCGGCGACGCCACGCGGGGTGTTCACGCCACGGTGAACGGCATTGAGACCACCGTGACGGTGGTGCTGGTCATCAAGGCGGACGAGGTCGTTCCGGACGTCACCACCGCGGTTCGCACCTCGGTCACCCTGGCCCTGGAGAACTACGGCCTGAAGGTCATCGCGGTCAACATCAAGGTCGACGACATCACCATGGCTTGAGCTCTGAGGACGGTGCTGGGCCCGGAAGGGCTCAGCACCGCTGCTGGTATCCGATGAGTACCAGGGGTGAAGGGTTCGGTCATAGGTCATCCGGGCGATGCGTCGGCGGATGACTTATGGTGCGCGGGACCGTCGGCCGGAGCTGGCCTGACCGTTTCAGTTGTGGCTCGGACGGCGACGGCGGCCCCGACGGTGGAACAGGACCAGGAACAGGGCCAGGAGCACGATGGCACCGGCAGCGCCCTTGCCGATAGACCCCACGTGAGGTTTGGTTTCGGCACTGGTCAGAGTCGAATTGATGACGCTCGCCTTCGCCTCCGGGGCCGTGCTGGGCGAGGACGTTCCTGAGGACGTGGCCGCAAGGGTGGTCGTCGCTGACAGCGTGACGTCGTTGCCGTCGCCGCCGGTGTAACTGAGCGTCCGGCCATTCAGCTTGGCACCCTGCTTGAGCCCGGCGAAGGTGCCGGTGATCTTGCCGGTGCCGGTGTTGTCGATCAGGGTGATCGCCTTTTTGCTGGCCCCTGGAGCCAGCGACAGCTTGCCGGCCAAGGTGATTGGTCCGGTGACCTCGAACCCGCCCGTGATCAGTGTGGCGCTCGCGGTCTGCTGGTAGCTGCCTTTGACCTTGGCTGCCGAGGCCGTGATCTTGCCGTTGTTGGTGAGGGAGCCGCTGATGGTGGCGCCCAGAAGCTCGAGGTTGCCCTTGCCGGTCGCCGTCACCGTTCCGGCACCGGTGATGCCGGCCCGGACCGTGCCGGTGGAAGAGCTGCGCAGGTTGAGTGCACCACCGGCGATGATCGTGCTGCCCTGGGCCGCGCTCAGGTTCTTGAGCGTCTGGGCGCCGGCCTTGGAAAGGTCCAGCGTGGTCTTCTTCGTCAGCCGGACCGAACTGCTGTGCGACAGCGTGCCCGAAACCAGCTGCAGACGTCCCCTGGAAAGCGTTGTTTTTCCTTGATACGTGGGAGATACCAGCGTCACGGCCGCGGCTCCACTCTTGGTGAAGCTGCCACTGCCGCTCACCTTGGACAGTGAGAGCTTCGTCCTGGCGTTCGCGACGATGAAGGTGCCGTTGTTGATCACCTGGTAGAGGTTGCTGGCGAGCAGGCTGGAATCCTCACCGGGGGTTCCGTTGCCCAGGCGCAGCGAGGCGCCCTTTCCGATGGTGGTACTACCGTCGTAGTTCTGCGGGACCGTGAACGTGACGGCGTTCCCTTTCGTGGCTGCGATGACGATGTCGCCGGTTCCGACTGCGGCCAGCGTGTCGTGGAACGTGCCGCCTGAGAACGGCAGGTTGACCACGGTCGGCCCGTTGTAGTTGAGGATCACCCTGCTGCGGGCGCGCCTGGTGTGCAGGTTGATGTAACTACCCTGCGCCAGCGTGCCGGGCAGGAAGAACCGGCTTGTCGTACCGTCACCGAACTCCACGGTGGCGCCTTCGAGATTCAGGCCCCGCGCATTGTTGTTGTGTGCCACCAGAGCCGTGTTGAGGGATGACTTGCTCAGTCGCGGGTTGATCAGGGAGTTGTTGTCCGACCAGCTGTAGACGCCGGTCATCTGGACCACGCCCGTGCCCCAGGTATGGAAGTTGATGTCGTTGCCCCAAGCCTGCGACCAGTAGTCAGCGCGGTCGACGATCCGCTGACCGTCGGCCGCGCTGTGGATCGCCGAACCCTGGTTGACGACGGTGCGCAGGTTCGGCAGAGCGGTGTTCCAATTGACCGATCCGTAGTCGAATCCCGTGCCGTTGTAGAAGGCGCCGGAGAACGAACTGCTCCCCGCCAGCGACGTTCCGGGCCAGATGTCGCGCCGCGCGATCACCAGGCCGGACCCGCTGAGTCTGCCGAGATGAACCCGGCTGCTGATGTTGAGTTCCAGAGTGCCGTCGACACGGGTGTTGAGCAGGTTCCACCGCTCTCCGGCTCCGTTCGGCGTCTGATAGTTGGCGATCTGCCCGGTGCCTGAGCCGATCCCGTACTGCAGGGTCGCGCCCTTCTGCACGATCACGGCCGGTGGATCGACATCGACAGCACGGACCATCGGCGCTCCACCTCGGGCGCCCCCGTCATAGGTCGTGAGGCGCTCCTTGCTGCCCGGGCGGGTGAAGCTGCTGTCCTGGGTAAGCACGAGGGTGCCCGAACCCGCGACGGTGAGAGTTCCGGACCCAGAAAGGCTTCCGGTGTACGTCACCGTGCCGGTCACTCTCACCAGTGCATCCCCACTGAGAACGATGTTCCGATTGCTCTTGACGGCCGAAGTGATATCGGTGGATGCCTGCGCGGACAGCGCCGGCAGCGGCGCGACGAGCAGCAAAATCGCGACTAGCGCGGCTAGACCGAACCGGGACCCTGAACGCCGATGCGAAATCGACAACGCAACTCCTTGACCAGTTCTTGAGCTCTGAGACTTCGGCGGGTCACATGACACGTCCAAGAGAGGACGGTCCGCCCATCGAGCCCATAACAGTTTTCTCAGAACAGGTTGGGGAATCGCGCCTGATCAGACCGGCCGGGCGCTGGGTGCCTGAATGCTGACCTTCAGCAGACAGGTAGGCCAGGTGCGCGCGGGTGATCTGCTCGACGTGGGTGTCCCCATCGGATTTGGTGTTCGGTCAATACCGAACACCGAACAGTGCAGACCTGTGGGCCAAGCACTGGCAGCACTCATCGGAGGTTCCAGCACCCTGTCGGACCTCGCTCCGCACCCATCTCTCTGCTTGATGTCGCAACCGGAGACGGGGTCGCGACCTTGAAGCAGGGACTTGTCTCCTGGGGGCGCTTCGTCGAGGAAATATCAGCCTCACCAGGGCCTCACGTTGGCCGCACAAGGATCTTGAGGCCAACCGAACCACGGCGTTCTTGCAGGTCAAGCTAGGTGGGCCCCCGGGGGATCGAACCCCGAACCCGCGGAAACTGGGGCGGATCTTGCGGTTCTTGGTGAATAATGGCTCTTACCTGCTAATACTCCGGTGTGATGCTGGCATCAGTCGGTGTCGTTGGCGGTCGTCTGGGGCTGTTTTGTGTCCCTAAAGTGTCCCGGTCCGGCGTTCTGAATCAGTCCTGCCGGTGTGACAGAGCGTCAATGGCTTCGCTGTGCGCTCACTCTGTTCTACCGTGTTGAGTATGTCTGTGGCTGCTTCGTCGGGATCGGATCCTGCCCTGCCCCTTGGTGGGCGTCTGGCTCCTCGATCGATCCGTGATCGGCTGCTGCCTGCCGAGGCCGGCGACTTCGACCGGGAGTACCGGCGCGTAATGGCTGAGGCCACTGAAGCGCTGGATCTGAAGCCGGTGCTGGACATGCTGACCCGCTGGGAGCGGGTGGCGCTACTGACGGAACGGGATCCCGAGGGGTATCAGCGGATGCTGCGGACGGCTGAGCGGCTGAACGCGGGTGAGGATCTGCCGACGCGGCCGTGGGCTGACGTGATGAGGGATCTGGGCCAGTAGGTGTACCGGCTCGAGGTTCTGCCCGAGATCGAGGAACAGATGGCAGCCCTGCCAGTCGATGCCTTGGTTTCGCTGGCCGAGGTCAGAGTGATGCTCGAGCTGACGCCGTGGAGCGGGGATCCGCTTAATCGGGAACATCCTGAGCGAAACATGCGGTCGGTGCTCTTCGGCCCGAACGGCGAGGGACTGTTGGTGTATCTGATCCTGGAGGATCAGCGGCGCGTCATTCCTCTTCAGATGACTTGGCTCGGCTGAGCGCGAGCATCCGGCCTCACCCTGGAACTCCTAACCTTCTGATCTAAATCCGGGGTTGTTAGTGGCACCGGATGGTGGCAGTTGGTTGCCGTTGCCCTGGTCAGGGGCGGTTTAAACCTGCTGACGTCTCGCGTCGTTGTGCGTTGTCTGGCGTTGAATCATGTGAGTAAACGCTGAGCGCTGGCTACCTGCGGGCTGACCGACCGTTACGCCAGGTCCAGTTCGAGCTGGATGAACACCGGCAGGGTGAGGCGACAGACCCGGGGCTTCAGGCGCTTCGGTGCCATTGGCCGGCGGACTCTCACGAACCGACCGAGGGCATCCCGCAGCAGGAGTATGGGGAACCAGAAGCGCTTGCCTCCGTGACGCCGAGTCATGTCCTTGACCTCCCGTGGTGGGCCTGCGGTGGGGCCAGCTGTTCTTGCTGGCTCCGCCGTGGGAGGTAGGTACCGGCCCTGGGAGGCTCGCAGTCAACCCCGCCCCGCCCGCTCAGTCCGCCCGCGCCCGCACGGAGTGCAGACCTGGACCACGCTAGGACTGCGGGGTTGATTGGGAGTCAGGGTGCGGTACCGGAAGGTGGGCCGGGAAGCAGTGCCAGGTGAGCAACTACTGCTTCTATCGGACATCGGTTGCCATGAGTCTGCGCTCTACCTCTATGCCCGTGGGGCAGCAGTTCGTTGTGACGAGTGCCGCTGTGCAGGCGGCGTCCCAACTGCGATGATGTGCGGTGAACCTCGAGACAGGGATGATCATGGCAATGGCGGACGTCAAGGCGAGTCTGGCAGGTGCGTACGCTGCCGGAGAGCGCCCGACCTTCGTCTCTGTACTCCCTTCCGGATATGACGAAATCTGGAAGATGCATGGCGTCATGCTTGTGGTTCCGATTGTTCCTCCCGATGCACCTACAGCCCTGCAATTCGCCCTTCGACTGCGGCGGGATGCGTTGATCAGCGGGATTTGCGAGAACTGTGAAGCCACCTTTGCCATTAAAATTGAGGCAGAGGTTCTTGACGTCCCGCTTGCTGGCCTATTCTTTCCGCACAGAATCACTTGTCCAGGAAATGACGCGTCTACCAAGAAAATGCTTCAAGGCTATCGCCAGGCTAAACACGATGAGAAATTTGATCTTGCCAGTGCGGCGGCTAGTGAGCGTCTTCGAGAAGATGCGGGGAGCAATGGCGTCGAACTAGACGCTGCCGAGTTCGGAGATCGAATCGAGCAACGGATCGCCGAACTCTTATCACCTCCCGTGCCTGTGTGCGAACACCTTGAAAGTGATCCTGATCAGGTCTGGAGCACTTTTATTGCCCACGCTGACTGGAAGTGTGATGCGTGTTGGGAACAGGAGCGGCAAGAGGTACTTCGAACTGGCACCAAATTCGACGCGATTGAAGAATTTACATGCGATTTGTGTCGTCGATATGCCCCTAAATCTATTGCAAAGCTGGTAATTCGACATGGCATTTTTCTTCTACGAGGTGGAGCATGTGCTCGCTGCCAGGCCCATGAGGCGAGCCAACGAGCTATTGATGCAACCGTGAGCGGAGGGAACTAGCTATGGTCGAAAAAGGTACAACTGTTGATGACATCGACAGTGAAAGTCTTGCGGCGGCGCAAAAGATGCTCGGCGTGGCCCGGCCGAGAGACGCCGTTAATCAAGCCCTCAAAGAGGCAGTGAGGCGGAAGATGGTGGAGGAATACGTTGATTTCATGAAGACAAATTTATTAGACCCAGACGAGAGCATTCGGAATGATGCATGGTAGTCGCACGGTACATGGCTGACACGAGTGCAAATGCGCGCATTCGACACCAACCAGTTGAGGACAGGCTCGCTCCGCTGATCGACCGCTATCTCGTGGCTACGTGCGCGGTTCTCAATCTGGAAGCCTTATTTTCGGCACGTAGCCCGGTAGAGTACGAGCAGATTTGGAACTGGCGGAATAGTATTTTCGAGTACGTCGACACTGATGAAAGTTGTATGCAGCGAGCACAAGAGGTGCAGCGTATTTTGGCCGAGCGCTCGTCGCATCGCGTCAAACTGCCAGATCTAATCATCGCGGCTACGGCAGAAGCTCATTCGCTGACGTTATTGCACTACGATAAAGAATTCGACCTCATTGCTTCAGTGACTAAACAGTCAGTCGAATGGATAGCTCCACAAGGAAGTCTCGCTTAAAACGCTATTTTCCGGTTCTGGCTACTCGATCGAGCACGATACTGGCATGCGAGATCGCTTCAGATCGCTCGTCAAATACCGCAGAGTCACCGCGAATTGCTCTGTATTTTCCGTCCCCCCGGCGGCGATCCAAACCGAAAGAACTGCGCCCCTTCTTATTGGGAAAAACCCTTGCGCGCCAGGAGTTTTGCCCATCCGCGCTAGTGCCATCCCAGGTATCCTCGCCCAAAACTTGCCAGGACACTACGGGTCGCGTCGCTTCTAAAGCATGACGCAATTCGCTAGGCGATTTGTAGCGTCGTTCGGCATTAATATGTAGGGCCTTTTTAATAACCTTCCGAAGTGGATCGTGGACGTGCGGCAGATAACTGTCTCGCGCTGGAAAACGGCCAAGCCGGATGAGGTCTATAAGATTATCTCCCCAAGCCTCTGTGTCCATGACTGCATCACTGTTTACTAGACGGTGCAGCGTAACTCCCATTGCGTAAACATCGCCTTGAACACTGTCGATGTATCCAGGGTCGGCCACGGATTCGGGCGGCAGATGAGTGACGTAACCGATTGGCGCTTCGGAAACCTGCTCCTTGCCACATGCCAAACCGAAGTCAGAAACTTTGATCGCTCCCGAGGGGGCCAGCATCAAATTCGCCGGTTTGATATCGCGGTGAAGCATGTTCCGGTTGTGGAGGAACTCAAGACCACGGCACGCATCCTCGATGGCTGATACGGCGTCCCGAACCGGGAGAGCGGACTTTCCGTAGCGATCGTGGATGCTTCCGTCCGGCAAAAACTCCATTCTGATCACAGGTACATCAAGGACGTGATCAGCGGAATATACTTGAACAACGTTCGGATGTTCGGCAAGCGCCATAGCTTGAGCCTCTGCGAAGATACTTCGCCCACCCAAATCTTCGCCATTTTTGAGGTACTTGGCCGCGCATAGGCGGTTCAGTGCTTCATCTCGCTCAAGCCAAACTTCTCCGAAGTAGCCGCCACCGAGATACCGAATTCGTTCAAATCCTGTCACGAATCCTCCTTGGGAAGGACGGCAGCGGCAACAATCACCGGATCGCGGCGAGTACTCGGCGTTTGGACGATGCAAGGGACTTGCTCTAGGGCGACTGTCAGTGCTGCTGCGGTCTTCGCTGAAAATTTGGCACGCACAGAGGCTCCATACAGCCTGTCGCAAACGATTCCGCGACTCGTCACAGCCTCCGTTACTACACCCTCGGTCTCTGCTCGCGGCACAACATTTCCCTTGCCAACAGATTCCGCTAGGCGCATGGAAACCCTGTCCGGCGACCAGCGCTCCAGCATCTCGTGAACCTCTCGGCGAACCCAGACCAAAGTCTCGCCACGGTCGGCCGTTTTAGGGGCTTCAACAACCCCGTGGTCTACACGCACAGCGTTTAGCCGTGTCTCGCCTTCCAGAACGGCCCAAGCGATCTTGTCCCTGCCGCATTTCAAACCTAGAACCTTCACCCGAACCCTCTCACCATCTATCAAGCCGCAAAGAACCGCGAAGCGGACGGAGAATATAAGCTACCTATAGGTAGAGGAAGTCGAAATCAGACTGCTGGCGATCGTTGCATTTGCCCCTCTTGATCCAGAAGAGAGTAATTCGGCAGTGCGCGACACTTGCTGGTGACGTCGTGCCGGGTGGCCCGTCGGGTCGGCGCCGTAGGTGCCGCATGCCCGGCGGAGCTGCCCGGCGTGGGCTCGCCATCAGTTCAGGTGCGCACTCGTTGACGCTCCGCTCTGGTGAGGCACGACCGTTCATGCGGCCCGGGTAGGTCTGGCGGCTGAGAGGTCGTCGGTAATTCGGCAACCTCACGTAAGTAGCAAAGACTGAGGTCAGGAGGCACCGCTGGCCTCCTGACCTCCTGTGCGGCCGACTGGTGTCAGGCTGCGTTGGGCCTGCGCAGCACGATCGGTGCGCCATCCCCGCCGAAGGTCGGACCGGCCGGCCATAGTTCGGCAAGCTCGGTCGGCGTGAGCGGGTGGTGGTAGCTGGTGCTGAGGACCTTCTTGATGGTCTCGGCGTCGGCGTGGTCACCAAGGTTCATGAACCAGTCCGTGCCGGCCGTGTACGACCACAGGTAGGAGCGCAGTAGCGGCTCGGTGCCACGGTCGGACAGCAGGTTGCCCACCTGCTCAAGCGTGAGCCACGGGGCCCGGGCCAGCACGTGTTCGGCAATGTCGCGCAGAGGGAGCTCTGCGTTGATGGCGCGGTGGACCTCGCCGCGCACGATGTGCATGTAGTGGTTGAGGCGGGCCTTGGCCATGAGTGGCTTGTTGTCCGGCTCGGTGTAGATCGGCCACGCGGTCGCCAGACCTTCCAGAAGGCTCTGGTAGGGCAGGTGCACCGTGAGCGTGCGGACCCAGTCCACGTCTTCGTTCTCGGCGGTCTGGGTGAAGCTGGAGCACTGCAACGCGTGGCCCAACAGTTCGTGCTGGGCGAAGAACCGCAGGCCGTCCTCGGTGAACACGGCCGTGCGCTGGTTGAACCGCAGCCGTGAGTGATGGCCGGAGCCGTCGACCCAGAATGACCAGTAGTCGTCGATGTCCACGACCTGCACGTCCACCGTGTACGTAGCCGTCGTCCCGGTGAGCGCGCGCACGGCGGGTTCGGCCTCGTCCGCCAGGACCTGCACCTGGGTCGCTGCCCGCTCCAGCGTCATCGGCGTTTCGAGCTGGAAGACCTCGTCGGCGGTCTTGGGGCCCCAGCTCACGCCCAAGTCGGCGTAGGCGTTGCGGGCCCGCTCACCCAGTTCCACGACGTAGTCCTCGGACCAGCCGGCCGTGCCGCATCCCTGGGTCGCCCGCATGTAGGCATCCAGCTCGGGACGCTCTCCCAGCACACAGGACAGGTAGGCCAGGTGGGCGCGGGTGGTCTGCTCGACGTGGGTGTCCCCGTCGGCCTTGGCCTGCTGGTTCAGGGACGTCAGGCGGTCGTGGACCTCGATCCGGCTACTGGCTGGCCTGACGGGTTCGTTGGTGGGGGCGCAGTCGAAGTCGATGACCTGCCGGCCGCCGCGTGATTCCTCGTAGGCTCCCCAGGAGCGGACGAGGGATTCGACCTGGTCACGCAGTCGCACGGGGCACATCCCATCGCAGTGTCACGCTCTGGTTGGACCGCAGGTCGCGGCGGTTCAGGTCGATCACCGTTGCATTCCCCTCGTTCGCCAAGGACAGACTCTCGGCTGCCGTGATCTCGGAGCCGTCAAGACGCTCTTCAACCGCCGTGCAACCGCTCAGAGCTTCCACCCCGTTCAGCCTCAGCTGCAACCGAAGTGACTCCGTCGGCAGGAAAACGGTCTGGCGCCAGTACAACTCATCGGCGAACTTGCCGCCGTTGCAGGTGTAGCCGACGGTCGCGGTCTCGCCGGGGTTGATCGCGGGGAAGATCTGACAGGAGAACTTCACCTGCACGCCGACGTCGTGAATGGTCTTGATGAAGACGTTGCGGTTGCTGTCGGTCTCCTTGACCTCCAGCGGCCCGGTGACGTGCTTGAACCAGATCTGACGCGTCAGCCCGGTGACCGGGGTGTCTCCGAGGTTCTCCAGGTGGTGCACCTGGGAAATCGTGACGCCACCGTCCGGACCGACATCGAGGGTCACGTCCAGGCGCCGGTCGACCAGCTCACCGACGGGGGCCGCGAGTACCTGGCCGTTGCTCGGCGGGGTGGCAACAGCATGCGGGGCGGACGTCGTGGTGCGGTTGGCCTCCAGGGCCTCCCACCTGCGCGGTGCGAGTCCGAGGAAGCTGCCGGGGATGTGCAGGGCGTCGGCGATGCGTTCCATGACGTCGACGGTTGAGACACGGTCCTTGTTCGCCATGATCCGGCTGACGCGGGACTGGGTGAGGCCGTCGACGGGTGCGGCGATGCGGTCTTGGCTGGCGCCGTCCCACTGCCGCATCAGGCGGAAGATGTGGCCGAAGTCACGCTCGCGGCAGGCTGTCTGGAAGTCGGCCCGGGCAAGGAGGTCGTCGCCCACCTGGTAGTCGAGTCGTCCGGGCTTTGCCACCGTTCCCCCTTGCTGGCCTGGCCTATCAGCTTCGTTGCGATCGGTAGCCGGAAGGTTACCGTGCCCAAGTCAACCCTGTATGACGGGTATGCCGGTTTTCAAGCGCTCGGGCGCTCGGAAAGCTTTCGGCAACCGCTCGGGGCGCCTGTTGCCGGTCCGGATGTCACCTCAGGTTGGCATAGGCGAAAGGTGCGTTTCCGGTCCTGACCAGCCGAAGCAGGCTTGCACTACCGACCTTTCCCGGGTCGACGCTCAGGTCCTCGGGAGAGGTCGGCTCCAAGGAAGAGAGTCGACAGGAAGTGAAGCTGTGAATCTGGAGGACGTGCCCCGACCACGTGAGGCGGATCAGCGGGAATGTATCGGCGGGATACCGGCTTCGGCCGGCGTATCGGCTGGGCACCCTGAACGCATCCGACGCGGTCGGACTCGCACGAGGAAGTCCCTGGGGGTAGCTGCGATACCCAGGCAGAAGACTCCCGGCCGCTGAGCGGACCCGGGGCGGCGTCCATATCCCCACCGGCTCCCTCCGCTGGATGGTGGACGCCGGGGTGCGTGTCGGTCCGATCCGGGCGCGACGAGCCGGCACGCACCCACTCATGAACTGCCCGCGCGGGCAACGACGGGGAAGGCCCGCGCGGGCTTCCTGATTTTGGCCAACACTGCGGGGTGCTTTGTGGACGTCGTTGCTCTCGTTATCTTGTTGCGCCACAACGGTATTACCGTTCGCCGGGCCGCATGGCTGCCCCGCGCTGCTGGGTCCCAGAGCGCCCTGGTCGCTTTTCTGGATCCGACGCGTAATCAGCGTGAGGAAGCTCGCGCGCTTCTACGACAGGCGCCCGGTGTGGACGCGGTGAAGTTCTCCCACATCACGCCCTGGGTCGTGTTCGTGACTCTCTCGCCGGCTGAACGGCGTCCTACTCGGACCGGCCGCCGGGCGGCATCCGCTGCTCTACCTGGCTCAAACGGTCGCTGAGCTGCGCCAACTGGTGCTCGATCCTCATCAGGACGGTCACGACCTGGTCGTCGGCCGGTGACGGGGTCGGGACTGCCGGTGGGGTCGCGACCAGAATTTTGATCAGGTGGTCCTCGGGCCAGTCCAGCGCGCGGGCCAGCGCCTCCAGGGTCTTGTTCTGCACGCGCCGGCTGGATCCGTGCTGGATCAGGCGCACGGTCGAGACCGAAACCCCTGACAGGCGCACCAGTTCCTGTTGTCCGATCCTCAACGCTGCCATCCGCGCGTTGACCGCTGCTGCGACCGCCTGCCAGTCCTCGCCCTCTACCTGCCCTCGGGACGTGTACACCGATGGCAATCCCCGTTCAGCCATGCACGAAATCTTAACGGCCTTCCCAGCCTTTTCCTGGCGCCCTCCTGACCTTTTTCGAAGCCCATGCCAAGGGTGCATATTTTCGAACTGGATTCATATGAACATGGCATGGGAAATATGTACGTGCGAATTGTACCGCTTGCATAACCGTTGAAGCGCGGTTGCCAACCGGTTCACGATGTTCTCGCAGTTCAGACAGAGCTGACACCGCAGGGAAAGCACCTTCGCCGTTCATCGGGAATGGCCGGGTGCGGGCGGTTGAATACCGAGAACGGGAGTCACCACAATGGCTGTTGAGGGCCGCATCAATGTTCGTCACGAGGACGTTTTCGCTCAGCCGATCCTGATTCTTTCGGTCGACCCGGTGGAGGACTTCGACAAGCGCAAGGCAGGGAATGTCGACCCGCAGGAGCTGGACAAGCAGACCGGGATGCGCCTGTGGGCCGTGAGCCTGCTGGACCCCACCGCCCAGCAGGGACGGCGCGAGATCAAGGTGAAGATCGCCGCTGATCAGCAGCCGGTTCCCCCGGCCGGCCTGATGGCCCCGGCGGAGTTCGAGGGCTTGCAGGTGATCCCGTACATGGACTCCAACCGGGCCAAGCCCCGAGTCGCGATCGCCTACCGGGCAGCAGGTTTCCGCGCCCAGGGACGCCAGCGGGCCTCCGCTGCCTGACCCGCTCGCCCGGGGTCTGACGGTCTCCCGGTCCGGTCCAACCCCGGACCGGGGGCCCTTCCCACCACCGCCATCACACGCTGAAACTTTGGGGAGTTGACGTCGCAGATGCGTTCCACCAGTGGAAAACCCAAGAACCGCGGACCGTTGGCCAAGCCCTGCCGAACCTGCACCGAGGTCCACCCGGTCGGTCGTCTGCACTTCGGGCAGTGCCCGGACTGCGCGCACCTGGTCGCGCTGCCGCTGCGCGGTGAGGTCGGGCGGTTCATGTCCTTCACCCGCCAGGACACCGACACCATCGGCGGTGCCGCATGAGGGGCGGCTGCGGTGGCCAGGACGCGCACCTTCGCCACATGGGCGACCTGTTCGCCACCTGCCACGCCATCGGCCGCGCCGAAATCTTGCTCAACGGAGCCGCGTATCTGGCAGACGGGCAGCGGCTGGCGTTGCTGCGCGAGGTCCTGCACGACTTGCGCCGTGATCTCGGCCTACCCGCCATCGATCTCCAGCCCCCGGCCACCTCGGCCACCTCGGCCACCTCGATCACCTCGGCCCTGAACCCGGATGCCGATCCCACGGATGGGAGCACCCTCTGATGCTGGTCAACGGAACCCGCGTGGAAGACCTGGCCGGAACCGGTCTGACCACCCGTCAGCGCTATGTCGTCCCCCTGTGGGTCACCGTGCCGGTCTTCCTCATCCGCCATCTGGCGAAATCGTGCGCATGGATCGTTCGCCAGATGCGGACGTACTGGGGCCTGTCTCTGCCGGTGATCGTGCTGTTGCTCCTGTGGGCCTACCTCGGCCGACTGGTCGCGGTGACCGCGCTGACCTGGTGGCTCACCATGGGCCTGATCTGGGCCTACCGGTGGCCGGCGTCCTTCGACACCGCCGTGGCTCAACCGACGCGGGGTGTGTGGCGGTGGTGGACGAAGTACCAGCGGCGCTGGCATCCGGCGATGGACGGCACTGGCCTGACCCGCACCACAGCGACCCGTGAGGTGTACGTCCCGGCCGTGACCCGCGTCCGTTCGACACCAGTGGTCGACACGCTGCACCTGCGCCTGCTGCATGGTCAGACGCCGGCCGATGTGGCAGCACAAGCCGAAGGGCTGCGGCACGTGTACGCCGCTCACCGGTGCAGCGTGATCGAGGATGCTCCGGGCTCGGTGCGGGTGCTGTTCTACGCCCAAGACCCGCTACGGCGCCTGGTCGCCCCGATGCAACCCGCCGTGGTCCCGTCTCTGGATGCTCTGCCGGTGGCGTTGGCCGAGAGTGGAAAGCTTTTCCTGCTGTGGCTTCTGGGCCGTCACGTTCTGATCGCCGGTGCTTCCGGGGCGGGTAAGGGCTCGGCGGTGTGGTCGATCGTGCGGGCCCTGGCGCCAGCGGTGAACGCGGGAACGGTTCGGCTGCGTGGCGTGGATCCCAAGGGCGGGATGGAGCTGTTCCCCGGTCGCGCGCTGTTCGGCCGGTACGCCGATGAAGACCTGAGCGACATGCTCGCCCTGCTGGAACAGGCCGTGGCGGACATGAACGAGCGCAAGCACCGCCTCAAGGCCGCCGGCCTGCGCGTCTTCACCCCTTCTACGGATGACCCGCTGGAAGTCATCCTCGTCGACGAACTCGCGTTCCTGACCGCCTACGCCCCCAAAGACATCAAGCTCAAAGTCGCTGCTGCGATGCAGATTCTGCTCTCCCAGGGTCGCGCGGTCGGATTTAGTGTGGTAGCCGCGTTGCAGGACCCGCGCAAAGAAGTGCTGCCGTTCCGGGACCTGTTCACCTACCGGATCGCGCTGCGGTTGTCGGAGGACTCCCACGTCGACATGGTCCTCGGGGACGGCGCCCTTGACCGGGGCGCGGCGTGTCATCTGATCCCGGCGAGCCTGCCCGGCATCGGTTACGTCCACGTCGACGGCGCCCACGAGCCAGTGCGGGTGCGGTTCTCCTACCTGTCCGATGACGACATCGTCGACATGGCGATGCGCTGGCCTGCACCCGAAAACCGCGACTGGACAACCCCGTCCACTGACGGGCCGGTTCGGGTCGAGGTCCAGGACGTCATCGACCGCGATGACACGTATCCCTTCCGATTCTGGACCCGCGATGAAGGTGACGACGCGTGAGCGAGAACCCGGCCACCTCAGGAACGGCCATGCCAGAACCCAGCCACATCCCCGAGGCGAGCGGGCAGACCAGCCCGGCCCCCGCCTGGTGGTCCCGCCTCCAGCGCCCTACGGACCCCAACCACAGCGCCAGTGCCACCCAGCCCGGTCCCGGCCAGGACGTCCCCTCATCCCTGCCGGTGGCGGGAAGCATCGCGGGAGCGGCCCCGCAACTGGCCATCGCACCAAGTGACTGCGCCGCTGAGCTTGGTCCGGACATGATGAGCCCTGGCGGGGCGCACGCGGGTGAAGACCTTCCAGCTGATGAGGCAGAGCCCGTAGACCAGCAGCAGGGCCGAGAGCGCGTTGCGGGCCGACTCGGGGATCTCGTGCACCAGGAGGACGCCGACGGCAAGAACGGCGATCATGCCGATGACCTGCAGCGCATCGATCGCGGCGTCCCTCACGCCGGGGACGATACGTCACCCCCATCCCTGATGTGGCCGGAACGCTGGCGCATCACTCCTGCGGTCGGCGCGATCGTCACCGATGCCGGCGTCACGTTCTCCTTGGCCCCGGCCTCACCGAACGATCACCCGATCCGAGTGCGGTGCACCTCCTGTGACTGGGACACCACCGGACCTCAGCCCGAAACGGTCGATGCCGTCCGCGTCCACGCTCTGCGCCACATCGCCGACCCGACCCCTCGGATCTCCCACTTCCCCGCATGGCTGCTGCCCCGGCTGAAAGGACACCGATGACCACCATCCCCACCGCCGCGAGCAACCTCGGGAACCCGATGCAGCCGCAGAAGGCGGCCCTGTCGAACCTGACCCGTAACAGCCGCGCCGAACGCGCCCGCATGCCCGTAGCCCTGCACGTGGCCGAAGACGTCGCCATCGCCCACGGCGTCTGCGTCCGCCCCATCACCCAGCGGGTCACCGACACCCTGACCGGTGAGGTCACCCTCGTCGACCTCCCGTGCGGGGCGACGCTGGCATCCAAGTGTCCGCCCTGTGCCGAGCGTGCCCGGCGGCTCCGGATGCACCAGTGCCGTGCCGGTTGGCACCTGGATACCGATCCGATCCCGGATGAGGATTCCTCCACGAGCACGCAACAGGACCTGGTGGCGGTCCGCGCGGACGTCACCGCTGCCCGGGACGGATTCCTTGACCGGGACGACCACGAGGCCGCAGCTGCCGCCAGTGAGACGCTCGACGCGATTGACGGCGAACTGCACGAGCTGGGTGTGCGTGGACCACTGGAACGGGAACCCGCCGAGACGGTTCGCCGTAAGCGCTCCACCCGCCGGCGTCAGGACGCACCGGAACTGCCTCGGCGGGCCATGGCGAAAACAACAGTGGGACAGACTTTCACCGGTACCGATGGGAAGGTTTTCCGGCCCTCGATGTTCGTGACGGTGACGCTGCCGTCGTACGGACGGGTGGACCGCAACGGCGTCCCGGTGGATCCGGGCCGCTATGACTACCGACGCGCTGCCAGGGATGCCATTCATTTCCCACGACTGATGGACCGACTGGTGCAGAACCTGCGCCGGGTGGCCGGTTTCGATGTCCAATACTTCGCGACCGTCGAGCCTCAGCGACGGCTGGCACCGCACGCTCACATCGCGATCCGGGGCACGATGCCCCGTGCCTTGGTCCGGCAGGTCATCGCCGCGACCTATCACCAGGTGTGGTGGCCGGCCGCTGACACCCCGGTCTACATCCGGCAGGACGACCTACCCGTCTGGGACGAGGACGCCGACGCTCACGACATCGCCGGAAATCCGATCGGTGACAGCGTCGGCTACCTCGACCCGACCACGGCCGCCGTGCTGCCGACCTGGGACGAAGCCCTCGACGACCTCGACGCCGATGACGACCTCGAACCGCAGCACGTGGTCCGGTTCGGCATCCAGTCCGACATTCAAGGCCTGCTGTCCGGCTCCCCGGACGCTGACCGGCGCATCGGCTACCTGGCCAAGTACCTGACCAAATCCATGGGCGCCGCCCACGGTGAAGACACCGATGCCGCCGTGACCGCCCACGTGGACCGCCTCGTGGCCGCGCTGCGCTTCGAGCCGTGCTCCCCTGGCTGTGCGAACTGGCTGCGCTACGGCATCCAGCCCAAGAACGCCCGTCCCGGCCTGGTCCCGGGCTCTTGCAAGGCCAAGGCGCATCGCCGCGAACACCTGGGCTACGGCGGCCGGCGTGTCCTCGTCAGCCGCAAATGGTCGGGCAAGACCCTCACCGATCATCGCCACGAGCGTCGAGCGTTCGTCTTGGCCCTGCTCGGCGTCGACCCCGATGAGGCCACCCGAGGTGACAAGACCAGCGACCGGTACGTCTGGGAACCGGTCAACCCGAACGAGCTACCCCCGCTCTCGACGCGGCTCCTGCACGCCATCAGTCAACGTCAAATCTGGCGCGCGGCTTACGAAGGCGCCAAAGACGGCAGTCCGCCGAAGCCTTCTGGTCAGTACACATCCGTTGAGACCAAGGAAGGTGCAGCGTGAACCCCACCCGAATCGCTCCGCTGTGGAGTGTTACAGATGTTTCCGAGTACCTCCAGGTCCCTGTGCAGACGCTGTACTCGTGGCGGTCGCAGGGCGGCGGTCCGCCGGCCCGGAAGGTGGGCAAGTACCTCCGCTACGTTCCCGAGGACGTCGTCAGCTGGGTCAACGAACTCGGGACGGAGGTGGCTTGATGGCGCGTCAGTCTCTGCCCCTGGGCACCTACGGGAAGGTGAAGACCTGGCAAGACGGCAGCAGCTGGATTGCCCGTGCCCAGTACCGCGATCTGGATGGGGTTGTCCGTCCGGTGAAGCGTCGGGGGAAGAGTCAGGCTGCGGCGGAGCGGTCGCTGAAAGAGGCGCTGCGGGATCGTCAGACTCCGCTCAAAGACTCGGAGGTGGCGCCTGGGACAAAGATCGCGAAGGTCGCCGAATTGTGGCTCGCTGAGATGGAGACGTTGGTTGACGAGGGCACCCGCAGCCCAGGAACCTACGACACATACAAGTCGGTCTACGGCACCCATGTGAAGCCGGTGCTCGGCTCGCTGACGGTCCGGGAGGTGACGACGCCGGTCGTCGACCGGGTGCTGACGACGATCAAAAAGAAGTCTTCGAGCCGGGCTCGGACGGCCAAGATCGTGATCAGCGGCATCATGAAGTACGCCGCACGGCACGGTGCCGTCACGGTCAACCCGGTTCGCGAGGTCGGGCGAATTGACAGCACACCGAAGCGTCGGCCGCGGGCTATGACCGCTGCGGAGCGGAAGCAGTGGCTAGATGCGGTCGAGTCCAGTGAGAAGGCCCGGACCTGGGACCTTCCCGACCTGACGCGGATGATGCTCGCGACTGGATGCCGGATCGGAGAGTGTCTCGCGATCGGATGGTCAGACGTCGACCTTGAAGAAGAAACCGTTGACATTGCTTGGCGTCTCGTACGACGAAGCGGCGCGGGGTTGTCACGCTTGTCCTCTACAAAGACTGGGGTGAAGGGGGAGCGGCTAATCCCGCTTCCGAGCTGGGCGGTGGGCATGCTAAAGCGGCGTCGAGCGGTGATCGCACCCGAAACGGCCCCAATCTTCCCTGACTCCCTTGGGGGATGGCGCGACCCATCAAACGTACGTCGAGTGTGGCGGGAGATTCGTGATGACGCAGAAATGGGCGATTTGGTCAGCCACACCCTACGAAAGACCGTGGCCAGCTTCCTCGATGACGCTGACATCTCGACACGCAAGATCAGTGACCAGCTCGGGCATGCCAAGGTGAGTATGACCCAAGACCGCTACCTAGGGCGACGACTGAGAGACCGCCAGACGGCGGATGTGCTCGAAAACGTGATCGACGAGGTCTGACTCCTCCGAAGCGGACACGGCCCTGTCCCCATCGGGCCATCCTGTGACATTGGATCTACGCCGCGTAATGGCTTATGGTTCTGGAACCTCAACTGAGGTCTTGGAACCATAAGTCATAGGAGGTATCTTGTCGCAGGACCAGGAACCAGATGATGCGGACGCCGAGGAGCAGAGTGAACGGGCGCGACGAGCTCGTCTCGAAGAGCAGAACCGTCGCCTGCGTCGCTTCAACCTGGATGTCGACGTCTGTCACCAGATCAATGGAGCTCTTTTGACGGAGTACCGGCGGGCCCCTCAGCGAGGATCTGCGGGTGGGCCTGGAAGTTACGCCTATGAGGGCGGGCTTTCGGAGCTGACGGTCCAGCTCGAAGAGCGGGGCTACGACCGGCACGATGTCGTAAATCTTCCGGTCATGGTGAGCGAGTCCCTCAAGACGGGGGTGGTCATCACTTCAGGTGACGCCTACACGGGCGTCTGGAACGCAGGAGTGATGCCAAGTACCCGTTACAGGAAGGGCGGGGTAGCTCACCATGCCATTCGGGCAAATCGAATGCCTGGGCAGGATGTAATCGGCCAGATCCTTTCTAGAGAAGAGCTGCCGCCGGTAGTGGAAGGCTTGGCTGAGCGGGTGGATCGCATCTTGGGAGGTTTCGCGCTCTATTTGTATCTTTTTCGGATCGACTGGGCGCAGTTGGAAGTTCGCAGCGAGTTTTCTCTTCCTGCTCCGAAGCAGGAGTCGGGGCATATACGACGGTTCCTAGATCGTAATGCCATACCTCCGTATCCTATTCCTGAGGGGCGTACCCCGGATCAAGAGGCGGAGATTGATTTTGAAATTGAGTGAGTGCAATGACCTTCGAACCTGCAAGGCTTGTTTTGGCGCGGCGATGGGCCGGATATTCTGCGTCGGCCTTGGCCAAGGCCTTGGGAGTCTCGACCCAGAGCGTACATAACTACGAAGCCTCCAGGCAGTCTCCGTCTCCCTCGACGCTAGCGCAGATGTCGCAGGTTTTGGGTTTTCCGCGGGCTTTCTTTTCCATGCCGCCTGTAGACGCGGTCTCCTATGAGCAGGTCAGTTTTCGGGCTAGGACCAAGATGACTGCCAAGGCTCGAGATCACGCCTTAGGGGCCGCTGACCTGGCAGTTTCTCTGCGACTGCACCTTGAGGGGAAGTATCCACGTCTGCCGTCGGTCGACGTGCCTACCCCTGAGGGTGGGGTGGCTCCTGAGGTCGCCGCCGAGTATGTACGGGCGCGGTGGGGGTTGGATGCACAATCCCCCGCACCCAACATGGTCCACCTGCTGGAATCTAAGGGCGTTGCCGTATTTGCCGTCCCGTCGGCACATTCGAGCTTGGACGCATTTGCATTCTGGCGCAATGAGCGTCCATACGTCTTACTCAGTACGAACAAGAGCGCTGAGAGAAGCCGATTCGATGCTGCGCACGAGTTGGGTCATTTAGTGCTTCACTCGAGCATTGACGTTGCTGGACCTGACGTTGAGCGGGAGGCTAATGCGTTCGCCTCGGCGTTTCTCATGCCCTCAAGAGGTGTAAGGCGGAGAATTCGACCAAACAGCAGCACTGAAGAAATTTTAACAGAAAAGAAATATTGGAAGGTGGCGGCGATGGCATTAACCTACCGCTTGCATGCCCTTCAGCTTCTTTCGGACTGGTCGTATCGCAACAATATTCTTGCTCTGGGGAGGCAGGGGTACCGCTCTGGCGAACCAGCGGGCATGGAACATGAGCGATCCTTGCTTTTCGCGAAGGTCTTTCTCGGGCAGTCAGGTGCACGGAATTTTAAAGAGGCGGTGGCAGCCACGAACCTCACTCCCGGCGTGATCGGGCAGCTGACGTTCGATGTTCGACCCACTCTCGCGGCGAAGCGGCTCGAACCGACGAGCGCCCATCGAGACGAGAACGCAGTCGCTTACGCAGCCCTCCGGGTCGTGAGAGGTTCGTGAGGGGTAGAGACGGTCCGATCTGCAACGTCGATTCTGCGGCCTGACAGCGGTTACGGTGTGGCGTCAGCCCCCTGCCGTTTGATCCTCCCCCAATCGGCCAGCTACGAACCGACCTCTGCAAAAACGTCCCAAAAGTGTCCCGAACGAAGAAGCAGGCCAGAGTCTGAGACTCTGGCCTGCTCTGTTGTGGGCCCCCGGGGGATCGAACCCCGAACCCGCGGATTAAAAGTCCGCTGCTCTGCCGATTGAGCTAGAGGCCCTTGGGACAACACTGACCCGCCCCACAGGTTAGGGCAGGGACGCCCGATCGGCAGCCGACCGGGGTGCAATCCCTCCGACAGATTACCGTGCGGTAGGCCGAATGGTTGGTCTACCCACGGGTTAGGTGCCGGATCCGGGCCAAAATCACCTTCTCGCCCGCCTCGTCCCCACCGTCAGCAACCGCAAGGCAACGCAGGGGTATCTCCCGGCAGTGCTCCGCCGGCGAAGGATACCCAGCCGCTGAGGAGTCACGCCGCAGCCTCCCCGGGCCGGGTCGGCCGCCCGCGCAGGATCCCTAAGGGCAGGTAGTTACGGCCGGGCCGGTGGTAGTGCACCGGATCTGGCTTGTTGCCATCCGGGTCCAGGTAGGTCAAGGGCTTGCTGGGCGGCGGGTTGTGCCAGATCGATCTGTAGGAACGTGGTCAGCGTTCTTTGTGCGATGCGGGGACGAGTACGACCTTGCCGAAGGCGGTGCGGGACTCGGCCAGCTCCATGGCGTCGGCCACTTGATCGAGGGGCATCCGGGCGGCGATCTTGGCGGTGATGGAACCCCTGGCGAGCAAGGTGAGGACTTCGCCCAGATCGCTTCGGACCCGGGACCGGAACGCCGTGGGCCGCAGGAGGTGGCCCGCCCACAGGTCGTAGAAGTAGGCCTTCTTGCCGTTGGGCAGGAGGTGCAGGGCAAAGACGCGGGCGAGGTTGCCCAGGAAAGCCGGCCACAACGACCCGTCCTGGTTCATCGCTGCCGCGATGGCGTACGAGACCAGGGTTCCACCGGGAGCCAGCAGCTTCCCGCGGCTGCTCAGGAAGCGCGGTCCGGAGCCTTCGTCACGGACTTCAGGATGAAGTCCGAGGCCTGTGCCGCCGGCATCGGCCGGGCGAAGTAGTATCCCTGTGCCCGCTGGCACCCGAGCAAGGTCAATTCGTTGGCCTGGTAGGGAGTTTCAATGCCTTCGGCGATCGTGTCGAGGTGCAGGGCCTGGCCGAGGCGGATGACGGCCTCGGCCACCGCCGAACCCTCGGGCTGGCCGTTCAGCTTCGCCACGAAGCTCTGGTCCAGCTTCAGAATGTCGACCGGCAGCTGGGTCAGGTAGCTGATGCTGGAGTAGCCGGTGCCGAAATCGTCGACGGCTATCCGGATCCCGGTGTCGCGCAGCTCCTGCAGCTGGCGCAGGGCGGCGGAGTCCTTGACCAGGGCCGTCTCGGTGACCTCCAGTACGAGGCCGGTCGGGTCGTAGTCGGTCCGGGCCAGCACCTCGAGGATCTCCTCGACCAGGTGAGGGCGTTCCAGCTGGCGGGGCGACACGTTGACGCTCACGGAGAGGGCCGGGATCCGGTCACGCCACTCGCGGACCTGCCGGCAGGACTGCTCCAGCACGCTCATGCCCAGCCCGTGGATCAGGCCGGTCTCCTCGGCGATCGGGATGAACAGGCCGGGGGAGAGCATGCCGCGGGTGGGGTGGCGCCAGCGGATCAGGGCCTCCAGGCCCACCAGATCTCCGCTGCTCAGGTCCATGATCGGCTGGTAGTAGGCCTCGATCTGCTGGTCCGCGACGGCCCGGCGCAGGTCTTCGCGCAGTTCCACGAGCTGCTCGTCCGCCTCCAGCCCGCCGCCGTCGGCGAAGAGCTGCCAGCTGTGGGTGCCGGCCCGCTTGCTGGCGTACATCGCGAGGTCGGCCTGGTGCAGTACTTCGCGTTCGGCGGCGGAGTCCGAGCCCTGGGGAAAGGCGTGGACGGCGATGCCGATGCTGGTCCGGACCTGGACCGGCCGACCGAGGACGTTCAGCGGTGCGGACAGGCCGGCCCGGATCCGCTCGGCGATGGCCACCGCCTCGGTGGCGCTCTCCAGACCCTCGATGATCATGGCGAACTCGTCGCCGCCCAGGCGCACCACGGTGTCCGAGCTGCGCACCGACTCGCCCAGGACATCGGCGAAATGCTGGAGCACCTGGTCGCCGCCGACGTGCCCGAGGGTGTCGTTGATCTGCTTGAACCCGTCCAGGTCGAGCAGCATCACCGCCACCTCCCGGCCGGACTCCGCAGACCGGTCGGCCGCCCGGGGCAGCACCTCGGCCAGCATCAGCCGGTTGGCCAGGCCGGTCAGCGGGTCGGTCAGGTTCATCCTGCGACTGCGCCGCAGCGCGAGCAGGCCCCGCACCGTGACGCCGAGCAGGGTCAGTGCCATCAGGACCGCCAGCACCGTGAGGGCCACCGTGAGGTCACGGGACCGGGCGTACGAACGGCGGGCGGCGAGCATCTCGGCCTCGGAGTCGGCGTCGACGCTCGCGTGCAGCCGTCTCAGCGCGGTCTGGGCGGTGCGGGTGAGCGGAGCGGTGAGGTACTCCCGCAGTTCGAGGAAGGTGTCGGCGTCGCTGGGGAAGTCGGAAGCGACCGGCAGCAGCTCGCGCTGGAACACGGCCCGGTACTCGTACAGCGCGTTGGCGAACAGGGTCCGGTCGGTGTCCAGGTTCGTGGCGGGAAGGGCCGCGAAGCCCTTCCACGACGCATCGATCTGAGCGTTCGCCGCGGCGATGCGGCTCAGGACCTGGTCGAGGCCTTCCTCGTCGTCGGCCAGGACCAGGTTGTCGACCTCGTAGAGGACCTGCTCGTAGCCCAGGCTCACCTCGTTCAGCGCCTGACCGGCCAGCTGGTTGTTGCGGTAGATCTCTTCCAGACGGTCCTGGGTACTGCCGACCTGCCGCACGGCCATCACACCGAGCACGATCAGCACGGCGCACAGCAGCGTCACGACAGCCGTGAGGTACCCGGCGACCGGCCGGTTCCTCGACACCCCGAGCGCCACGACCAGTACCCCGTTCCCTCCGGCGACTGCTCTTCATCGGCGGTCCGGGAGGGATTCTTGACCTTGGGCCCGGTGAAGAACGAAAAGAGCCCCGTGGCATGGGGGTACAAGGCCTGAGCCGGGCGGGTTTCCCCGCCTCGGTTCTCTCAAGCGCGGGTGCCCCACGCTCCGACTCCTAGCAGGACTGAGTGTCGGCCGGAACCCGCTGCCGAATCATCATGACCCGAAAGGTTCTTCCATGGCGTGGCACTTGTTCCGGTTGGGACGCTGGTCGTTCCGTCACCGGCGGATCGTCGCGGGTTTCTGGCTCGCCGTTCTGGTTCTCATGGGGGTGGGATCATCCACCCTCGCCGGTGCGACGAACGACAACTTCTCCCTGCCCGGGCTGGAGTCGACCGATGCGTTCAGTCTGATCGAGGAGCGCAGCCCCGGTGCCTCACCGGACGGTGCCACGGCCCGTCTGGTCTTCGAGGCGCCGGAAGGCCAGACCCTCAAGCAGAACGAGAAGGCGATCACTGCGGCCCTCGCGACGGTCACGACGGACGACGTGCAGTCGATCGCAGACCCGTTCACCTCCGGCACGGTCTCGGAGAACGGCCGGGTCGGGTACGCCACCGTCACCTACTCCACGTCGTCCGTCGATCTGACCGACGCGGACAAGGACGCCCTCGAGGCGGGTAAGAGCGCGGCCGAGGACGCCGGTCTGACCACCGCGATCGGTGGGGACGCCCTGGTCGCCGAGGCGGCCGCTCCGACTGCCGAGATCATCGGTGTGGTGGTCGCTTTCGTCGTTCTGATCGTCACCTTTGGCTCGCTGGTCGCGGCCGGGATGCCGCTGCTCACAGCCATCATCGGGGTCGGGATCGGTGCGGCGGGCATCACCACGCTGACCGGATTCGTCGAGCTGAGCTCCACCACCCCGGCGCTGGGCTCGATGCTGGGGCTGGCCGTCGGCATCGACTACGCCCTGTTCATCATGTCCCGCTACCAGCACGAGGTGAGGTCCGGGCGAGCCCCGGAGGAAGCGGCCGGGGTCGCGGTCGGAACGGCCGGCTCGGCCGTGGTGTTCGCCGGTCTCACCGTGGTGATCGCCCTGGCCGGGCTGTCGGTCACGGGCGTCAGCTTCCTCACCCAGATGGGTATCGCCGGGGCCGCGATGGTCGCCGTCGCCGTGATCATCGCCCTCACCCTGCTGCCCGCCTTCCTCGGGTTCGCCGGGAAGCGGGTGCTCAAGGGCGGCATCAAGGGCCTCAAGCAGAGGGACGCCGAGGGTGACGGCACCGTACGCACCAACGGTTTGCGCTGGGTCGAGGCAGTGAGCCGGCACAAGGTGGTCGCCCTGATCGGCGGCGTCGCCCTGGCCGCCGTCATCTCCATCCCGGTGACGAAGATGGAACTGGCGATCCCGGACGACGCCACGGCCCCCGCCGGCAGTGACACCAACATCGCCTACAACCTGATCGCCGACAATTTCGGCGCCGGCGCCAACGGCCCCCTGGTCGTGGTGGTCGACACCATCGACGCCACCGATCCCGTCGCCGCGGTGAACACCGTGGTGACGAAGCTCCAGGCCATCGACACCGACGTGGCCGCAGTGGTGCCGCCGGTGACCAGCGACAGCGCCGAGGCGACGGCAGCCTTCGAACAGCAGCTGGACGCCGTGCACTTCGCCACCGTCACGGTGATCCCGGAGAGCGGCCCCTCCGAAGCCTCCACCAAAGACCTGGTGCAGGCCATCCGGGACGATCTCTCCTCGTTGCCGGGCGACACCGGTGCGACAGCCATGGTTACCGGCCAGACCGCCGTCGGCGTGGACATCTCGCAGAAACTGCTCGACGTGTTCCCGCTCTACCTGATCGTGGTGGTGGGCCTGGCGTTCATCCTGCTGATCCTGGTGTTCCGCTCGATCCTGGTACCGCTCAAGGCCGCCCTGGGCTTCCTGCTCTCGGTCGGGGTCGCGCTGGGTTCCACGGTGGCCGTGTTCCAGTGGGGCTGGCTGAACAACCTGATCGGCCTGGACGTCACCACCCCGGTGGTGTTCATCCTGCCCCTGCTGCTCACCGGTGTGCTGTTCGGCCTGGCCATGGACTACGAGGTCTTCCTCGTGACCCGCATGCGCGAGGCCTACGTGCACGGGACTGAGGCCCGGCAGGCCGTGATCGAGGGCTTCTCGCACAGCGCCCGCGTGGTGGTGGCGGCCGCGATCATCATGTTCGGCGTGTTCGCGGGCTTCGCCCTCGGCGACGACGTGATGATCAAGACCATCGGATTCGGCCTGGCCGTAGGCGTCATCGCCGACGCCTTCCTGGTGCGCATGCTCATCGTCCCGGCCGTGATGGCCATCGCGGGCAAGGGCATCTGGTGGCTGCCGACGTGGCTCGAGCGGGCCCTGCCCGACTTCGACATCGAGGGCGAGGCCCTGACCGAGAAGCTCGGGCAGCCCGCCGGTTCAGCAGAACACCCGGTGCCCGCGGAGCACTGAGCCCGCGACCGGTCACTGCGGCGATCATGCACATCCCGCCCGGGACGGGCATGATCGCCGCAGACCCCGCCGGATGAACGAGGCCGACAAACCATGATCACGAACCACCTGCCGACCGGTGAGAACCCGCTGGGTCGGCTGAGCCGTTTCGACGGCTCGACCTTCCATACCGTGCCCGAGGGCAGCGTCGACGCGCCGTTCGTGCACGTCTTCGTCCACGGCTGGCAGCCGGGATTCCAGCGCCAGGAACGTCTCCACGCCCTCACCGACGTGCTCCACGCCCTCCCGGCCTGGGACCCGCGCCTCACCGACGCCACCGGCCGCACCCTGATCTCCTACTACCAGGCACTGCTGGACGCCTTGGTATCTCTGGGACCTGACCACTGCGTCCTCTGGTATTCATGGTTGGACGAATCCGCCACGGACACCGACCTTCTGCTGGCCTTCCGTTCCCGGCAGGCGACCCAGATCAACGGCCGGCGGCTGGCCCTGGCCCTGCAACAGGCATCGGGACGGCCCGATGCCCGGTTACAGCTCATCGGGCACAGTCACGGCAGCGCCGTGGCGGTGCACGCGGCGGTCTCGCTGGGCCGGCCCCCGGAACAGATCACGCTGCTGGACGCCCCGGAGAGCGCGATGACCCGGATCGGTGGTGCGGCCGACCTCATCGACGCGGTCCTGCCCCGGCTGGCACCCGGCCGCGACGGTGACACGCCCTTCGTCGACTCGTACACCAGCGTTTTCGGCCGGCCCTACCACCGCAAGCCCGGGCTGTCCGCGGTCGTGGACGTGGCTCTCACCCCGGGCCGTCCACCGATGCGTGACCCGCGCCGGGCCATCAACTGGGCCCACCTGTACGCCGTTGAATGGTATGCACTTTCGGTGCTCGATCCGGACCGCGCAGTGGGCTACGGCTGGTCTCCGCTGACCGGCGCCGACCCATCGGCCCGGTCGGCGCTGTCGTCGTCCTACTACTCGGTCCTCCCACGTCGCCCGCTCGATCTGCGCTCCCGTCGCGACCTTCCGCAGACCCCGGCGGCGCGACGGATGGCGGCGCTGCCGATGCAGCACACCCCGGTCGTCGGTGCTGAGCTGTACCTGAGCCCGCAGGCTCCGGACGCCGCGCTGATCCTGAACAGCGTGCCCGGTGACTTCCTCGTCGAGTTCGACCTCGAGATCGAGGAAGGCGACGAGAACGTGCAGATCCAGATCGCGGTGGACGCGGTGCCCGCCTTCGTGGCACAGACCCGCTTCCCGGTCCCGCAGGCCGGCCGTTACGTGATGCTCTCCGACGGCCGGCCCGGCGAGCATCTGCTCACCGCCACGATGACCGGTAGCGGATCGGCGGTCTCGATCACCGGGGTCAGCATGGTCAACTGGCGCGGCGCCGACGAGGGCTTCTCCTTCCAGCGCACCGCCTGGGCGATCTTCTCGGCCGGGGCCGTGACGGGCGGCATCGCCACCGCGTTCACCCTGATCACCGCGAGCTGGACCGTCCGCCGGGTTCTGTCCCGGATCACCCGTCGGCACCGGTGAACTGCACCAGGATGGACGGGTGACGCAGAGCCTCGAACTCCTCCTCGATCCACAGCTCGACGCCGCCGTTCGTGAGCAGTGGCAGCGGCTGATCGACGCCGGGCTGCCCAGCCAGGGCCGGCACACCGGCTCCAGCAATGCCCCGCACATCACTCTCACGGTCGCGAGCAGTGTTCCGGAGCCGATGGAGGACGAGCTTCACGACCTGGTCGGGAGGGTTCCGGTCCGGATCGGGCTGGGTGGGCTGCAGTGTTTCGGGAGACCGGACGGCCGGCAGATCATCGTGCGCCCGATCGTGGTGAACCAGGATCTCCTGCGGCTCCAGGAAGAGGCGGCCCGGCGCTTCGACGGGCTGCCCGGTACCGATCGGCGCCTGACCCCGGGGCACTGGTCGCCGCACGTCACGCTCGGGCACAAGTTCACGCCGCAACAGGTGGGCGAGGCGATCGAGGTGCTCGGGCCGATGAGCGAACGGGAGGGCGAGGCGATAGCCCTACGCCGCTGGAACTCTGACGCTCGACAGGCCTGGCTCCTCGGCCCCTCCAACAAACCTTCTCCGTGATCATGCAAATCCCCCAGCCTTCGGCCGGGAGGTGCCCCCACTCCCCAGTGTTCTAGAACTCTGACGCTGAGAGTTCTAGAACTCCGGGGAGGTTTTGCATGATCACGGAGGGTTTTTTAGCCGGCGGCTATGCGGCGTAGGGCTTTGATGCCCGGCAGGAGGAAGTACTCCCCGCCCCGGCAGGTGACGATCTGGTTCGGCTGTTCGACGAACGCCGGGTTGGGGCCCTGGACCACGAACTTGCAGCCGTTCGGGGCGGCCCCGGAGATGACGTCGCGGTCGGCGCCCAGGCGGAAGGAGTTGCCGTCACTCATCCAGTGCGCCTGCACGAACTCGAACTGCCGGTGGATGTCGCCGACCAGGGCGACGAAGAGCAGGCCGCGCTCGTCGTGGTCGCCGGCGTCGGAGGGGGCGGGTTCCCCGGCCCAGAGCTGGGCAGAAACCGGCTTCCCGTAGGGAATTCCGCGCCGTAGCATGCGGTGCCGCAGGGCCAGGGTGCCCTCCAGCTCGGCACTGCGACCCTCGATGCGGTCGGGATCGGGGTCGGTGGGGCGGGAGTCGCGGGGATTCGCCCGGCGCACGTGGGCGCCGACCGGGCAGCCGAAGCCCTCGGGGTCGCCGGCCTGGTAGTCGAAGGTGGACTTCGCCAGGGCCGGGCGCGGGCCGTCGGTGGACAGGGTGATCGGGGTGCCGTCGCGCCAGCGCCCCATGATCTTGGCCGCCGCCAGTTCTTTCGGGTCGGTACCGGTGGGCACCCGGGAGGCCAGGTTGCTGGCGAGGTCCTGCGTGAGGGCCTCGAAACCGGCCACGTCCTGCTCCAGCTTGCGCCACACCAGGTAACTGCCGTTCAGGCCGACGCTGGTGGCCAGGTTCGCGCCGGCCGTGTCGCCGTCGATGTCGCGGTAGCCCAGAAGCGCTTCGCCGGGCGGTAGTTCGGCGGTGTGGCGGCCGGTGGTGACGCCGTGCACGCGGGGCTGGGACAGGCCGTCGACGAACCCGAAGTGTTCCCGGAACCCGGCGGCGCGGGCACCGTCCGGGCCGGGCGCGTCGGCGATGCGTCCGGCCTCGACGGTGTCGAGCACGACCAGACCCGAGCTCTCGTCCGGGAGAAGGCCCGGCCGGGAGGCCAGTTCGGCGTCCAGAACCTCGTGCGTCGGGGCGGAGACCATGAGGAGCAGGTGGAGGTCCTGAGTCTGGGTGAACGGGCCCTGCCAGGTGTCGGTGCCGGTTCCGGGGATCAGGCCGGCCTCGCGCGACGCCATACCGGCGCTGAACTCGGCCGGAAAACCGGTGAGCTCGGCCGTCGGCAGGCCGAAGGCCTGCAGGCCCGCGTAGCTGAGGGCCACGTGCACGGCGAAAGTAGGTGAACTGGGCCGTTTCTGGGTCGGGGTACCGGCGTCGGCGCCCTCCACGTCACGTTCCAGCCGGTCCACCAGGTGCTCGGCCCAGCCGGCGGTGGGGATCTCGTCGACGATCCGGCCCAGCCAGGACCGCGCCGAGGCGGAGTCGGTCACCCGCAGCATCAGGTGACGCGCCGCGTGGTGACGTGGGTAGCCGGAGGTGACGAGGTTCTGGACGTCGGTGAGGTCGGGATCGGTGAGCTGCGCGCCGGTGCCCAGCCGCTGGATCGTGCCCCGTTCCGGATCGGCCTGGGCCGGTACGGGTCGCTTTTCGGGGTAGCGCAGGGGCAGGGCGCCGGCCGGCGTGCGCACCCGGTCGGACTTGCGGTGCCCGTAACGGGTGGCGGGCAGGCTGAGGTCGCCCGGGGTGAGGTCGGCCAGGTCGTCGTCGAGGGTGCTGAGCAGGTTCTCGGCGGAGGTCTCGTCCAGGGGCGTTCGGGGCCGATCGGGCCGGTCGTGGGCGGGCTCGGCGGTGGCCGCCTCCCAGGCCTCCCGCAGGCGCACGGCCAGCTCGGCATCGGTCAGGCCGTCGGTCTCCACCGCCAGCGCGGCCACCCTCCGGCGCACCTCCAGGGCGTTGCGCACGTCTTCCACCGAGGGCTCGGCGTCGCTGGCCGAGAACACGTACCCCGAGCGCAGGCTGTGTTCCTCGAGGAACCGGGCGAAGGCCTCGCGGTCGGCCCGGCCCGGGTAGCCCTCGCAGAGCTGCCAGATCTCGTCGGCCCGCTCGCCCAGGCCGACGCGCAGCCGTTCGGCGTAGTCGGCCTGGTCGTGTGCGGCGCTGTGGCCCGCGCCGTCGTAGCTGGCGGTGAAGAGCAGGTAGGAGGTCTCCGGCCGGTCCACCTCCTGCGGCCGCCCGCCGTGCATGACGAGGTCGAGAAGCTTGGCGCCCCGGCCCATCCGGTGACGGTCGGGCCGGGCCTGCGGGCGGAACTCGTGGCTCGGCATCACGGCCAGGCGGGCGAAGTGGGTGCCGGGCACGTCGAGGAACGGGCTGGACCCACCCCGGATCCGGGCCAGGTTGCGCTGCAGCGCAACCACGGCGTCGTCGGGCACCCGGGCCAGCACGGTGATCACGCGCTGCCGCGAGCCACGGGGCGGATTGATGTACTCGTGCACCAGCCCGGGGGGCAGGCGGCGCACCAGGGCACCCGGGAGCACACGGCCCAGAAGGCGGTGGGGTTTCCGGGCCGTCGGTGAGGCAAGGGACGTGGGTGAAGTGGGGGAAGTGGGCATGGCTCGGCTCCGTAAAAGCTCGCGAAAAGTTCTACAGGTCGCGCTGGACGTCGGCGAGCAGGCCGCGCCAGGCGCGCACCAGCTGCGCGTCGTCGAGTTCCTGCGGTCGGGGGAGACGTTCGGTCAGCCCCGCGCGCACCCGCAGGGCGGACGCGATCTCGGTGGCCGTGGCGCCCGGATAGGCGGAGAAGTAGTGCGCCAGCCGCCAGTCGTTGCCACGGATGTAATCGGTGAACGGCCGGGGCGGCATCGGCCCGGGGAAGCCGAAGGCCGAGCCCCAGAGCAGAACCATCTTCTGCGGGGTGGCCCGGGAGAAGACGTCGATGTAGTCCAGCCACGAGCCGTTGAAATTGCTCACGAACATCAGGTAGCTGTACCGGCGCTTCCGCGACTCGCCCGGGAACCGGTCGACCATCACCCAGTACGCGACGTGGATGAACGAGAGCCGACGCAGGGTGCTGTCGGGGCCCGACCATGACTTCAGCCGCAGCACGGCGCGCACCAGCGGGGACCAGAAACGGGGGAGCGGGGTGAAGGTGGTCAGCCCGGTGGCGCGGCCGGACCGGTTGGCGGCGATGATGTCGAGTTCTCCGTGATCGGTGGGATCCGGATGGTCTTCGAGCGTCCCTGCCCCGTGACCGAGCCCGGCGCTCAGGCGCTGGAGCCTGCCGACCGGTGCCACCGGGTCGCCGTCCTGTTGCGACCACATATGGCCCCCTCCTTGGGAAATGAATTCCGGATTGCTCTCGTCCTGACGGGCCGATCACCGTAGAGTGTTCATGTAATTACCGAACGCAATACCGGTAGTGGAAGAAAGGCCCGACCCCCTGACGCTAGGGGGCGGGCGGACGGTCCGCTTCGGGGTTGGACCCTGGGGTATTCACATCACCCGATGGGGCGCACCCAGGGCTCAGAACGTGCTAAACCAGTTTGAATCCTCACATAGACTCGGCGAATGGTATTCGGGCGGATCACCGAACGAGTGGTGATCGACGAACTGCTCAGCGGCGTGCGGGAAGGCCGCGGGGCGGCTCTCGTGATCCATGGCGAGGCCGGTATCGGCAAGAGCACCCTTCTGGGGTATGCGCACGAGCAGGCCAAGGGCATGCGGGTGCTGTCGGTGCGCGGCTTCGAATCCGAGTCCGAAATCCCCTTCGCCGGCCTGGCCGACCTGATCCGCCCGGTGCTGCCGCTGCTCGAGGTGCTCCCGCCGCCGCAGGCCGCAGCCCTGCAGAGCGCGCTCTCCCTCGGCCCCCCGGTGGCCGGTGACCGGTTCTCCGTCTGCGCCGCCACCGTCGGGGTGCTGGCCGCCGCGGCCGCCGACACGCCCCTGCTGGTGGTGATCGACGACCTGCAGTGGCTCGACGTCTCCTCCCGGGAGGCTGTGCTGTTCGCCGGGCGGCGCCTGGCCAACGACGGCATCGGCCTGCTCGTCGCCCTGCGCACCGAACCCGATCGCGCACCCCACGAGCGCGCCCTCGACCGGCAGTACGCGGGCCTCCCGCAGATGGCCGTGTCGGGCCTGGGGCAGTCCGACGCCCGCGACCTCTGCCATGTGCTGCGTCCTTCCGCCTCGCCCGAGGAGATCGAGCAGATCTACTCGGACACGGCCGGGAACCCCCTGGGCATCCAGGAACTCTGCGGGGCGCTGGGCCGGCCTGTCGCCGGGGGCCCCACGGTGCCCGCCCAGTCGTCCCGGCTCACCCAGACGCTGGCCGCCCGGCTGAGCCAGATGCCCGGGCGCACCCGCCAGGCCCTGCTGCTGGTGGCGGCCGCCGGGGGCGGGCGCACCGACGTGGTGCGCCGGGCCGCCGGGGTGATCGGGCTGGAACTGGCCGACTTCGCCCCGGCCGAGGACGCCGGCCTGTTGCTCGCGGACGACGAGCAGGTCGACTTCCGGCACCCCCTGATGCGGTCGGTGCTCAACTCCGCCTCCACCCTGCACGAGCGCACCGCCGCGCACTCGGCGCTGGCCCAGGCGCTGGCCCAGGTGCCCGGCGAGGCCGCCGCCGACGCTCGCGCCTGGCATCTGGCCCAGGCCGCGCTCCCGCCGGACGACCAGGTCAGCGCCCTGTTGGCCGAGGCCGGTACCCGGGCCCGCTTCCGCGGCGGAAACCGGGAGGCCGCTAAAGCTTTCGAGCAGGCGGCGCGGTTCGGCACGGCGGCCGCCAGGCCCGCCCTGTTGCTGCGCGCGGCGCGGTGCTGGCAGCTGGCGGGACGCACCGGGAAGATGATCCCGCTGCTCGACGAGGCCCTGGCCCTCACCACCGATCCGAAGCTGCGCGCCCTGATCCGGCACATGCGCGGTTACGTGCGGATGTGGCGTGCGCTTCCGCGGGACGGCCTGACCGAGATGATCGACGGCGCCAACGAGGCGGAGAAGGTCGACGCGGCCCGCGCCTCGCTGATGTACGCCGACGCCGCGATCGCCCACTTCATGCTCGGTGAACCGGTCGAACTGCTGGCCGCCACCCAGCGCGCGTTCGAGCTGAGCGAGGGCACCGAGGGCGTGGCCCAGCTGGTCGCGGCCGTGGCCTACAGCGGTTCGCTGGTCATCAACGGCCACCGGGCGGAAGGCCAGTCGTTGCTGTCCCAGGTGGTGCCGCTGCTGCTGGAGGTCCCGCCCCTGCCCCGGGCGCAGGAGTTCGCGCACGCCGCGTTCATCGCGATGTGGCTGGAGGACTACCCCCTGGCCGAGCAACTGCTCGACGCGATCATCACCGAGGCCCGGGCCAACGGCGCGCTCGGCGTGCTGCCCCAGGCGCTCTCGATCGCCTCGGAGCTGGCCTTCCGGCAGGGCCGCTGGCGTCAGGCCCAGGCCTACGCCGACGAGAGTGTCGAGTTGGCCAAGGAGACCCGGCAGGCCAATGTCTACGGCCTCTACTTCGTGGCCCGCAACCACGCCGTGCACGGCCGGGCCAAGGCCGCGCACACGATGATCGACCTGACCAACGACGTGCTGGGCCGCTACGAGGCCACCGGGCTGCTGTTCCAGACCACCCACGTGCTGGGCCTCCTGGCGCTCGGCGACGGGGAGCTGGACGAGGCCGTCGCCCGCCTGGAGGAGACCGGCCGCCTGCCCGTCGCCGTGCACACGAAAGACCAGAGCATCGTGCCCTGGGCCTTCGACCTGGTCGAGGCCTACGCCCGGGCCGGCCGCACCCACGACGCGCAGGCCCTGCTCGACGAGATCGCCGTGGACGAGGCCCCGCCCGGCTGCCGCTCCGACCTGCTGATCGCCCGGACCTGGCGCTGCCGGGGCCTCCTGGCCACCGGGAAGGTCCCGGTGGCCGAGGCCTTCGAGCTGGCCCTGGCCGCGCACGACCGGCTGCCGATGCCCTTCGAGCGGGCCCGCACGCTGCTCTACTTCGGCGAGCGCCTGCGCCGGGGCCGCCAGCGCGCCGAGGCCCGTACCCACCTGCGTCAGGCCCTGGAGATCTTCGAGCAGCTCGACGCCCCCAGCTGGGCCGGCCGGGCCCGCAACGAGCTCAAGGCCACCGGTGAGACCCTGGCCCGGGGCACCGGTATCGCGGCCGAACTCACCCCGCAGGAACTACAGGTCGCGCTCGTCGTGGCTCGCGGCACCAGTAACTCCGAGGCGGCCGCAGCGCTGTTCCTGAGTCAGAAGACGATCGAGTACCACCTGAGCAACGTCTACCGGAAGACCGGGCTGCGCTCGCGGGCCGAGCTCATCGCCCAGTTCGCCGACGCGCCCGGGTGACCCGCGTCGTCCATCAGTAAAAGCAGTAAAAGCAGTAAAGGCACAGAACGAAAAAATGAGGGACGCCGACGGGCCCCTGATCCCGTCGACGTCCCTCTCCCCCTGCTCGCGCGGGATCACACCCTCCACGGTGCCCCGCGCGCCCCCACGAAACGTTTTCAGCGCCAGGCCTGAGCATCCAGGCCGGACTCCTCGAGGCGCTTACGCAGCCGGGTCAGGTACCGCCCCCGGGTCGGGCCGATGCTGCCGATGGCCATCCCGGTCTCCTTCGAGATCTCCGCGTAGGCCGGGCGGTCCGAGCCGGTCACCGCGCGCAGCAGGTGGGCGCCACGGGTGGGCAGTTCGTCGACGAAGTCCCAGAGCACCTGGGTCATCGCGTCGTCCGTGACCTGCTTCTCCGGGGTCGGGTTGGACTCGTCCGGCACCGCGGCGAAGAACTCGTCCGAGGTGCCGACCTCACGACCCCGGCGGCGGATCAGGCGCAGGCACTCGCGCTTGGCGGTGGTGGTGAGCCAGGCCCCGACCCGCTCCGGGTCGTTCAGCCGGTTCAGGTTCTCGACCAGGCGTAGCCAGGTCATCTGCACCGCGTCACCGGCGTCGGCCTCACTGAGCCGGAAGCCGCGCACTGCGGCCCAGACCTGGCGCTGGTGGCGCTCCACGAGCTCCTCGTAGGCCCGCCGGTCACCGCGACGGGCAGCCAGGACCAGGTCCGAGACGGTGCGTTCGGCGCCGGCCGCGTACAGCCGCCGGCGGTCGGTCTCTTCGATCACGTCGAGAACGGTCATGGCTCTGGCCTCCGGGAAGTTCGTGGAAGTACACCGAAAACGCTAGAGACCAAGGACCCGGGGCGGATCAGGGTCAGACCCCAGGGTGATGCGCCGACCCGAGGTGGTCACCCCAGGGAGCCGATCATGATTCAGCGGATCCTCCAGGGTTACTTGCGGGATGACGGACGGGTTCCCCGGGGTGCTGATACGGGCACGCACAGTGACGCAATGGCCACGGCCCATGCCGATACGCCAGAATCGTCCTTCCGCCGGGTGACGTCGGCGGTCATCTGGTGGTCGGTTCGGATTAGGAGCGTCATCGCGCCATGGGCACCATGCGCCGTCCTCCCGGGGTACTCGCCGGGGCACCGGTCTCCCCGGTCACTTCTGACGTGCGTCCTTCGCGCCCCTCCAGAACGCCGTCCAGAACCCCGCGGGCGTCCCGCCCGCAGGCCGCGGCCCGGAAGAAACCCCGAGGCAGAATCGGTATCGCACGGTCGCTGGCCGGCTGGACGGCCCTGCCCGTGCTGGTCGCCGCGGCCCTCGTGCCGGGGGTGCGGCCGGGCTCCCTGGCCCTGCTGTGGGCCGCCTACGTGGTGCTGCTCTGGTTCGTCGCGGCCCGCACCAAGACCGTGTCGTGGTCGTACGTGGTGCTCCTGTTGCTGGGCTCCGTGCCCTGGGCCGTGCTCGTCGGCCTGGCCGCCTGGGGGCTGGAGGAGACCCTGGGGTCGTCACTGCCCGTGGCGGCGCACGCATCGGTGATGGCCGCTGTCGCCCAGCAGTCCCTGCTGCTCATCCCGCTGCTCCTGCTCGCCGTGCTGGCACCCACCCGGGCCCGGCGGTTCTCGATGGCCGACTGGCTGCTCACCGGGGTCGTGCTCGGTGCCGGGTTCGAGCTCACCTACACGCTGCTGGTGCCACAGACCGCGCCCGGCTTCTCGTTCAGTCTGTTCGCCGGCGCGCTGCCCGGTCTTCCGGGGCAGCAGGTGCTCACCGGGCTGGGTGGTGGTGCGCTGGGCTTCGCGGTGGCGGCCCGCCGGCACGCCAACAAAGCTTCGCTCTCGCTGCCCGGCCGGCTGCTGTGGCTCGGCCTGACCGCGCTGCTGCCCCTGCTGGTCTGGTGGCTGGCGGTCAGTGCGCAGACCGTGGCCACCCTGGGCGCCGACACCACCTCGGTGCCGCCGGAACTGGTCGCGGGCTGGCGGGCCGGTCTCGAGGGCGCGGCCCTGGGCTGGTTCCTGGTCGCCCTGATGGGGCTCGCCCTCCTGGTCGACGCGGGCCGGCTGCGTAACGCCGCCGAACTGGAACCCGACCCGATTCCCCACCCCTTCCACCCGGTGCAGGCCGCCGACTCCTGGGCCGGGCGGGCCACCCGCTGGGCCGGGACCAGTGAGACCCGCACGGTCACGGCCCTGGTCTGGCTGGTCGCCACCGCCTGTTCGGTCGTCGCCTTCGCCGGGCGCGACCTGGGTGTGGTGTTCGCCGCCGTGCGGCGCAGCGGCCGGGGCTCCGGCGCCGCCCGCTGGACGGCTATCAGCCGGGGCCGGGCCGCCGGGGTGATGGTGCGCTGGGTGCGGGCCGAGGCGATCGGGCTGGCCGCCGACCCCGCCACCCGGGGTGCCCTGCTGCGGAACCGGCTGTCCGCCGTTGCCGGTCTGCTCGTGCTGGCCGCCACCGTGGCGCTGCTCGGGCCGTACTGGGCCGGCCAGATCGACGACCGGCCCCTGACCGGCCTGACCGGGCCGGCCGGGGAGCTGCCGGGTGCCGCCTGGCCCGCCGATGCCCTGGGCCGGCCCGGTCCGGACGGCTTCGCCGGCACGTTCTGGATCGTGCAGCTGGTCGCCGTCCTGGTGCTGCTGGCCGGTGCCGCCGACTGGTCGGCCCTGGGCTACCGCAACACCTTCCTGAGCCGCCGCCCGGTTCCTCAGGGACGCGCGTCCATCGGTGAATATCTCCGCGGTACCGGACTTTCCGGGGCCATCGTCGATCTGGCCTGTCTGCTCGCCGGCACCCTGCCGAGCCGTGCCGAGACCCATCCCTCCGGCAGCGCCATCCGCGCGGCGATCGGTGACTTCCGGGCCGACCCGCGATCGTTCATCGAGCGGCGCCGCCGTCAGATCCGGGCCGGGAAGGTCCAGATCGATGACGAGGACGATGAGCCCGACGTGCTCCCCGCGGTGCGCCGGCGTCAGCCGGGCGAGGAGCTGCCGGCACTGAAACTGGCCGACGGCCGCCTGCTCTCCCCACTCAGCCCGGATGCCGAACGGGAGTTCACGGCTCATCTGAACGGTCTCGACCGCTACGAGCCGGAGCCCGAGGGAGAGGGGGCACGGTGGCGGGTACAGCAGTGCGGCCGGTACGAGTTCCGGGTGTCGGGTCGGCCGGAGATCTGGTCGTCCGGCACCACCGAACGCTCGCTGCGGTACGGGCTGTGCGTGTTCGGCCTCTGGTACTCCGGCGGCTCGTCGTGGCAGGTCTCCGCCGGCCTTCCGTCGGTGCTGCCCGACATGGTGCGGCACCGCGCCGATCTCGAACTCGACCGCCGGCTGATCGAATTCACCACGGTGGTCAACTATCCGGGTAACCCGTTCCGCGCCGTCGAGGTCGTGGTCAGCGACCAGCGGGTGGCCGAGTCGGTGCAGGCGCGGATGGACCGGCTGGCCATCCCCGGGATCGTGGTGGTGGCGCAGTGATCGAGGCGATGCTCACGCCCAACGGCGGCCGTTTCCGGTTCGACCCGGCGCTGCTGGCCGACCTGGCCCCGCACGTCTGGCCCGACGCCGTGCAGGTGCGGGCCCAGGGGCAGGTGGCCGACATCCTCGGGTCGTACCTGCACCTGCCCGGGCTGCACCAGCCCGGCAGCGCCCGCGGGGTGGTGCTCGGCCTGCACCGCAGCGGTGAGGCGATCGGCATCAGTTCCGGCACCGCGCAGAACGCGGCCGACGTGATCGCCTGGATCTGCGCGGTCAGCCGGGTGCCGCAGCCGCACGAGGCCGGTCACGTGCTGCTGATCGACTGGATGCCCGACCCACTGCCGCTGTCCCCGTCCACCACGGCCGAGGAGCTGCTGAGATTCCGGGCGATGCTGCGCAGTTCGTTCTTCAACGGCTAGGGCGTGTCCTAGAGGGTGGTGCCGACCAGGCTCCCGACCAGGTAGGTGACCACCATGGCGAGGGCGCCGCCGACCACCACCCGCACGATCGCCCGGCGCCGCCCGGAACCGCCTAGCGTCGCACTCACCCCACCGGTGAGCGCCAGCGCGAGCAACACCACCAGAAACGTCACCGGTACCCGCGCCTGCAGGGGCGGCAGCACAATGGCGAGCGTGGGCAGAGCCGCACCCAGGGTGAAGCTCAGGGCCGACGCGCCCGCGGCCACCGTAGGGCTGGTGAGTGCGCCGGGGTCGAGGTGAAGTTCGGCATCGGCGTGGGCCGCGAATGCGTCATGTGCCGACAGTTCCACGGCCACCTGCTGCGCGGTCTGCTCGCTCAGGCCCTTCTGCCGGTAAAATCCCGCCAGTTCTTGCAGTTCACCTTCGGGATCGTCTTCCAGCTCACGCATCTCCTGAGCCAGCACGCTGCGCTCGCTGTCGCGCTGGCTGCTGACCGACACGTACTCACCCAGCCCCATCGACACCGCTCCGGACACCAGGCCGGCCACCGCGGCGGTCAGGATGGCCGAACGGTCGTCGGTGGCTCCCGCGACGCCGACCACCAGGCCAGCGGTGGAGACGATGCCGTCGTTCGCGCCGAGCACACCGGCGCGCAGCCAGTTCAGCCGGCTCAGACGGGAGCCGGGATGAGGTTCGCCGCCATGCGGCCCAGTGGACACGGCGGAATCACACCACATTTCTTCTTTCATTGTCTAACAACGCTTTTCAGGTGAGGTAAGCCATTCCTCACCCATCTGCCGGCTCATACGTGTGCGGAGGGTGACGACTCCAGGGCCGATCGGGCTGAACCGGCGGTACCTCCTACACCTGGGCCGGAACCGGGGCGAAGGTCAGCGCATGATGGAGGGGGTGAGAACTGCCGTCATCGTGGACGACGACCCGGAGGTCCGGATGATTCTGCGCGCTGCGCTGGAGTCGACCGGATTCACGGTCTTCGAGGCGACGACGGGGCACGAGGCGGTGGTTCGCGTCCGGGAGCACAATCCCGACCTGGTCACCCTCGACCTGGTCCTTCCCGGCTTCGACGGGGTCGAGGTGTGTCGCCGGATCCGGGAACTGACCGACGCCTACATCGTGATGATCACGGCGAGTTCCGACGAGGCCGACCGGTTGGTCGGGCTCGCCACCGGTGCGGACGACTACGTGACCAAACCGTTCAGTCCGCGCGAGGTGCAGGCCCGGGTCGCCGCGATGTTCCGCCGACCGCGGCGCGTGGCCCGCACCGGGTCCAGGGACCCCGGCGAGGAGCTGGTGTTCGGCCGTCGCAGCTATCTCGACGCGGCCCCCCGGCACAGCGTCCCGCTCCAGAGCACTTCCTCGGAGGGCCGGCACGTCTATGCGGTGCCGGGCGGCGAGACTGTGCCCGACGTCCCGCCCTGGGGCCCTTCCATGCTCTCCGGCGCGGACGAGGACGACCCCGGTCTCCTGCGGCACGGGCACCTGGCCATCGATGTCGAGGGGCGCACCGCGACCTACGCCGGTACCGAGCTCCCGCTCACGAAGATCGAGTTCGACCTGCTCGCCACGATGACCGGGAACCCGCGCCGGGTCTGGCGCCGCGAGACCCTGCTCAACATCGTCTGGGGCGGGCAGTGGTCGGACCATCACGTGGTCGAGGTCCACATCGGCAACCTGCGCCGCAAGCTCGCCGACGTCGCGGGAGCGGGCCTGCCCATCATCAAGACCGTGCGCGGCATCGGCTACCGGATGGCCCCGGTCGACCCGGCCCAGTCGTCGGGACATCACGCCGGCCTGCCCACCACCTACTGAGGTGGGGGGCGTCGTCCCCCATTTGAGGTGAGTGTCGTTGCTCCCTCTACGAAATGAGGGACGACGTCCCTCACCTTTTTGTTCGTGATCACGGAGGGTTGGGGGGAACTTCAGAGGAAGGGGCAGTTCGCGGAGCCGGTCGTGACCGGGGCGCTCGTCCAGTTGCTGTAGACCGCCTGGATCCGGAACTGGTAGGTGTTCGGTGTCAACAGGCCGTTGCGCACGACGTTCACGGTCCAGGTCGTGGTGGCTCGCCCGGAGATGCTGACCGCGGTCTGGGGCGTTCCGTTCAGGACAGGGGTGATGACGTATCCGGTCGCGTAGATCGACGTCGTCACGGACCAGGTGAGTTTCATCGTGGGTTGAACGAAAATGATGATGCCGCAGGTGCTGTTGTCCGCGGTCACCGAGATGGTGGCCGGGGCGGCCAGGGTGGCCGTGCTCGCCGTGGTGCTCGCCACGGCGGTGATCTGGAACGCCGCCCGGGCCTGGAGCGGCGCGAGCAGCACGAAGATGATCGCGGCCAGGGCGATCAGGATCGGCCGGCGGCGCAGGCCACTCAGCGAGGCGGTCATCGGGTAGGTTCCTTCGCGAAAGGGCTCTGGTGGTATTGGATGTCGTGTGGGTCGGGTTGCTTGTTGCTGCGCCGGCGCGGTGTCCAGATGATCGAGAGGGCCAGGACGGCGCCGACGACGGGTGCCACGTACACGGTGACCCGGGCGACCCCCGGCTCGCGGAAGAAACGGATGCCCTCACCGATCTTCGGGATCACCGTGTCGACCCGCCACATCGTGCCGCTGGTGAAGTTGGCGGTCCACGGGTCGTTCGAGGGATTCGCGTCGCCCTTGGTCTGAACGGTGACGCTGCCGTTCGTCTCGGTGGTCACCGTGATGATGCGGTGGCTGACGATGCGGTGATCCTCGACCGGGATCCGGTAGGTGATGATGTCGCCGGGCTTCAGGTCGTAGATCGAGGTGCGGGTGTCCACGGCCACGTCGCCCGGGTTGATCGTGGGCACCATGCTGCCGGTCAGCATGGTCATGGTCTGGTACGGGAACAGGTGGGGTCCGACGGCGAGGAACAGGAACAACGCGAAAGCCACTGTGCTGAGTACATTCCCGATCTGATACGAGAGCACTCCGACGATTCTGCGGAAGTGGGCGGCAGGGCCGTCGGGCACCAGGGTGACGGCCGGAGTTGCCTGCCCCTCACCACCAGAACCAGTGCCAGAACCACAGCCCGCACCGAGCCTCAGCCCAGCCGCCCGGCCTGTTCCGTGCACGATCTCGTCGAAGGAGACGGAGTCGGGTGAAACCGGGCCGGGGAGGTCGCGGACCGGCGCGGTGGCGACCACGACCATGTCCTCGACCTCCCCGGGCGGGTAGAGCTGGCAATCCTTACTGTCGGCCGGTAGGCGGGCGGAATTTACTTGTTCGTGGCGGTCCGCTGGGTACCGAGGAAGGTGAAGCCGATGGTGCTGCTCTGGTTCTGCAACGAGTTGTCCGCCGTACTCGGCAGGGTCAGCGTGACCTTGAGATGGTCGGTGGTTCCGGCGGTCAGGGCGTTGAGGTTGGTCAGGGCCAGGTTCGCACCGATCACCGGGGTGCTGGCGAGGACCGCGGTGGTGGTCCCGCCGCAGGTGTAGGTGAAGGCGGGGGAGGTGCCGGCCTCGGTCCAGGCGGTGGAGCAGTTGTCGATCTTCAGCTGCAGGCCCATCGACGAGCTGGTGTCCAGCAGGCTGCTCGACGTGGCCGCGGTGGTCAGGGCCACGCTGGCCAGGTTCTGGGTACCGGAGTTGGTGAGGTCCACCGCGCGCTGCATGGTGTCGCCCGGCACCAGGCCGGTGGCGCCCAGGGTCAGGCGGTTCGCGGCGGAACCGGCGGTGCCGAGGGCGATGGTGACCGTACCGGTCGCGACGGTGGTGCTGGCCGAGGTCGAGCTGGTGAAGGTACCGAAGGTGCCCAGACCGGCCACGGCGGCCGCCGAGCCGAGGACGGCGACGGAGGCAACGACCTTGCCGGTCATCGTGGTCAGTCCGAGCTTCATATGCCGTGCTCTCCTTGCTGGGCAGGGGTGGGTACCCCTAACGAGTCGGCGGGGCGGTTCTGTTCAGAACCGCCCCGCCCGCAAGGTTTCCGCAAGGAACCCTCAGCCCTCGGATCAGCCCGGACCGAACCTCTCGATCCGCACGTCCGCGGCGGGCAGGCCCAGGGTCACCAGCAGCTGGGAGGCGTGCTCGGTGAAACCCGCCGAACCACACACGTAGGCCGTGGCTCCGGGCACCGCGGCCAGCAGGGGCTCCAGGTCGGCCGCGGTCAGCCGGCCCACCGGGCGCCCGTCGGCGTCAGGCGCCTGCCGGGTGTGGATCACCGTGGTCTCCGGGCCGTACTCACCTGGGTAATACAGATCCTCCGGCCGGCGCACCGACACCAGCAGGCGCAGGGGAACCGGTTCGCCCTGGGCGTGCCAGTAGCGCCGCATCGCCATCAGCGGCACCACACCCGACCCGCCCCCGAGCAGCAGGGCCGGGGTGTCGCCGCGCCAGACGAACCAGCCGCCGAACGGTCCACGGACCTCGACCTCGTCGCCGACCCCGATCTCCTCGTGCAGGTACGGGGAGACCTCGCCGTCGTCGATGCGCTCGACGGTGAGCTCCACCTCGGAGCCGTTCCCGGGGGCGGAGGCGATGCTGTAGGAACGCTGCGCGGTGGAGCCGTCGGGAGCGGTGAGCCGCACGTCGTAGTGCTGGCCGGGAACATGCCGGTCGACGTTCTCGCCCCGGATCGCGAGCCGGAAGGTCCTGGCCCGGGCGGTCTCGTCCCGGACCTGGGTCACGACCGCCGGGAGCCAGAGACGACGGGCCCCGGAGGGTGGGACCCGCCGCGTCACCGGGCCCAGCGTGGGCAGCGCCGGCAGAGAAGCCGGCAGAGAAGGAAGTGCGGGAAGGCCGTCAGTCACCGGAGTACCGCTGTTCCAGCCACGGGTCCCCGAGCTCGTGGTAGCCCCGCTGTTCCCAGAATCCGGGCTCGTCGTGGTCGAGCAGGCGCAGGCCACCGATCCACTTGGCGCTCTTCCAGAAGTACAGGTTCGGCACCAGTAGCCGGGCCGGACCACCGTGCTCGTGGGGGAGCGGCTTGCCCTCGTGCTCCCAGACCACCCAGGCCCGGCCCCCGGTGATCTCGGCCAGCGGCAGGTTGGTGGTGTAGCCGGTGTGGCTCCAGGCCACCACGTGCGTGGCCTCCGGCAGCACCCCGGCCTCGGCCAGGAAGGTGTCCACGCTGACGCCGGAGAATCCGGTGCCCAGTTTCGACCAGCTGGTGACGCAGTGGATGTCGCCGGACCAGGTCGAGCTCTCCAGCCGGTGCGCGGTCTGCCAGTCCCAGGTCTTCGCCTGCTGCACCAGCCCGTCCACGCGGAAGCTCCAGTTGTCGGCGGTGAGCTGGGGGCTGACCTCCGCCGTCAGAACCGGCCAGCTACTGCCGGTGTCGTACTGGCCAGGGGGCAGCCGGGGATCGGGCAGTTGCCCACGGCCGAAGCCGGTACGCGCCATGTCGCTTCCTCTCGCAGATTCTTGGGGTACGGCAAATTTAATCGAACACCTCAGCATCGTTGCAGGTGACGGCATTCCCGGCTACATCTATCGAATTTGGTCCGAAGTTTCGGGTAGCGCTATCCGTGACCGGATGCGCACTATGGTCGGCGTGTCGATCGAAGACCTCGCCCAGGCGGCTGGTCCGGTGGCAGGAACGGTGAGTGATCCCTTGGACGGTCAGCCACTCACCGAGTCCGATGCCGAAGGCTGGATCCCCCGAACCTGTTTCAAGTGTGGCCCACCGCGCACGGTGGGTATCGAGCTGGAATATCTGATTCACCGCGACGTGGACCCGCCGGAGCATCTGGCGCCGGACAAACTGAAACTGCTGCACGACGACATCCAGACCCAGGCGCTACGATCCGGATTCACGGTCGAGCCCGGTGGGCAGGTCGAGCTCAGCTCCCTCCCGGCCGATGATCTTCCCGGTGCGATCGCCGACCTGACAGCAGATCTCGAGAAGCTGACCGCCGTCGCGAGTCGCCACGGGGCCCGGCTGACCGGAACCGGTATCGACTCCCTCCCCCTGCCCGTCCGGTACCTGCAGGAACCCCGATATGCCGCGATGGAGGAGTATTTCGATCGCACCGGCTCGGCCGGGCGGGTCATGATGCGCGCCAGCGCCTCGGTCCAGGTCAACATCGAGGCCGCGCGCATCGGATCCGGTCCCGGTGATTTCGACCGGCGCTGGGAACTGCTGCACGCGATCGGTCCCGCCACCGCCGCCGCGTTCGGCCGGCCCACCCGGCACCCCGTCGCCGACCCCCGTCTGAAGGGCTATCGCCTTCTGCGTCAGGGAATCTGGCGCCGCCTCGACCCGGCGCGCTGCCACGCACCCGTCCCGACCTCCGGTGAAACGCTTCAGGAGGCCTACACCCGCTGGGTTCTCGACGCCCCCGTCCTGGCGGTGCGGCGAAACGGCCGCCCCTGGACGGCGCCGCGCGACCTGACCTTCCGCCAGTGGTTGCGTGAGGGTGCCCGGGCCGTGCCGGACGCCACCGCGCCCACCCTCGAGGACCTGAAGTTCCACCTGACCACGCTGTTCCCGCCGGTGCGGGCACGGGGGTTCTACGAGGTGCGCTACCTCGACCAGCAGCCCGGCCCCGGGTGGCGGGTGGCGGCCGCCACGGTCGCCGCGCTGATGCAGGACGACTCCGCCGGTGACGCCGCGCTGGAGGCCTGCGAGCCGGTGCGCGACGCCTGGGAGCTCGCCGCCCGTGAGGGCCTGGCGAACGACCGGGTGCGCGAGGCGGCCCGGAAGGTGCTGGAGCACGCCGCGCAGGCCCTGGACCGGGACGGGATGGGCGAACTGGCCCAGCAGACCTCCGAGTACCTCGACCGCGTGGCCCTGACCGAACCGAGCGCAGTGGAGGAGCGACCGTGGTGAACCCCGATCTGGGTCCGGCGGAGCTGGACGACGCCCAGTTGCGCGAACGCCTGGCCGCCGACCTGATCCGCGCCCGCGCCCGTACCCAGCAGCTGACCGACGTGGACGACACCGAGCTCACCCACCAGCACTCGCCGCTGATGTCGCCGCTGGTCTGGGACCTGGCACACATCGGCAACCAGGAGGAGCTGTGGCTGCTGCGGGACGTGGCCGGGCGCGATCCCCTGCTGCCCGAGACCGTGGACCAGCTCTACGACGCGTTCCAGTACCCCCGCAAGGACCGGCCGAAGCTCCCCCTGCTGGAGGCCGGGCCGTCCCGTCAGTACGTGGACGGCGTGCGCAGCAAGGTGCTCGACGTGCTGGAGCGGATCCCGCTGAACGGGCGCCCGCTGCTGAACCGGGGGTTCGCCTTCGGCATGATCGTGCAGCACGAACAGCAGCACGACGAGACCATGCTGGCCACCCACCAGTTGCGCACCGGAGAGGCGCTGCTGAGCGCACCGCGGCCACCGCGGGCGTCCGCCAAGAATCTCCCGCCCGAGGTTCTGGTGCCGGGCGGCCCCTTCACCATGGGCACCGACGTCGAGCCCTGGGCCCTCGACAACGAGCGTCCGGCCCACGCCGTCGACGTGCCGGCCTTCTTCATCGACACCACCCCGGTGACCAACCGCGCCTACCGGGACTTCGTCGAGGACGGCGGCTACGACGATCCGCGCTGGTGGGACCCGCGGGGCTGGGCGTACCGGCAGCAGACCGGGCTGAGCGCCCCGCAGTTCTGGAACCGCGAGGCAAACACCTGGACCCGGCGGGTTTTCGGGCGTACTGAACCGCTTCACGACGACCAGCCGGTGGTGCACGTCAACTGGTACGAGGCCGACGCGTACGCGCGTTGGGCCGGTCGCCGGCTGCCGACCGAACCGGAGTGGGAGAAAGCGGCCCGTTTCGACCCGGTGTCCGGGCGCTCGCGGCGTTTTCCCTGGGGCGACGAGGAACCGTCCGCCGAGCACGCCAATCTCGGTCAGCGGTATCTGGAACCGGCCGAGGTGGGAGCGTACCCGGCAGGGCGGTCCGCCCTCGGGGTGCACCAGCTGATGGGCGATGTCTGGGAGTGGACCTCGAGCACGTTCAACGGTTACGACGGATTCCGGGCCTGGCCGTACCGGGAGTACTCGGAGGTCTTCTTCGGGCCGGACTACCGGGTGCTGCGCGGCGGCTCGTTCGGGTCCGACCCCTCGGCCGTGCGGGCCACGTTCCGCAACTGGGACTACCCGATCCGGCGGCAGATCTTCAGCGGTTTCCGGTGCGCCCGGGACCTGACCGCCGCCGAGAAAGATGTGTAGACACCTCGCCTACGTCGGCCCGGAACTGAGGATCGGGGAACTCGTCACCGATCCGCCGCACGCCCTCACCCGCCAGGCCTGGGCCCCGCGCCGGCAGACCCACGGGATCATGAATGTGGACGGTTTCGGGCTCGGCTGGTACGCGCCGGGCGATCCCCAGCCGGCCCGGCACCGCGGCGACGGGCCGGTCTGGGGCGACGAGACCTTCGCCGACCTGGCCCGCACCGTGCGGACCACCGGGCTGCTCGCGGCCGTCCGCTCCGGCACCGAGGGCATGGTGTCGGGGCGGGGGGCGGCCGCACCGTTCCGCGACGGTCCCTGGCTGTTCAGCCACAACGGCGCCCTGCCGGGCTGGCCGGGTTCGGGAGCCGAACTGGTGAAGGACCTCGAACCGGCGCGTCTCCTGCGGCTCGACGCGCCCACCGACGCCGCCGCGCTCTGGGCCCTGACCCTCGACCGGCTGGACGCGGGCCACACCCCGGAGCAGGCCCTGCGGCACGTGGTGCGGCGCACACTCGAGACCACCGGAGGGCGGGTGAACCTGCTGCTCACCGACGGCCGGCGGATTGCCGGCAGCGCACAGGGCGCGAGCCTCTCCTACCGCCGCACCCACGGCGGGGTGGTGGTGGCCTCCGAGGCGTACGACGACCAGGACGGCTGGCACGACGTGCCGGACGGGCAGCTGATCACGGTGGAGGACGGCGACATCGCGCTGAATCCGCTCTAGAGCAGAAAAGGATCTCATGGACTACGGTTTCACCGATCACCTGCCCGAGGACTTCGCCGACGGGAGCCTGCGCGCCGACGTGCTGGCCGGATTCGGGGCGACGCCGAAATGGCTTCCACCGAAATGGTTCTACGACAAGAACGGCAGCGAGCTGTTCGAGGACATCACCCGGCTGCCGGAGTACTACCCGACCCGCAGCGAGCGGGCGATCCTCCAGGCGGACGCGGCCGGTATCGTCGGCCGGTCCGGTGCCCGGCACCTGGTGGAGCTGGGGTCGGGGTCGTCGGAGAAGACCCGGTTGCTGCTCGATCAGCTGGATCAGGACCGGGCCGTCTACACCGCGCTCGATGTCAGTGGGAGCGCGCTGCGGCAGGCCGCCCAGGCGCTGCGCATCGCCTATCCCAGGTTGCGGATAGAGGCTGTCCGGGCGGACTTCGAGCAGCATCTCACCGCGGTGCTACGTGACGGCCGGGACGAGGGGCACCGGATCGTCGCCTTCCTCGGCGGGACGATCGGCAACCTGCGCCCCGAACAGCGTCAGGCCTTCCTCTCGGCCGTGCGGGACGGTCTGGGACCCACGGACTCGTTCCTGCTCGGCGCCGACCTGGTGAAGTCGCCCGCCGTGCTGGTGCCCGCCTACGACGACGCGGCCGGAGTGACCGCGGCGTTCAACCTGAACCTGCTGCGGGTGCTGAATGACCGGCTGGGAGCCGATTTCGACCCAGAAGCCTTCGAGCACCGGGCGTTCTGGAACGAGTCGGAGGCCTGGATCGAGATGCGGCTGCGCGCCCGGGACGACCTCACCGTGCGGTTCGCCGATCTCGACCTCACTGTCGAGTTCGGCGCGGGCGAGGAACTACGCACCGAGATCTCCGCCAAGTTCACCCGTAACTGCCTCGAAGAAGAGCTCACAACGGCTGGTTTCACCCCGGAGGGCTGGTGGACCGACCCGGACGGCCGGTTCTCGCTCTCCCTGTGGAAGCCTCTTCAGGACGACTCGAGTTCTTGAGCCATCCGGGCCTGGATCTCCAGGATCTCCTGGATCCGGTTCTGCACCGAGTCCATCTGGCCGATGATCTCGCTGGTGCTCTGGATGCCGGTGGCCACGGAGCGGGCGTTCGTCTGGATCGCGGCGATCTGGTCGGACACCTGTCCCGTGGCTCGGGCAGTCTCCTGGGCCAGCTGCTTCACCTCGTCCGCGACCACGGCGAAGCCCTTACCGGCGTCCCCGGCCCGGGCCGCCTCGATCGTGGCGTTCAGGGCCAGGAGGTTCGTCTGGTCGGCAATGCTGGAGATGATCTTGATGACGTCGCCGATCGCCGCGGACGCCGCACCCAGGCTCTCCACCTCGCCGGTCATCGCCCCGGCCCGGTCCACGGCCTCGCCGGCCACCCGGGTGGCGTCCTGGGTGGCGCCGCGCAGCTGCTGAACCGTTTCGAAAAGAGCTCGGGCGCCGGATTTCTCGGACTCGGCCCGGCGGAGTGACTCCAGCCGCTGGGAGACCAGCTGCTGCACGTTGCGCAGGGCGCCCATCCGCGACTCGGACAGCTCGATCGTCTCGGTGGTGAAGAAATCCATCGTGCCGATCACCCGGCCGGCGATGATGATCGGGAAGCAGATGCCCGACTTCACCCCGGCCCGGCCCGCGGCGGGAGCCCGCACGCAGTCGGTCAGGTCGGCCAGGTTCTTCACGAAGACCAGGTCGCGCGCCCGCCAGGCGCGGCCCGAGAGGCCCACCCCCTCTGCGAAGCTCGCGGCCAGGGTGACCTGGCGGAACTCGTCGCCGGCGGATCCCGACTCCAGCTCGAACCGCAAGACGTCCTCGCCCTCGGCAATGGCCCAGAAGGAGCCGTAGGCCCAGCCGAACGAGGCGCGTACGGCCTCCAGGGCCGCCCGGGTGCAGCCGGCCTCGTCGACGACCTGGTTCAGGGTGCTGACCACCTCGGTGACGGCCAGCCGGTCGTCGGCGACCTCCTGCAGCTGGGCCTGGGCGATCGCCCGGTACACCGCCATGTCGGCGAGTTTGGCGATCTCGACGATCTTCTCGCGGCGGCCGGGATTCGGGGCGATCGGGGTGGAACAGAAGTACTCCAGCACGCCACGGACCTGGCCCTGGTTGCGGACCGGGTAGAACATGCCGGCCACCATGCCGAGCTTCTCCGCGGCCTGGGCCCGGACCGATCCGGTCGCGGTGTTCAGGTCGTCGACGAAGATCGTGTCACCGGAACGGTAGGCGCGGCCGACCAGGCTGGCGTCCACCGAATTGCGCTTGCCCGGGAAGGCTGCCGACATGGCGCCCGCGATCTTGCCCGACTCGTGGATCAGCCGGAGCTCGCCCTCGTCCAGCAGCCAGGCGGCGCCGTAGTCCACGCCGCTGGCCCGCACGAACGCGTCCACCGAGATGCGGTAGGCGCTCTCCTCGTTGGTCACCGACTCCAGCGCCTCGATGACCTCCGCGTACGTCTCCACGTCACGAGGCGCGGTGAACTCTGTTGTCCCGCCGGCGCGCCTTCTGCCCAACACCACGGATTCCCCATTCCCCAGTCTGTAGTGGCGCGCAGCGCCACTCGTCAGGGGATCGGATCGTGAGGTGCCGAGCTTGAACCCCGAGCGAGGACGCGCGTCCTCAAGTTCTCTTTTCCGGAACTCGAGGACACGCGTCCACCGGGGAACCGATCAGCCGGTGTTGCGCAGCCCGGCGGCGATGCCGTTGATCGTGAGCAGCAGTGCCCGCTGCAGATCCGGGTCGGGCGTGATGCCTGATGCCGAGGCCTGACGCGAGCGGGCCAGCAGCGAGATCTGCAGGGCGTGCAGCGGAGCCAGGTAGGTGTCACGCAGCTCCAGCGTGCGGCGCAGCACGGGCGACGCGGCGAGCAGCTGGTCGCGCCCGGTGACCCGCAGCACCTCCTGCACCGTGCGCTCGTGCTCGGCCTCGATCACGGCGAAGAGCTTGGCGGCCTCCGGGTTCGGGCCGTCGCCCACCAGCGTGCGCACGTAGCGACCGGCGATCTGCAGGTCGGTCTTCGCCAGCGTCATCTGCACGTTCGACAGGAACGTGCGGAAGAAGTGCCAGGAGCCGTACATCTGCTTGAGCGTGTCCTCGCGGCCGTCCTCCCGGGCCGCCGCCAGGCCGCTGCCGACCCCGAACCAGCCGGGCAGGTTCATCCGCGACTGGGTCCAGCCGAACACCCACGGAATGGCCCGCAGATCGTCGAGACCACCCGGGCCACCGGGCCGGCGCGAGGGCCGGGAACCGATGTTCAGGTTGCCCAGCTCGTCCACCGGGGTGGCGGTGACGAAGAACGGCACCAGCAGCGGGTCACGCACCAGCGACCGGTAGGCGACCTGGGCCGATCCGGCGACCAGGTCCATGGTGCTGTTCCAGCCGTTCAGCACGTCGTCCGGAAGGCGCGAGGTGCGGTGCAGCACCGAGGCTTCCAGCACCGCGGCGAGCGCGAGCTCGATGTTCTCGCGGCCCAGCTGCGGCAGTGTGTACTTGTCCGAGATCACCTCGCCCTGCTCGGTGACCTTGATCGGCCCGTTCAGGCTGCCGTACGGCTGGGACAGGATCGCCTCGCCGGTCGGGCCACCCCCGCGTCCGACCGAGCCGCCGCGGCCGTGGAACAGCCGCAGCACCACGCCGTGCTGGGCGGCGACGTCGCGCAGCGCCCGCTGGGCGCGGTGGATCTGCCACTGGGAGGCCGCGATCCCGGCGTCCTTGGAGCTGTCCGAGTAGCCCAGCATGATCTCCTGGACCTCGCCGCGGGCGGTGACCACCCGGCGGTAGGCGGCGTCGGAGAGCAGCGCGTCCATCAGCGGGCCGGCGGCCTCGAGCTCGGTCACCGTCTCGAAGAGCGGCACGAAGCCGATCTTCGCCCAGGCCGGGGCCTCGTCGCTGCCGGTGTCGACCAGCCCGGCCTCCCGGGCCAGCACGACCACGGCCAGGATGTCGTCGATGTCCTGCGCCATCGAGACGATGTAGCTCTCGATCACGTCGGGGCCGAACTTCTGCAGGGCCCGGCGGATGGTGTGGAACAGATCGAGGACGCCCGCGGCGGGCTGGGGGAGGGTGTCCACGCCCGCGCCGATCAGGGGGCGGCGGTGGGCGAGCTCCTTGGACAGCACCTGGATCCGGGTGGGCCGTTCCAGTTCGGCGTAGGGCTGCTCGAGCTCCCCCAGCCGGTCGAACAGCGTGGCCAGGGCGGCGTGGTGCCGGCCGGCGTGCTCGCGGATGTCGAGCGTGGCCATGCCCATCCCGACGGCCACGGCGGTGCGCAGCAGGCGCAGCACCGGGCCGTTGGCGATCAGGGCGCCGTCGTGGGCCAGCAGCGAGTCGCGGATCAGTTCCAGGTCGGCGATGACCTCGTCGAATCCCAGGTAGTCGCGGCCGGGCTCGTGCGGGGTGCCGTTGTCCAGCCGGTCGCGGGTGCGGGACAGACGCACCCGGATGTAGCTGAGCTTGAGCCGGTAGGGCTCCTCGTAGTTCAGCCCGATGAAGGCCGCGTAGGCGCCCGGCAGGGCCAGGCGGTCGGCCTCCAGGCTGGTCTTCAGCTCGTCGCTGACCGAGACGACGCGGGTGGACGAGGCCAGGTCGAGCACCAGTTCGTCGACCGCCGAGATCAGCTCGCGCAGGCCGAAGTCGTGCTGCAGGCCGAGCACGTCGAGCGTGACCTGGGGGGTGACGTTCGGGTTGCCGTCCCGGTCGCCGCCGGCCCAGGTGCCGAAGCGCAGCGGCCGGGCGCCGGCGGGCAGCTCGATGCCGATCCCGGCCAGCTGCAGGTCGAGCTCCTCCAGCAGGTCGGGCACGACCTGGGCGGTGAGGGTCTGCAGGTAGTAGATCGCCGTGCGGGCCTCGTCGGTCGGCTTGGGCCGCTCGGTGCGCAGTTCGTCGGTCTGCCAGAGCAGGTCGACCAGCTCGGCCAGCCGGCGGTGGGTCCGGGACACGTCGACGGCCCGCCCGCGCGGGTCTTCCTGCTCGAGGATCAGGTCGGCGATCTTGCGCAGCAGGTCGAGCACCGAGCGGCGGCTGGCCTCGGTGGGGTGCGCGGTGAACACCGGTCGCAGCTCGACCCGGGCCAGGATCTCCTTGACCAGTTCCGGGTCGATGTCGCCGGAGTCGATGGCCTTGCCGATCCGGCCGACCGTGGCCTGCAGCGGGCCCTCGGGGCGGGCCGTCAGCTCCTGCCAGCGGTGCAGCTGCTCGGTGATGTTGGCCAGCTGGAAGTAGGCGGTGAAGGCCCGGCCCAGCACGATCGCGGTCGGGTCGTCCAGACCGCTCAGCAGGGTGTGGAGCTCACCGTCGTCGGGCTGCCGGGCCAGCACCCGGACCTGTTCGACCAGGGCCAGCAGCTCGGGGCCCTCGTGCCGGGTCAGGGCCTCGCCGAGCAGGGTGGAGAGCTGCCGGACCGAGGCCCGCAGGGCTGTGTGCTGCTCGTCGGAGGCCACGCCACCGGCGAACTGACCGACATCGGGCTCCCGGTGATCGGCGTCCACCATCTGCTGGACGTCGGCCTCGCTGGGGCTCTGGGGCGGGGCGGAATCGTCGCTCATGGGCTTGAGTCTGCCGCAAGCTCCTCGTCGTCCGGGAGGGTCATCCGTTGGTGAAGAATCCGAGGTGCCGGTGCTCCCGGTTCCGGGATCTGAACAACCAGTCCGACATGTGGGACGAATCGGGGTTCCTCGGGGGGTGCGCCCCGCACCCAGGCGGTGCCCCAGGAGGCCGGTGCGCCGAGCCCGGTCAGCACCGCGAAAGGCACCGCAGCCCCGGTCTCGGTGTCGATCAGGTCGTGCCGACCCGGGCCGGTGCGCTCCAGCTCGGCCTCGGTGGCAGCCAGCACCTCGCGGGTCAGCCGGCCCACCACCGCCATACCCCGCGCCTCCCGCCAGGCCCGGCCGGTCGCCAGCAAGCGCACGGCCGCACGCCGGTCACCCTCAGCCAGCGCGACCGCCCCGAGCAGGCTGACGGTGTCGGGCAGGGTGATCAGCTGCCCGGCCTCGTACATCAGCGGCAGCGCGGCCCGTAGCGCCGTGCCCGCCGCGTCCGGCCCGCCCAGCCGCAGCTGCACCAGGCCGGTGCCGGCCAGGACGTCGGCCCGCAGAGGCACCGACTGCCCACTGCCGGCCGCGGCCGCCGCCTCGGCCAGCAGATTGCTCGCGCGGACCGCGTCGTCCTGGTCGGCGGCCACCGCGGCCAGGTTCACCAGTGCCACGGCCAGGTTGCTCGAGGCCTGCTCGACCTGCGACCAGGCCCGGAACGACTCGAACAGCGACTCGGCCGCGTCCGGGTGCCCGGTCTCGTCGAGCAGCTCACCGTGCTCGTTGCCCAGCCGCACCACCAGGGCCCAGGCCCCGGCCCGGCGGGCGGCCAGCAGCGCCTCCTCGACCAGGGTCAGGGCGTGGGCGGGCAGACCGGAGTACCGGGCGGCGACCGAGCGGGCGGCCAGGGTGCGGGCGGTCAGCTCGCCGTCGTCGATCGCGCGGGCGGCCTGGTAGGCGCCGTTCAGGGCGGGCTGCGCCCGTTCCAGGTCGGCGCCGACCAGCGCCAGGTTGCCCGCCATCAGCAGCAGCCGGGCGCGCTCGTGCTCGGAGGTGGCGGCGCCCCGCGCGGCCTCCACCCAGTGGTCGGCCTGCCGCAGACGTCCGGTGTAGAACCAGTGGCCGAGCAGACTCAGCACCAGGCCCACCAGCAGGCTGCCGTCGCGGGCCGTGGCCGCGTGCTCCAGGGCGGCGGTCAGGTTGGCCGACTCCGACTCCAGGGCCAGCAGCACCGGGGAGTCGGGGTTGCGGCCGGGCTCGTCGGCGGCCTGGCGGGCCAGGCCGGCGAAGTACCGCGCGTGCCGGTCGGAGACGGCCCGGCGCTGCTCGGGAGGCCGGGCCGCCAGCATCTGGGCGGCGTACTCGCGGATCGTGGCGAGCATGCCGAAGCGACCGGAACCGTCGGCCAGCACCAGGCTGTGATCGACGAGACGGTCCAGCTCGGCCAGGGCCCCGGCCTCGCACACCGCCTCCATGGCCTCGAGGGTCCAGCCGCCGCTGAACACCGACAGGTCGGCCAGCAGCCGCACGCTCCGATCGGGCAGCCGGGCCATCGCCTCGTCCAGCAGGGCCTGCAGGCTGCGCTGGCGTTCGGGCAGGTCGGACGGGCCGTGCCGGAGCAGCTCCAGCCGTCCGGCCGGGCGCAGGCGCCGCCGCATCTCCTCCGGGGACAGGGTGCGGATGCGGGCCGCGGCCAGCTCGATCGCCAGCGGGTGCCCGTCGAGCAGGTCGCAGACCGCGCCCACCTCGTCCGCGTTCACACTGCTCACCTCGAAGCCGGGCAGCACGGCCGCGGCCCGGTCGCGGAACAGCCGCACGGCGTCGGGCGGGGCCAGCGGGGGGACGGGCAGCAGGTGTTCGCCGCGCAGGCGCAGCGCCGTGCGGCTCGTGGTCAGCACACTCAGCGAGCCGGCCCGGTCGAGCAGCTCGGCCACCACCCCGGCGGCCGAGGGCGGGGCCTGCTCCATCTCGTCCAGCACGAGCAGCGTCGGCTCCTCGTCCAGCGCCGCCGCCACGAGCTCGGGCAGCGGCCTTTCCTGGCGGCCGCTGTGCCCCAGGGCGCGGCCGATCGCGGTCAGTAGTTCCTCGGGGCCCCGCACGCCGTCCAGGCCGGTCAGCACCGTGCGGCGCCCCGGAGCCGTGCGGTGGGCGATCTCCAGAGCCAGCCGGGTCTTCCCGATCCCGCCCGGCCCGATCACCGTGATCAGCCGGGTGCCGCGGGCCAGCAGGTCGTGGGCGGCCCGGAGTTCGGGGTCGCGGCCGATCAAGCCGGTGCGGGGACGCGGGGGACTGCGGCGGCGGGCCGGGGTCAGGGAGGTCGCGTGGCGCAGCACCTCGGCCTGCAGGTCACGCAGTGCGGGAGAGGGATCCACCCCCAGCTCCTCGTCCAGACGGCGCTGGGCCGCGGAGAAGGCGGCCAGCGCGTCGGCCTGCCGTCCGGACCGGTAGAGCGCCGTCATCAGCTGGCCGGTGAAACGTTCGTCCAGCGGGTGGCTGCGCACCAGTTCCTGCAGCTCGGGCACGATCGCGGCGTCCAGGCCGAGGGCCGCGTCGGCGTCCAGCCGGGCTGCCAGCGCCGACAGCCGCTGACCTTCCAGCCGGACCCGGTGCACCTCACCGATGCTGCTGGTCAGGTCGGTCAGGGCGGGCCCGCGCCAGAGGCCGAGGGCCGCCCGCAACTCGCGGGCGGCGGACCGGGGGTCGCCGGCCGCCAGCGCGGCCTGCCCGGTGGCCGCGGCCTGCTCGAAGCGGTGCAGGTCGATGGCCTCGGCCGGCACGTCGAGCAGATAGCCCTGCGAGGTGCTGCGCAGCACCGAGTCGGGGCCCAGTACCCGGCGCAACCGGGACACGTAGACCTGCATGGTGTTGACGGCGCCCCGGGGCGCCGCCTCGTCCCACAGCTGATCGATGAGGCGCTCGGTCGAGATCGGGGTGCGGGCCGACAGAGCGAGCAGAATGAATACGGCCCGTGATTGGCGGCCACCGAGAGTGACTGATGTTCCGTCGTCGGTGACGTCCAGCGGGCCGAGGAGCCGAATCGCAAGACGAGAGGGAACGTCCTGACGGAGTGTCATCGGACGTAAACGTACCGATGTCACGGGTGGGTTCAGGGGAGATTCACGATCGTGTCAGCCCACTCGTGCAGTATCGGCGTGCGGGCCGGTGGTCCTCCGGTGAGATTCCGGTGGTCCTGGAACGGACGGGACCGTCCCGCCGGTCCGCACCAGATCTCATCGGCATGTCGCATCTCATCGGCATGTCGTGCAAAGCGTGCCTCGCGATCATGTAAAGACTCTGCGTGCAAGGGCGTCCGAGGGCTGTCCGAGGGCTGTCCGAGGGCCTTCGAGTGACGTAATTCTCGTGCTGCACGCAGACTGCATCGATCGCCGAATCCCAGGTTCCGCAGGTGGGATTGGCGATCACGGGTCCGGCCTGATCACGGTAGGTCCCGGGTCGCATCCGAGGGGTTCGCGAAGCTCCCGGCGAGGGGCGTTCGGCGGGCTCTGATCTTTGTCGTAAATCACTGTAACGCTGAGACTTTGCTGAAAACTGGCGAATAATGGGCGTTCCGGTTCGCGCGGCGGGTATCGAATGGGAGAAACTGTTCGCTGGCCGACTGCGTAAGACCGGAGATCAATGACCGACAGACAGTATCCGCCGCGAAGCGCCGGTGACCACGGATCGACGACCGCTCATCACGGGCGGGATCCCGGGCCGGTCGGCGAGACCGAAGAACCGAAGAAGCCCAAGCTCCCCGTCAACGTCATCCAGGTCAGCGCCAGTGCGGGTGCTGCGGTGACCTCCGCCATCGCCGCCTCGTACTTCGGGGTCGGTGGCACCATCGCGGGCGCCGCGTTCGGGTCCGTCGTGTCGACGGTGGCCGGTGCTTTCTACAGCGACACTCTGGGTAAGGCGCACAAGGTCGTCGCGACCACGACTGCCGTTGTCGTGCAGCGATTCCCGGGTGACATGCCACAGGCCGAGAGCATTCACCGGATGAACGGCCCGGCGGGGCTGCCGGTCGCCGACTCGCTGAACCGGGTGGGTTCCGAAGACACCCGTCACGTCGACGTCGAGCACATGCAGGTGCCGATCAACGACGAGACCCAGGTGATGAACCCGGTCGGCGACGATGCTACGCGGATGATGCCGCCGGTCACCGGCGCGGGTGGCAACCCGTCGTACCAGCAGCACACGCGCGTGCAGGGGGCTTATCAGCCGCAGGCCGAACACCGCTCCCAGACCTACCGGGCGTCGGGTGCTGCCGGTCGCGCGAGTGCCCGCCGGGCTGAGCCGCAGGAGCAAATCTGGTGGAAAAAGCCGGGTTTCCTGCTGACCGGAATCTCCCTGGCCGGCTTCCTGATCGCCCTGGTCGTCATTCAGGGTACGGAAACCGCTATCGATCGACCGCTTTCGGGTGGTAAGAAAGGCACCACCACGATCAGCAAGTTCGTGAACAGCGACAGCACGGACGACGACACCTCCACCCCGACCGAGTCCGCTACCCCCAGTGAGGCCGTCACCCCGACCGAGTCCGCCGCGCCGACCGCGACCGACAGCGAGACGGTGGTCCCGACCGAGACCGTGGCGCCGACCGAGACGGTGGCGCCGACCGCCACCGACACCGCTCCCGACACGGGTAGCGGCGACGTGCAGCCGACCGACCAGACGCAGAGCACCGACGCCCCCACCGACGGCAGCGCCGACGGTAGTGCTGACGGCAGCGCCGACACCGGTGACGCCGGTGCCGACGCCCAGGTGCAGGAGCAGAGCACGCCCTGACCTGCGGTACCCCGTACGGGTCGTCGGCCTCGCGGCCGGCGGCCCGTGCCGTAGTTTGGCTCTGCATCCATACCCGTAGGAGCAGGAGTCCCGGTTGGCCGCCCGATTACGCTCCCGCCGGATCCTGCTGCCGCTGCTCTTGGTGGTGGTGCTCGCCATCTGGTTCGCCGGGGCCCGCGCCGGTTCCTCCGAGGCCGGCTTCACGCAGCAGAACCTCCAGGTCAGCGGCACCCCCGAGAGCGACGGTGACCCGGTCGACCTGGACGCCACGCTCTATCTGCCCGAACGCACCCCGGCCCCCGCGGTGCTGCTCGCCCACGGTTTCGGCGGGAGCAAGGCCAGCGTCGTGAGTGATGCCGAAGACCTCGCCGAGCGTGGCTACGTGGTGCTCACCTACAGCGCTCGCGGGATGGGTTCCTCCGGCGGGCTGATCCACCTCGACAGCCCGGACTACGAGGTGAAGGACGGGCAGCGGATGCTCGACCAGCTCGCCGGGCGTCCTGAGGTGCAGACCGACCGCAGCGGTGACCCGGTGGTCGGCGTGGTCGGTGCCTCCTACGGCGGCGCGCTGGCCCTGATGCTCGCGGGCACCGACGACCGGGTCGACGCGATCGTCCCGATGATCACCTGGAACGACCTGCGGCAGGCCCTGTTCCCACAGCCCACGAAAACCGGCGGGACCGGCGTCTTCAAGAAGCAGTGGACGGCCTCGCTGCTCGGCTCCACGCTGATCGGATCCGGGGGTTCCCTGGGCACCACACCGTCGGCCGACCAGCTGAAGAACCTCGCCGAGGGCGACACCCAGCAGGCCCTGTGCGGGCGCCTGGCCGAAGACCTCTGCCAAGGCTACGTGCAGACCGCGACCACCGGCGAGCCCACGGCCGACCTGCTCGACCTGCTCGGGAAGTCCAGCCCGGCGCGGGTCGCCTCGAAGATCACCGTCCCGTCGCTGCTGATCCAGGGGCAGCAGGACTCCCTGTTCCCGCTCTCCGAGGCCGACGCGAACGCCCGGGCCATCGCGGCGGCGGGTGGCGACGTGAAGCTGTACTGGGACACCGGCGGGCACGACGCGGGCTTCGACACCGAACCACTGCGCCCCGTCGTGGCCGATTTCCTCGACTCCGCGCTCTCGGGGGGTTCGCTCGCCGGCACACCCGGTTTTCAGGTCGAGGTGGCCTCCGGTGCGCTCGCCTCCGACACCACCGCACCTACCTCCCAATTGAGGACGTCGACGCTGGCACCGGGGGTGCCCTCACGGGACGCGTCGGGTCGGGTCCGGGAGAGCAGCGCCCCGCTCACCCAGCTGAAGCTGAGTGGCGCCGGTCAGTTCGCCCTGGCCCCGCCCGGTGCGACGCCCGCGGCCATCACCTCGCTGCCGGGAGCCGGGGCGTTGCTGAGTGCGCTGGGGTCGACCGGTTCTTCCCTCAACCTGAACGCTCTGCCCGGTGAGTCGGCGACGTTCCAGACCGAGCCGCTGACCCGGGCCCTCACCGTCACCGGCTCGCCCCGGGTGACGGTCGGCATCGCCTCGTCCGCGAAGGAAGCCACCCTGTTCGCCTCGGTCGTCGACGTGGACGAGGACGGCGGCACCACTCTTCCCTCGCAGCTCGTCGCGCCGATCCGGGTGACCGGACTCGGCGCCGGCTCGACTCAGGATGTGACGATCGACCTGCCCTCGGTGGTGCGGGACATCCCGGCCGGCCACCGGCTTCGGGTGGTGCTGAGTACCACCGATCAGGCCTACGCCATGCCCCAGGAAGCGCGCCTGTATCGGGTGTCCCTGGCCGGCGACGGGATGCTGACGATCCCGCAGGCCCGGTTCACGGTGACCGACGCCGGTTCGGCGGTGCCCTGGGGCGGCGTGATCGGTGTGGCCGGTGGGGTGGCCCTGATCCTGCTGCTGTTCCTCGTCCTCCATCGACGCAAACTCAGTGGGAAACCCGACGGGACACTGACCGACACACCCATCGCGATCGAGGGGCTGGGCAAGGCCTACGGTGACGGGTTCCGCGCGGTCAGCGACCTGAGTTTCCGGGTCGAACGGGGCCAGGTACTGGGGCTTCTCGGCCCGAACGGCGCCGGTAAGACGACCACACTGCGCATGCTGATGGGCCTGATCCTGCCCTCGGAGGGGCGTATCCGGATCTTCGGCCACGAGGTGCGGCCCGGGGCTCCGGTGCTGTCGCGGCTGGGTTCGTTCATCGAGGGCCCGGGATTCCTGCCGCACCTGTCGGGCCGCGACAACCTGTCCCTGTACTGGCGTTCCACGGGGCGCACGGCCGATCCGTACCTCGAGGTGGCGCTGGAGATCGCCGGTCTGGGCGACGACGTGGACCGCAAGGTGCGCACCTACAGCCAGGGCATGCGGCAGCGGCTGGCCATCGCCCAGGCCATGCTCGGCCTGCCCGACCTGCTGGTGCTCGACGAGCCCACGAACGGGCTCGATCCGCCGCAGATCCGCGAGATGCGCGAGGTGCTCGGCCGTTACGCGGCCACCGGACGCACCGTGGTGGTGTCCAGCCACCTGCTCGCCGAGGTCGAGCAGTCGTGCAGTCACGTGGTCGTCATGGCCGCCGGGCGGCTGGTGGCCCACGGACGCGTGGACGAGTTGGTCGGTGACGGCGCGTCGGTCACGGTCGAGGTGGACTCGCTGTTGAAGGGGGCCGAGGTAGCGAAGGCGGTCGCGGGGGTGGACGAGGTCCGCGTCGTCGACGGAGTTCTCGTCGTGCGCGCCGACCTGCAGGCTCGCGCCGACCTGGTGCGGGACCTGGTGCTGGCCGGGGTCGCGGTCTCCCGGGTGGCGCCGTCGCGCGGCCTGGAAGAGACGTTCCTGGCTCTGGTGGGGGAGGAGGCCTGATGCCCGCGACCGGTCATTCGGAAGGGCTGGAGCACCTGCCCCCGCCCTCAGATGTGGTGTCACCCGACGGTTCCGCACCGGGTTACAGCGCCCGGCGCACCCTCGGCCTGCGGGTCGAGGCCCGGCGTCAGCTCACCCGGCGGCGCACCCAGATCTCGCTCGGTTTCCTCGTCGTGCTGCCGTTCATCCTGGTCGCCGCCTTCAGTTTCGGTGAGCCCGGCAACGGCAACCCGCAGACCGCCCTCGTCGACCTGGCCACCAGTGGCGCCGCGAACTTCACGGTCTTCACGCTGTTCGTCAGCTCGGGCTTCCTGCTCGTCGTGATCGTGGCCCTGTTCGCCGGCGACACCGTGGCCAGCGAGGCGAGCTGGTCGAGCCTGCGCTACCTGCTGGCCGTCCCCGTACCCCGTTCCGTGCTGCTGCGCCGGAAACTCACGGTGGCGCTGGGGTATTGCCTCTTCGCCCTGGTGCTGCTGCCCGCCGTGACCTATCTCGTCGGTGGGGTCTTCTACGGCTGGTCACCCCTGAAGACCCCGCTCGGCGGAACCATCGAGGGCTCGGAACTGGCTGTGCGACTGGCGATCGCGGTCGGCTACATCGCGGTGTCCCTGCTGTTCGTGGCCGCGCTCGCCTTCCTCGTCGGGGTCTACACGGATGCTCCGCTGGGTGCCGTGGGCGGTGCCGTGATGCTGGTGATCCTCTCCAACATCCTTGACTCCATCACGGCTCTCGGCGACTGGCGGCGTTTCCTGCCCACCCACTACTCCCTTGCCTGGACCGACGTCCTCAGTTCCGAACTGATCTGGAATGCCATGGTGAGAGGCGCACTTTGGTCGATCGGGTACAGCGCGGTGCTGCTCGCCTGGGCCTGGTGGCACTTCGATCGCAAAGACATCACGAGCTGAAACATCTCCCGAACGGGTTAAAGCGGCTTGTCAAGCCGCCGATGTAGTGGCGCGACGTCATGTCGCTCAAGCCACGCAGAATCCGGATGAACGCCCGGATACCACCCAGGAGGCACAGTGCCCTCGAATAACACCACTGCGGCGACGAAGCCGGCCGGCGACCGGGTCGCCCGGCCGGTGCCGAAGCGCACCTCCACCCCGAAGCGAGCTGTGGCCGCGGCGAAGTCGGCCGCCACCCCGCGGAGCACGGCCCGCCCGGCGGCGAAGAAGACCTCCACCCCGCGCCCGGCCACCCGGCCGGTTGCCGCGAAGAAGACTGCTCGCACGACGACCACCTCGCGCCGGACGACCGCATCGGGTGCGACATCCACCCGCCGGGCCGTCACCCCCAGGACCACGACCCGCAAGGCAGCGGCCACCACGGCCGCGCCCGCGCCAGCGACCACAGCTGCGAAGAAAGCGACGACGGCGCGCTCGGCCGCGAAGACCACGACGGCCAGGCCGGGGAGCAAGGCGCCGGCGACGAAGAAGGCCACTGCCACTACGCGTTCGGTTGTCAAGACGTCTGCGGGCAGGGCAGCGACGGCGAAGAAGACGGCAACGGCGAAGAAGACCGCAACGAAGACCGCGACGGCAACGAAGACGGCGAAGAAGACGGCGACGAAGGCTGCGACGGCGAAGAAGACCGCAACGAAGGCCGCGACGGCAACGAAGACGGCGAAGAAGACGGCGACGAAGGCTGCGACGGCGAAGAGGACCGCGACGGCCGCTAGCCCGACCGCTCGTAAGGCAGCAAGCACCCGTCCCGTCAAGCAGGCAGCGGTCAAGAAGACCGTCTCCAAGGCTGCTGCGAAGAAGACGGTCACGCCGCGTTCGGCGGCGAAGCCGTCAGCCACGAAGCCGACCACGCGGAAGGCAGCGACCACTCGTCCCGCGGTGACGACTACGCGGAATGCAGCGGGCGCGCGTCCGGCGGCGACGCGCAAGACGGCGAGTACGCGTCCGGCGACGACGCGGAAGACAGCGAGCACGCGCCCGGCCGCCCCGGCGACGGCGAGGAGCACCCCCGGCTCGGCAGCGAAGACCGCGCCGAGAAAGACCACTGCGACGCGAGCTGCGACGAAGACCGTCGTGAGGAAGACCGCCACGACTCGTCCGGCAGCGAAGTCGGCGGCAGCGAAGTCGGCGGCAGCGAAGACGGCCGCAGCGAAGACCGCGGCAACGAAGACCGCGCTGAGAAAGACCACTGCGACGCGAGCTGCGACGAAGACCGTCGTGAGGGAGACCGCCACGACTCGTCCGGCAGCGAAGACGCCGGCAACGAGGACGGCTGCACGGACTCCTGCGGCCCGGAAGACCGCCGCTCCACGCGTAGCGGCGAGGACGTCTACCCCGCGTGCGTCGGCCCAGAGGACCACGCGTTCGACGGCGACAGCGGCGGCCGGCAAGACGGTCACATCGCGTCCGGCCGCCAAGACGGCGACGGCGAAGAAGATGCCCGCGACGCGTCCGGCCGCCAAGATGGCGACGAGGAAGACATCCGCCACTCGTCCGGCCACGAAAGGGCCGGTGAGGAAGTCGGCCCCGGCGCGTCCGGCTGCGAAGACAGCAGCGGGGAAGACCGCCACCGCGCAACGATCCGCTCAAGCAGCTGTCACGAAGTCGGTCACGACGAGTCCGGCGGTCAGGACCGCGACAAAGAGGACGACTACCACGGGTTCTGTCGCGAAGGCCCCGACGAGGAAGACGGCTACCAGGAAAACAGCCACCACGGGTCAGGCCACCCAGGCTACGGCCGGGAAGCCCTCTTCATCCCGTTCGGCGATGAAGACCGGCGGCGGAAGGGCCACCGGCGCTGCGAGTCGGACCGCCAGGAGCACGGCCGGGAAGACTGCCTCATCCCGTTCGGCGGTGACGACTGTTGCCAGAAAGACCGACGCCGCACGTCCTGCTCCGCGCAAGACCGACGCCACGGGTCCGGCCACGAAGGACGCGAGCACCGGTCGTCCGTCGGTGAAGTCATCCACCGCCACACCGGCCTCGGCCGGGACGGTTGCCAAGAGGTCAGCTTCGGCCGGGACGGTTGCGAAGAGGTCGGCCTCGGTCGGGACGGTAGCGAAGCGGTTGTCCAGGCCAGCAACCGTCGCGAAGAGGTCGGCCTCGGCCGGGACGGTTGCCCAGCGCTCGGCCTCGTCCGGGACGGTCGTCAAGCGGTCGAGCACGGCCTCGTCGACCGGTCCAGGCACGACCACCGCGAACACGACGGCGAAGGAGGCCTGGTCCCCGGCCGTGGCCACGCCCGACATCTCCGCCATGCCGGAGTCCACGACCATGCCGGTGCAGCGGACCGTTCCTGAGCCGACCCCGGCGGCCGTCTCCGTAGAACTGGCCTCGGATGATCGGCCCTCCAGGTCCTGGCCGAACCCGATCACCTCGCCGACCGCCACCGCGGGGGTGCATGCCGCCGAGACCGGTACCGCATCGTCGGGTGACGCCACCGCTCCGTCCAGCACCTCGTCCTCCCGGCAGATCGCACCGGACCGTTCGGCCCGGGAGAGCACTACACAGGAGGACGTACGGGACGCACGGGAACAGGAATCAGAGAGAGTTCCGAGCGCCTGATCTTCGGGGAGAGGCCGGTGCCCGCGTCGTGCGGATGCCGGCCT